>JANQKE010000001.1 GCA_028281265.1 Alphaproteobacteria bacterium | reverse complement strand
AGGTCGCCACGCCGGCCAATTGGCAGCCCGGTGACAAGGTCATCGTGCCGGCCCCGCGAACGATGGAAGACGCCGACGCCCGCAAGAGCCAGGACGTCGAGTATGTCGACTGGTGGTTCTGCCGGACCACCGTCCCGTCGGAGCCGAGCTGACCGTACCCGAGCCCCTGAAACCCGGGACCGGAGGACCCGATGGCTTGCATCAACCCCGACGGTACGCTGTCGGTCGTCGCCAAACGGGTGCTGACCGAAATGCGGCAGCCGCACACCGCCGCCGCCGCCGCCCGCGCCGTCGGATTGCCGCTGTTCCGGATCCGCGCCACGGTGCGAGAGACCAGCCGCGCCGGGCTGATCGCCGCAGCGGGCGAGGACGCGGAGGACGGCCCCGTCTGGCGGCTGACCGATCTGGGGGAAGAGGCGCTGGAGATCGATGCCGGCGTCTGAGGCGCCGGGGCCGACGATCGGACCGGACGGCTGGCTCTCCGCCCCGGCCTGCCGGCTGCCCTCTCCCAATCATGGCGGGGCGATGCGGCCGGCGCTGGTGGTGATGCACTTCACCGCGACGACCACGCGGGCGCGGGCGATCGACATTCTGACCGACCCGGACCGGCCGGAAGGCCGAGTTTCGGCCCATCTGGTGGTCGATCGCGACGGGCGGATCGATCAGTTGCTGCCGTTCACGACCATCGGCTGGCACGCCGGCATCAGCCGGTGGGCGGGGCGGACGGGGCTGAACGCCTGCAGCGTCGGGATCGAGCTGGTCAATGCCGGCCCCGTGACCCCGGCCCCGGGCCGTGACGGCTGGCTGGCGGATGATGGCACGGCCTTGCCGCCCGGCTGCCCGGTTGCCGAATCCACCCACCGCCTGGAACCGGTACCCCGCCGGTGGGAAGTCTTCCCCCTCGCCCAAATCGCCGCGGCACGGCAGATCATCGGGCTTCTGGCCGCGACCTACCCGATCGAAACGGTGCTCGGGCACGATCTGATCGCACCCGACCGCAAACGCGATCCCGGACCGCTGTTCCCCTGGCCACTGCCCTGCCCGCCGGCTGCGATCGGGTGATCGTCATACCGGGTCGCAATGAGCCGGGCTCACCACGACATGCCCGGCGCGACCGCGCATCCGAGCTTCTGGCGAAGCAAGCCTCACACGGCACTTGAACGCAATACGACTTGCGATGAGCTCACCTCGGCGCATGTCGGCATCAGCCCGTTCCGGACAGGTCGACCGGGACCCCGAGCCCCGCCAGCAGGTCGAAGAAGACCGGGCAGGTCTTCGACACGCATCCCGGCTCCAATAGGCGCACCCCGGCCCCGGCCAGCCCGGTCAAGGCGAAGGCCATCGCCACCCGGTGGTCGTCATGGGTCTCGAGCTCGGCAAAACGTGGGGTGCCCGGATGGACCGTCAGCCCGTCGGGGCGCTCCTCGGCCCGGATCCCCATCCGGGTCAGACCCGCGACGGCGACCGCGATCCGGTCGCTTTCGTGCATGCGGATATGTGCGACCTCGGTCACGGTAATCGGTCCATCGGCAAACGGGGCGATCGCGGCCAGCGTCAGGGTCGCGTCCGACAGCGGCCGCAAAGAGACGGTGAAGCCGCCCTTCAGCCGGGGTGGTCCGGTCACCGTGATCGCCCCCGGTCGCCGGGCCACCACCGCCCCCATGCGTTCCAGGATATCGGCGAAGCGGATATCGGGCTGGCGGGTCTCCGTGCCGATATTGTCGATCGTGACCGTACCGCCGGTCACCGCGGCCAACGCCATGAAATAGGTGGAGGTGGACGCGTCGGCCTCCACCGTATAGGGCCGGCCGCGATAGCCGGTCGGGGCCGTGGTGAAACGGTGGAAACCGTCTTCGACCCCGATCTCGGCTCCGAAGGCGGCCATCGTGTCCAGGGTGATGCGGACATAGTCGGCCTGAACGATCTCGTCGGGCACCGTCAGGGTCACCGGCCCGGCCGCCAGCGGGGCCGCCATCAGCACGCCGGAGATGAACTGGCTCGACAACGCCCCCGACAGGGTGACCGATCCGCCGTTCAGCCCACCCCCGGCGATATCGGCCGGATAGGCGCCGGCGCGAACGCGCGTCTGGATGCGGGCGCCCAGGGTCGCCAGCGCGTCGAACAGCGGCGCCACGGGCCGGGCGGAAAGCTGGTCGGAGGCGGAGACCCGCCACATCCCGTCGGGTGCGGCCGCGAGCACGCCGGGCAAGAACCGCGCGATCGTGCCGGCCGAGCCGATGAACAGCTCCCCCTGCCGATGGGGGAAGCGCCCCGCCTGCCCGCCGATGGCGACATCCGTCCCGTCGACGGCAACCGTCAGACCGAGCCGTTCGAGCGCGTCCAGGCACCAGTAGCTGTCATCCGACCGCAGCACCCCCGACAGCCGGCTCTCGCCGGCTGCCGCGGCGGCCAGGATCAGCGCACGGTTGGTGACCGATTTGGATCCCGGCACCGTAACCGTCCCGGACACCGGCCCGCCGACCGGCATCACCCGGGCGGCCGGGACCCCCTGCAAGGCGGCCCAGGGGGACGTACCGGTCGGGCTTCCGGATGGCATGGCGGTGGCCTTGAAGCGGAGACGGGAGAGCGGGCGGCGACGCCGTTCGGCCTCGGCGATACACGGCCCCGACCGGCCGCGCCAAGGCGAAAGCGTCAGAAACCTTCCCCGTGCGATGGGCATATCAGGGTTCTCGATGATCCGGTCAGCGCGAGCCCACAGGTTGCGGGGGGTTTTGTCGGTGCCTATATCGGGGCTTGATCGGGCGGTGCGGCGCCCACCCGGCCGGGCCGGATCGGCATGATCGATCGGTTCGCCACCGGGATCAGTTCAACAAAAGGGGACCCCACAGCCGGTGCCTCGCCTCCGCTCGGGCGTAGAGGGCCGCAAGGGTTCTGCCGCTGGCACGATGAAAGAGGACCATTCATGGCCAAAGTGATCGGGATCGACCTGGGCACCACCAACTCCTGCGTGGCGGTGATGGAAGGCTCGAACGCCCGGGTGATCGAGAATGCCGAGGGCGCGCGCACGACGCCGTCCATCGTGGCCTTCAAGGAAGGGGAGCGTATGGTGGGCCAGCCGGCCAAGCGCCAGGCGGTCACCAACCCGGAAAACACCATCTTCGCGGTCAAGCGGCTTATCGGCCGCCGGTTCGACGATCCGATGACCACCAAGGACCGCGATCTGGTCCCGTACAAGATCGTCAAGGGCGACAATGGCGACGCTTGGGTGGAAGCCGAGGGCAAGCCCTACGCCCCCTCTCAGATCAGCGCCTACACGCTGCAGAAGATGAAGGAGACCGCTGAGAGCTATCTTGGCGAGACGGTGACCCAGGCCGTCATCACGGTGCCGGCCTATTTCAATGACAGCCAGCGCCAGGCAACCAAGGACGCGGGCAAGATCGCCGGGCTCGAAGTCCTGCGGATCATCAACGAGCCCACGGCGGCGGCCCTGGCCTATGGCCTGGAGAAGAAGAAGGTCGGCACCATCGCGGTCTACGATCTGGGCGGCGGCACCTTCGACATCTCGATTCTGGAGATCGGCGACGGCGTGTTCGAGGTGAAGTCGACCAACGGCGACACCTTCCTGGGCGGTGAAGACTTCGACAGCCGGGTGATCGACTACCTGGCCGAAGAGTTCAAGAAGGAGCAGGGGATCGATCTGCGCGGCGACCGGCTCGCCCTACAGCGGCTGAAGGAAGCCGCCGAGAAGGCAAAGATCGAGCTCTCCTCCTCGACCCAGACGGAAGTCAATCTGCCGTTCATCACGGCCGATGCGTCGGGGCCCAAGCATCTCAACATCAAGGTGACCCGGGCCAAGCTGGAGGCGCTGGTCGACGATCTGGTGCAGCGGACCGTCGGGCCGTGCAAGGCGGCGATCAAGGATGCGGGCCTCAAGGCCAGCGAGATCGACGAGGTGATCCTGGTCGGCGGCATGACCCGCATGCCCAAGGTCATCGAGACCGTGAAGACCCTGTTCGGCAAGGAACCGCACCGCGGCGTGAACCCCGACGAGGTCGTCGCCGTCGGTGCCGCGATCCAGGCCGGTGTGCTGCAGGGCGAGGTCAAGGATGTCCTGCTGCTCGACGTCACGCCGTTGTCGTTGGGCATCGAGACCCTGGGCGGCGTGTTCACCCGCCTGATCGACCGCAACACCACGATCCCGACCAAGAAGGCCCAGACCTTCTCCACCGCCGAAGACAACCAGAGTGCGGTCACCATCCGGGTGTTCCAGGGCGAACGCGAGATGGCGGCCGACAACAAGCTGCTGGGCCAGTTCGACCTGGTCGGCATCCCGGCCGCGCCGCGCGGTGTGCCGCAGATCGAGGTGACCTTCGACATCGACGCCAACGGCCTGGTCAACGTCTCCGCCAAGGACAAGGCGACCGGCAAGGAGCAGGCGATCTCGATCCAGGCCTCGGGCGGGCTGTCCGACGCCGATATCGAGAAGATGGTCAAGGAGGCCGAGGCCAACGCCGAAGCCGACAAGAAACGGCGTGAACTGGTCGAGGCGCGAAACATCGCGGAAAGCGTCGTTCACACCACCGAGAAGCAGCTCGCCGAACATGGCGACAAGCTCGACGCCGCCGACAAGCAGGCGATCGAGGCGGCCGTCGCCGAGCTCCAGCAGGTCAAGGACGGTGAGGATGCCGACGCCATCAAGGCCAAGGTCGAAGCCGTCCAACAGACCGCGATGAAGATCGGCGAGGCCATGTACAAGGCCGAGAGCGGACCGGACGCCGATGACGGCGATGCCGGCGACGGCCCCTCATCCGCGGACGAGGGCGTCGTCGACGCCGAGTTCGAGGAAGTCGACGACGACAAGAAGAAGTCGGCCTGATCGGGCCGGTGCCCGCAGGGTCCCGACCCGGACGAACGGGGGTCCGGTGCCTGTGCCCCGGGCCCCCGATCCGATTCGGTCTCCGCAATCACCTTCTACCGCGTGTTAGGCGGACGAACGGCTTCGTTCAGGACAGCATCCATCGATGGCTAAGCGCGACTATTATGAGACGCTCGGCGTGCAGAAGGGCGCCGGCGGCGACGATCTCAAGAAGGCCTATCGCAAACTGGCCATGCGGTATCACCCGGACCGCAATCCCGGAGACACGGAGGCCGAAACCAAGTTCAAGGAGATCAACGAGGCCTATGACGTCCTGAAGGACGACCAGAAACGGGCCGCCTACGATCGGTTCGGCCACCAGGCGTTCGAAGGCGGCGGCCCGGGCCGGGCCGGCGGCTTCGATTTCAGCGGCGGCTTTGCGGACATCTTCGACGAGATGTTCGGCGACTTCATGGGCGGTGCGTCCGGCCGCCGCGGCCGGGGCGCGGCCGGCCGCGGCGCGGATCTGCGCTACAATCTCGAAATCACCCTCGAAGACGCGTTCCGCGGCAAGAAGGCCTCGATCCGCGTGCCGTCCAGCGAGGCCTGCGAGGCCTGTTCCGGCACCGGTGCGGAAGGTGGAGCGGAACCGGTCACCTGTCCGACCTGTGGCGGGGTCGGCAAGGTGAGGGCGCAGCAAGGCTTCTTCACCATCGAACGGACCTGCCCGACTTGCGCGGGCGCGGGCCGGATAATCAAGGATCCGTGCCGGGTGTGCGGGGGAACCGGCCGCACCCGCGGGGACAAGACGCTTGAGGTCAACATCCCCGCCGGCGTGGAAGACGGCACCCGGGTCCGGCTCGCCGGCGAGGGCGAGGCCGGGTTGCGGGGGGCGCCGCCGGGCGACCTCTACATCTTCCTCAGTATCCGGCCGCACCGCTTCTTCGAGCGCGACGGGGCCGACCTTTACTGCAAGGCGACCATCCCGATGACCGTCGCCGCTCTGGGCGGGCCGATCGAGGTGCCCACCATCGATGGCAGCCGCGCCCGGGTCACCATCCCGCCGGGCACCCAGTCCGGCACCGACATCCGGCTGCGGATGAAGGGAATGTCGATCCTGCGGTCGACCCTGCGCGGCGACATGTACGTGCAGGTCCAGGTGGAAACGCCGAAGAACCTGTCCAAACGCCAGCGCGAATTGCTGCAGGAGTTCGAGGACACCGGAGCGCACGAGACGACGCATCCGGAAAGCCATGGGTTCTTCAGCCGGGTCAAGGACTTCCTGGACAGCGCCATCCATCCCGGCAAGAAGGACTGACGTCACGTCGCAACGAAGGCGCCTCATCGCAACGTGATAGGCGCGCCCGAGCTTCTTGCGAGGCGAAGCCTCGCCGGACGCCGGAACGCATGGCGATGTGAGATCAGGTCATCTCGGCGCCTGGCGGTATGACGGGAGCGGGACCGGCCGGCTGCAACCGGTCCGGCTGCCGGCTTTCCCCGGAGTTCACAGCGGACGCCAGATCTGTGGACAAGATGTAGAAGCTCGCTTCCCATCGGACGCTGTATCTAGTATCCAATCCGCCTTTCGCCGATCCGTCCCTTCCTCCAGCGCACGGGGAGCGCCATGCCTGACCTGTTGACCCCCAACCCGGTCTACAAGCCGTTCAACTACCCCTGGGCGTACGAGGCGTGGCTGAAGCAGCAGCAGTTGCATTGGCTGCCCGAAGAAGTGCCGCTGGCCGACGACGTCAAGGACTGGCGCAACAAGCTGACCGAGGCCGAGCGCAATCTGCTCACCCAGATCTTCCGGTTCTTCACCCAATCGGATGTCGAGGTGAACAACTGCTACATGAAGCATTACAGCCAGGTGTTTCAGCCCACCGAAGTGCAGATGATGCTGGCGGCGTTCTCCAATATCGAAACCGTGCATATCGCTGCCTATTCTCACCTCCTAGATACGATCGGGATGCCGGAGACCGAATACTCGGCATTCCTCGATTACAAGGAGATGAAGGACAAATGGGACTACATGCAGGGCTTCAGCGTCAACTCGAAGCCGGACATCGCCCGGACATTGGCAATGTTCGGCGCATTCACCGAAGGGTTGGCCCTGTTCGCGTCGTTCGCGATGCTGCTGAACTTCCCGCGCTTCAACAAGATGAAGGGGATGGGCCAGATCGTCGCCTGGTCGGCCCGGGACGAGACCCTGCACACCCAGGCGGTGATCCGGCTGTTCCGCACCTTCGTCGCGGAGAACCCGGAAGTCCTGACCGACACGTTGAAGCGGGAGATCTACGGATCCTGCGAGATCGTCATCACCCATGAGGACGCGTTCATCGACCTGGCGTTCGGGCTCGACCACGGCGTGGCGATCGAGGGTATGACCGCCGACGAGATCAAGGCCTATATCCGCTGGATCGGGGATCGGCGGCTGACCCAACTCGGCCTGCAGCCGATCTATCGGATCGACAAGAACCCGCTGCCGTGGATGGACGTGATGCTCAACGGGGTCGAGCACACCAACTTCTTCGAGAACCGCGCCACCGAGTACAGCCGGGCCGCCACCCGCGGTACCTGGGACGAAGCGTTCGACTAGATCAACCTGCGTTCAGATGGACTCATCTGAACGCAGATAAGTTGATCTATTTCAAAGAGTTAGAGCATCTTATCTGCGTCCGTTAGGACGCAGGATGCTCTAGCCGACCGCTTTGGGACCCAATTCGAGACCCAAGACGCTCTAGCCGACCGCTTTGGGACCCAATTCGAGACCCAAGACGCTCAAGCTCTGGGTCCCAGATCGCTTAACCCCTTGAAAAGGTTGGTGCCGGTTGAGGGACTTGAACCCCCGGCCCTCTGATTACAAATCAGATGCTCTACCAACTGAGCTAAACCGGCATGCCCTTGAAATACGTGCCCTTGCCCGTCGGGTAAAGGGGGGCGACCCAGCCTTGCCGGCGCGGTCGCGGCGGACCGAAGGTCGACACAGTCCAAGGGTCATCGGCCGACCGTGGGGTCTACCGGGCCGTGCTGGCGGCGCACCTCGAACAGGGCGGTCGCCGCGGCGTTGGAGACGTTGAGGCTGCCGATCGGCCCGCCCGTCGGTAGGCGCACCAACCGGTCGCAGGTCGCCTTGGTCTTCTGCCTGAGGCCGTCGCCTTCCGCCCCCAGGACCAGGCAGATCCGATCGGGCAGGGCGACCGTGCCGAGCACCTCGCCGCCCGTTTCGGCCAGACCCATCCGCATGAACCCGGCCGCGCCGAGATCCTCCAGCGCGCGGGCAAGGTTGGTCACCCGGACGATCGGTACATGGTCGACCGCGCCCGAGGCGGTCTTGGCGAGCGCCGCCGTCACCTCCGGCGTATGGCGATGGGTCACGACCAGACCCAGCGCCCCGAACGCGGCTGCCGAGCGCAGGATCGCACCGACATTGTGCGGGTCGGTCACATGGTCGAGGGCCAGCACCAGGGCCTTCGGAGCCACGGCCGCGGCCCGGATGAGATCATCCAGGCCGGTCGGGGGCAGGGGTTCGACCTCCACGAGGACCCCCTGGTGAACCGCCCCGGCCGGCACCCGCTTGTCGATCCAGGCGCGCTCCACCGGCTCCGGCGCCGGCCGATCGAGGCCGGCGGCCCGGGCCGCCGCCAGGGCGGGACCGAACTGGCCAGCGGCGGTGCCGGTCAGCCACAGCGCCCGGCAGGTCCGCTCGGGATTGGTCCAGGCCGCCGCCGCCGCGTGTAGGCCGTAGAGGCGCCGGTCGGGCAGCTTGCGCCCCATCATGGCACCCCCCGATGGCGGTCCGCCCTTGTCGACGGCGTCGCCGCGCCGTCCGGGCGTCCGTATCCGTGCCGGTTTGGCGCGTGGCGGGTGGTCGGCGCGGGGGCGGGATGGGCGGTCGGACATCGGGTCGGGCATGAGCGGCAACGGCGACGCGCCCCCGGCACGGCGGCCGCGTTGCGTTGCCCGGGAGCTTGCGTTGCGATAGCCGGTGGTCGGCCTTGTTGACAAGCGGGACGCGGGGCCGATACATCCCCGGCTCGCCGTGGGTGGCCGCCAATGCACGGGAACTTTGGAGGGGTGGCCGAGTGGTTAAAGGCAGCAGACTGTAAATCTGCCCGCGTATGCGTACGCTGGTTCGAATCCAGCCCCCTCCACCAGTCCCTTTCCCCTTGGCGGTTCGCCCGGTATCATGGGACGTGAACGGGTTTGGTGCCCCCGCGATCGGGCGGGTGTAGCTCAACGGTAGAGCCCCAGCCTTCCAAGCTGGTAGTGCCGGTTCGATTCCGGTCACCCGCTCCAACCCCGGCCTTGCGTCTCCCAGCGGTACCGGCGGCGATCGCCTTGGCGCGATGGCGTGACGGCCCCTCGAGCCTCCACACGAACACACGATCTCGACGAGCAGGACACAATGGCGAAGGCGAAGTTTGAGCGGACGAAGCCGCACGCGAACATTGGAACGATTGGTCATGTGGACCATGGTAAGACGACGCTGACGGCGGCGATTACCAAGCAGTTTGGTGAGTTTCAGGCGTATGATCAGATT
>JANQKE010000180.1 GCA_028281265.1 Alphaproteobacteria bacterium | reverse complement strand
ATCGGTGATCGCGATGGCTTCGGCCTCCGGCATGGTCGGGTCGAGGGTGGTAATGCGCCCGTCGCGCAGGATGAGGTCGGCCATCATGCCTTCTCGTTGTTGCTGGGTCCGCCCGGAGTTGGGCATGAGCCAGCCGATGGCACCGGGTTCTCCAGCCAGTCGCACATGACCCGGCGGGTCAAGGCGCTGACCGGCACCACCCCCGGCAGACTGCGGACCGACAGCGCGGCTTAGGTCTGCGTTCGGATGGACTCATCTGAACGTCGATAAGGTGATCGACTTCAAAGAGGGAGAGCATCCTCGCGTCCGTTCGGGCCCAGGATGCTCCAGCCCGCACATCGATCGCCGCCGCTCCCATTGACCCCGGGCAAGACCGACACCGCCCGGCCCTCCCGGAGCCTACGCCACCTGGGTGCCGGATCGGTCGGGGGCGATCGGTCGCATCAGCGCGGTCGCTTCGGCGATGCCGATGGCCTCGGGGCGGGTGCAGGTGGTGGTCAGAGCGACGAACGAGCCGGTCTCGCCGGACCGCAGGATCGCCAGCATCACCTCCACCCCGTGCAGCGCCCGCTCCAAAGAGCAGCGCGGCTCGCGCCCGGCGGCCAAGGCCGCGGCCATGTCCGCAAGCCCGACCGAGCGGTAGTTGGCCGTCGCGCCCACGCCGCGGCTCTCGTTCGCCCGGCCGAACGGATGGTCCCAGCCGTCCAGCGGCACGATCCCGCCGTCGCGGCGGGCGATCTCGACGGTGCCGCCGAAGAAGTTCGGGTCGGGGACGAACAATGCGCCTTCGGTACCGTAGATCTCCAGATGGCCATGCCGGTGCGCCCAGACGTCCCAACTGGCCGACAGGGTGACGGTCGCACCGCCCTGGAACTCCAAGAGGGCATGGATCGTGGTGGGTGTGCCGACCGTGATGGTCTCCCCCCGCCGCGGCGCGCTCGATATCGTCCGGACCGGGTTGGGTAGGCTGGTCAGCGCCGCCACCCGCCGCACCGGTCCGATCAGGTTGATCAGGGTGGCGATGTAGTAGGGACCGACATCGAGGATCGGGCCGCCCCCGGGCTGGTAGAAGAAGTCCGGGTTGGGATGCCAATGCTCCATCCCGTGGCTCATCACATGGCAGGTGCCGCCGATCACCGTCCCCAGCGCCCCGTCATCGATGGCTTTGCGGGCGAGTTGATGGGCGCCGCCCAGGAACGTGTCGGGCGCACAGCCGATGCTCAGCCCCCGCTCCCGCGCCAGCCGGGCGAGGGTCGTCCCCTCCTCCACGGACAGCACCAGCGGCTTCTCGGAGTAGACATGCTTGCCGGCCTCCAGGATCTGTCGGGAGACGGCGAAATGCGCGTCCGGCACGGTGAGGTTCACGACGATGTCGATGGTCTCGTCGGCCAGCAGAGCGTCGACCGACAGCGCGCGAACCCCGAACGCGGCCGCGCGGGCCCGGGCGGCCGCGGGGTCGCGGTCGGCGCAGGCCCGGACCTCGATGCCGCGGAACAATGGGGCGAGCTTGAGATAGGCCGCGGAGATGTTGCCGCAGCCGATGATGCCGACGCCAAGATCCTGGGTCATGGTGGACGTCCTCGATGATGATCAGGCGGCCTGGAGCCGCCGCGCCGCGGCCAGCGAGCGCCGGGCGAAGCGGGTGGCATCGCTGGGGTTGTCGTGCTCCATGACGAAATGCCGGATCGGCAGCGCCTTCAGCGCCTCGGCCAGCGCCCGCCAGTCGACGACGCCGTCGCCGACATCGGCCCAGCCATCCTCGGCCGCGTTGCGGCCGGCCGGGGCGATGTCCTTGACGTGCACCGCGGTGATGCGATCGCCGTAGCGATCGATCCATACGAACGGATCGGCGCCGCCACGGACGATCCAGGCGATATCGGCCTCCCAGGACAGGGCCGGTGCGGTGTCGAGCAGGACGGCGAGCGGGATCTGGCCGTCGGGCAGGGGACGAAACTCGAAATCGTGATTGTGCCAGCCGAAACCGATCCCGGCGGCCCATAGGGGCGCCCCGGCCGCGGTCAGGCGCCGGGCGAACGCAGCCCAGCCATCGGCATCGGCCGGCCGCTCGGCGGCGTCGAGATGGGGGCAATAGACCGCTTCGAGGCCGAGGTGGTCGGCGATCGCCAGGACCCGGTCGGGATCCCGCTCGAGCAGATCGAGCCCGATATGGGCGGTCGGCATGATCAGGCCGGCCGCGTCGAGCGCCTGTTTCAACGCCGGCACCGCAGCCCCGTCATCGGCCGGAAACAGGCCGCCATAGCCTTCGACGGACACGTACCCCTCGGCCTTGAGCATGGCGAGCGTGGCGGACAGCGGCGGGAAGTTGCGCGCGCTGTACAGTTGAAAGGAGAAGTCGGACATCATGCGCTCTCAGGCGGTGTTCCGGGCAAGAGGAAAGATCGCGTCCCGGCGGCGGGGGCGGCTGCGGGTTACAGACGGCGGTGGCTTTCGGCGTCGAACAGGGACGCCATCGGCAGATTGACGGCGATCGGCACACGGTCGCCGACCGCCAGGCCGTCGACGGTCTCCGTCCGTACGGATAGCGGATGCCCGTCCAGACGCAACCATACCAGGTTGTCCGCGCCCATCGGCTCGTCGAGCTCGAACTGCGCCTCGAACCGATGCGGGGCGTTGCCGGCCTCGGGACCCAGGCGGATATGCTCGGGCCGCAGACCGAGCACCACCGGACGGCCGGGCTCCAGGCGCTCCGCCTGGGCGTAGCCGTCGAGCGGGATGACCGTGTCGCGGGTCCGAAAGGCCGGCAGCCCGTCGGCCTCGACCAGGGTGCCGTCCAGGAAGTTCATCGCCGGGGAGCCGACGAAGCCCGCGACGAAGCGGTTGGCCGGCCGGTTATACAGGGTGCGCGGGTCGGCGAGTTGCTGGATGATCCCGTCCTTCATCACCGCGATCCGGTCGGCCAGGGTCAGGGCTTCGATCTGGTCGTGGGTCACGTAGATCATCGTGTTCTTGAGGGTCCGGTGCAGGCGCTTGAGCTCGACCCGCAGCTCCGAGCGCAGCTTTGCGTCCAGGTTGGACAGGGGCTCGTCGAACAGGAAGACATCCGCGTCCCGCACCAGCGCCCGGCCGATCGCCACCCGTTGCCGCTGGCCACCCGACAGGGCGGCGGGCTTGCGCTTGAGCAGCGGTTCGATCTGCAGGATTTCCGCTGCACGGGCGACGCGCTGGCGGATCTCCTCCCGCGGCATGCGGGTGTTGCGCAGCCCGAAGGAGAGGTTTCCCTCCACCGTCATCTGCGGATAGAGCGCGTAGGACTGGAACACCATGCCGATGCCGCGGTCCTTGGGCTCCTCCCAGGTGACGTTGCGGCCCTTGATGAAGATCTGGCCGTCGGTGATGTCGAGCAGACCGGCGATGCAGTTGAGCAAGGTCGACTTGCCGCACCCCGACGGGCCCAGCAGGACCAGGAACTCGCCATCGTCGATCTCCAGGGAAAGCTCGTCGAGGATGGTCAGGGGACCGAAGCTCAGGTTCAGGTCCCGGACGCTGACGCTGCTTGTCATGGCGCTCACCCCTTTACTGCGCCGGCGGCGATACCACGCACGAACAGCCGGCCGGAAACGAAATAGACGATCAGCGGTACCATCGCGGTCAGCAAGGTCGCGGCCATGTTGACGTTGTATTCCTTGACGCCTTGGACCGCGTTGACCACGTTGTTGAGCTGGACCGTCATCGGGTAGTTCTGGTTGCCGGCGAACACGACGCCGAGAAGGAAGTCGTTCCAGATCCCGGTGACCTGCAGGATCACGCCGACGACGAAGATCGGGATCGACATCGGCAGGTAGACCTGCAGGAAGATCTGCCAGAAGCCAGCCCC
This sequence comes from Alphaproteobacteria bacterium, assembly GCA_028281265.1. Lineage (GTDB taxonomy): Bacteria > Pseudomonadota > Alphaproteobacteria > DSM-16000 > Inquilinaceae > JANQKE01. Next base: position 12,305 of record JANQKE010000180.1, on the reverse strand, counting down.
GTCGACACGGGCGGCCTTGAAGATCTCCAACGGCAGCGACGCGAAGTAGTTGCGGAACAACAAGGTCAGGATCGGCATTCCGAAGATCGTGTGCACCACCACCACACCGGTCAGGGTGGAGAAGATCCCCAGTTCCCGCAGCAGGATCACCAGCGGGTAGAGCAGCACCTGATAGGGGATGAACGCGCCGAACAACAGGCAGGTGAAGAAGAACTCCGAGCCGCGGAACCGCCAGTTGGCGAGCGCGTAGCCGCTGACCGAGGCCATGGCGATCGAGACCAGCACGCCCGGCACGGTGATCTTCACCGAGTTCCAGAAACCGACCTTGATCCCCTCGCAGGTCAGCCCGGTGCAGGCGCTGTCCCATGCCGTCACCCAAGGCTGAAAGGTGATGTCCACCGGCGGGGCGAAGATGTTGCCCATCCGGATCTCCGGCATGCCCTTCAGCGACGTGACCACCATCACGTAGAGCGGCAGCAGGTAGTACACGGCGGCCACGATCAGCACGCCGTAGAGCATGATCGTCGCCGGGGTGAAGCGCCGCCGGGGCTTGCGTCCCCGGGGGCCGTCGACGGCGGCGGGGGTTGCGGTGAGGGATGTCGTCATCGCGGGTCTACCCCTTGCGCTCGCGGAACATCAGCAGCGCCCAGGGCACCAGGATGATCAGGACGGTCAGCAGCATCACGGTGGAGGCGGCCAGGCCCTGGCCCAGATTGGCCCGCTGGAACATGAAGTCGAAGACGTATTTGGCCGGCACCTCGGACGCGAAGCCGGGACCGCCCTGGGTCATCGCGACCACCAGGTCGTAGAGCTTGACGATGCCAGACGCGACGATGACCAGCGTGGTGATGAACACCCCGCGCATCATCGGGATGACGACGAAGAGATAGGTCTTCCAGGCCGGGATGCCGTCGACCCTGGCGGCCTTCCAGATCTCGTCGTCGATGCCGCGCAGGCCCGCCAGCATCAGCACCATGACGAAGCCGGTGCCCTGCCACAGCCCGGCGACCACCAGGGCGAACAGCACCGTGTCGGGATTGCCGAGCAGGGCGAGATCGAACCCCTCGAACCCCAGATCGCGGACGACATTGGGGAGACCCAGGGCCGGGTCGAGGATCCACTGCCAGACCAGACCGGTCACGATGAAGGACAGCGCGAACGGATACAGGAAGATCGTGCGGAACGTGTTCTCGAACCGGATCTTCTGGTCGAGCAGGGCCGCCAGTAGGAAGCCGATCGTGAACGAGAACACCAAGGAGGTCGATCCGTAGATCGCCAGATTGGTGACCGACACCTGCCAGCGCGGGGTGTCGAACAGCCGCTCGTACTGCTCGACACCGATGAAGTTGGTGCTGGGCAGCAGCCGGGAGTCGGTGAACGAGTGGACCACCGTCCACAGCGTCCCGCCGACGAACACCACGCTCGCCACCAGGACCATCGGGATGGCGGCGATCTTGGCGTTGAGGTTGCGCAAGAACGGGATCCGCCGGGTGGGCAGGGCCATCGGGACCATCCGTCGCTGTTGGGGTCTGACATCGGGGCCCGGCAGGCCTGGCCGGAGAACCGGCCTGCCGGGCGCCCGGAGGAGACCGGGCGGCCGCGCTAGCGAGCCCGGGCGATGATGCGGGCTTGCCGATCGATCGCGGTGTCGACGCTCATGTCCGAGCTGAAGAACTCGATGGCCAGATCCTGCATCTGCCCTTGGGTGTCGGAGTCCAGGAGCTGCTCGCCCGACGGCAGCACCCCGTCCTCGGACGCCAGGATCTCGAGCCCCTTCTGCATGCAGGCATTGGCCGCGGCCAGGTCGACGTCGCCGCGGACCGGCAGCGATCCCTTGACCAGGTTGAACGCCACCTGCACGTCCGGACGCACCAAGAGCGAGGCCAGCGCCAGTTGCGCCTGGCGGGTTTCCGGATCGTCGATGCGGGGGAAGTAGAACGCGTCGCCCCCGGTATCGAGCACCATGTGGTGGCCCAGCCCCGGCAGGCAGTCATAGTCGACCCCGGCCTCGCGGCCGGCCACGGCGAACTCCCCTTGGGCCCAGTCCCCCATGATCTGGGCCGCGGCGGTGCCCTGGATCACCATGTTGGTGGCGATGTTCCAGTCGCGCCCGGAATGGGCATCGTCAACCATGTCGCGGGCCTGGGCGAACGCCTCCCACACCGCGCGGTTGGCGTCGCTACGGATGGCCTCCTCGTCACGGTCCCGGTTGATCGCCAGATACAGCCCGGGGCCGCCGATACCCTGCTCCATGACGGCGCGGATACCGTTGACCTGCCAGGGCTGACCGGTCGCAAGCGGAACGATCCCGGCCTCCCACAAAGCCGGCGCGGCGGCCGCCAGTTCCTGCCAGTTGCTCGGCACCGGCACGCCCTTGTCCTCGAACACATGGCGGTTGATCCACATCCACTGCCACGAATGGATGTTGATCGGCACGCAGTAGACCCGGCCTTCATGGATGCAGGCGTCGAGCAGATGCGCCGGGCGGATCGCATCGCGCCAGCCCTCGGCCTCGGCCACCTCGGTCAGATCGGTCATCAGACCGGCCCGGATCAGGTCCTCGGCATCGCGGCCGGTGTTCATCTGCGTCGCCCCCATCGGATTGCCGCCCAGGATGCGGCTGATGATGATGGGGTTGGCGGTGGCCGCGCTGCCGGCGATCGCCCCGTCGACCCAGGTGTGCTCGGTGTTGGCGGTGAGGCTGTCGGCCAGCACCCGGACGGCGGCGGCCTCGCCGCCCGAGGTCCACCAATGGGTCACTTCGAGATCCGTGGCCTGGGCGATCCCCGCCGGCAGCGCCAGCGATGCGGCCAGCCCCAGCGCCGTCTTGACAGAACGCATCCTCCATCCTCCCTGAACGGTTACTGTATCGTTGTAGGACGACCCTATATCATCATGCCATATGCTCTGACAAGGCATTATCTGCGAGAAAGTTGCAAAAAGATCCGAATGAGCGCAATGATAGAGGCATATCAAGCAGATAGTCCGCTGCCTCTCCCGTGACTGGCCAACCGGACTGTAACCTTATAGTCTGCCCGAACTCCCCCGGTCGACGCCCTGGCGGTCGTCTTCCCGGGCCGGGCCTGATAGACCGGCCCGCCGGACCGGTCCGAGACACTGGAAGCGAGAGCGGACGATGGCGCTGCCGCGCGGCGAGAGGCCGACGCTCAAGATGATCGCGTTCATGACCGGATACGCCGTCACCACGGTGTCCCGGGCGCTGAACGACGCTCCGGATATCGGCGCGGAAACCAAGCGACGGGTCCGGCTGGTGGCCGATCAGATCGGCTATCGCCCGAACCGGGCCGGGGTGCGCCTGCGCACCGGCAAGACCCAGGTGATCAGCCTGATCCTCAACACCCAGGAGGAGGTGATGGGAATCACCTCCCACCTCATCTACGGCATCTCCGAGGTGCTGGCGGCAACGCCCTATCACCTCGTCGTCACGCCCTACTCCTATTCCAACGACCCGATGGAGCCGGTGCAGTACGTGCTGGAGACCGGGTCGGCCGACGGGGTGGTGCTGTCGCGCACCCAGCCCGACGACCCGCGGGTCCGCCTGCTGGCCGAGCGGGGACTGCCGTTCGCGACCCATGGCCGGACCGATATGGGGCTCTGCCACCCGTTCCACGATTTCGACAACGCCGCCTTCGCCCGACGATGCGTGGAAGAACTGGCCGCCCGTGGCCGGCGTCGGCTGGCGCTGCTGGCCCCGCCACCGGAAATGACCTATCACCGCCACATGGTGACGGGGTTCGTCGAGGCGGTGCACGATCTCGGGCTGGATGAGATCTCCGTGCCCGGGATCACGGTCGACAGCAGCCTCGCCGACATCCGCACGGCGACGGCGCATCTGATGCGCAGTCCGAGCCGGCCGGACGGGATCATCTCGGGCAGCGGGGCGGCGACCTTCGGGCTGGTCGCCGGCATCGAAGCGGCCGGTCTGGCGCTGGGGCGCGAGATCGATCTCTGTTCGAAGCAGTCCACCCCGATCCTGTCCTGGTTCCGTCCGCAGATCGGCGTCGTCGACGAGGATGTGCGGCAGGCGGGCCGGGAGTTGGCCCACGCCGTGCTCGGCCATATCTCGGGCCGCGATGCCGCGTCCCTGCAGACCCTCATGCGCCCGACGGGCCCGGTCTGGGCGGCCAACCCGGCGACGGTCGTGGCGGACCCCTGACGCCGGCCCTCACGCCTGCACCCGGACCGGCTGCCGGGCGACGGCCGTCGATGCCGGGCCATCGGTTGGATCGGGCCGCGAGCGGCTGCATTGTGCCCCCATCGCCATTGGGGTAGACGACGGCTTCGGCCGGACCTAAGGGAAGCGCCATGGCGGGAACGGCCGGGAAAGGACCCGTCGCTTGCCGATACGGGCAGGTCCCCCCATCCGGTCGCGGACCGCTCCGGGACGGTGTCGCGCCGGTCCCGCCCTGTCTCAGGAAACGGTCACAACCGATCCCGCGGTTCAAGGAGTTACCCCGCAGATGAGTTCCGCCACGCCCATCACCGTCGCCCATGGCGACGGCATCGGTCCCGAGATCATGGACGCCAGCCTGCGCATCCTGCAGGCCGCCGGGGCGAAGCTCGACATCGAGACGATCGACATCGGGGAAAGCGTGTACCTGCGCGGCAACTCCGCCGGCATCGAGCCCTCGGCCTGGGACTCGTTACGCCGCACCAAGGTGTTCTACAAGGCACCGATCACCACCCCGCAGGGCGGCGGGTTCAAGAGTCTCAACGTCACCGTGCGCAAGTCGCTCGGTCTGTTCGCCAATGTGCGCCCGTGCGTGAGCTACGCCCCGTTCATCCTGACCAAGCATCCGGTCATGGACGTGGTGATCGTGCGGGAGAACGAGGAAGACCTCTATGCCGGCATCGAGCACCGGCAGACCGACGAGGTCTACCAGTGCCTGAAGCTGATCAGCCGGCCGGGATCGGAGAAGATCGTCCGCTACGCGTTCGACTACGCCCGGGTGAACGGCCGCAAGAAGGTCACCTGCTTCACCAAAGACAACATCATGAAGCTGACCGACGGGCTGTTCCACAAGGTGTTCGACGAGGTCGCCAAGGACTATCCGGAGATCGAGAACGAGCACTGGATCATCGACATCGGCGCGGCCAAGATGGCCGACACGCCGGAGATGTTCGACGTCATCGTGATGCCGAACCTCTACGGCGACGTGCTGTCGGATGTGGCGGCCCAGATCGCCGGGTCCGTCGGTCTCGCCGGGTCTGCCAATATCGGCGAGCATTGCGCCATGTTCGAGGCGATCCACGGCTCCGCCCCGCGCCGGGCGGGCCAGAACGTCGCCAATCCTTCGGGGCTGTTCCTGGGCGGCGTCCTGATGCTCAACCATATCGGCCAGCCCGAAGCGGCGGAGACGGCGCACAACGCCTGGCTGCGCACGATCGAGGACGGCATCCACACCTACGACATCTACAAGTCCGACGCGAGCAAGGAGAAGGTCTCGACCTCCGGCTTCGCCGACGCGGTGATCGAACGCCTCGGACAGAAGCCCCGGGTGCTCAAGGCCGTCGACTACACCTCCTCCGGCGTGCGCGGCATGCCGGTGCCCAAGGCGTCGCCGACCTACCGCGCGAACAAAGAGACCGTCGGCGTCGACGTCTTCCTGTGCTGGGCCGACGGCGCGCCGGACGATCTGGCGGCCAGGCTGAACGCGCTCGATGCCGGGGCGCTCACGCTCGCCATGATCACCAATCGCGGGGTCAAGGTCTGGCCCGAAGGCATGCCGGAGACCTTCTGCACCGACCATTGGCGCTGCCGCTTCATGGGACCGGAAGGCCTGGCAGAGGCGGCGATCCAGGATCATATCGTCAAGCTCTTGGGGGCGGTGAACGCCGCCGGGCTCGACTTCATCAAGATCGAGACCCTGCGCACCTTCGACGGCGAGGCCGGTTACTCCCTGGGCCAGGGCCAGTAAGCAGGGTCGGGCCGCTGCCGCCATCGCAGCGCGGTGGCAGCGGCACCGCCGCCGCCTGACGCGACCCCCGTCAGCCCCGCTCCCCCTCCGGATCGAGCGGATCAATCCCGATCCAAGTCGGTACGCGTTGCAGTCGGAAGGACGACCCGGACGACTGCATCATCATGAAGACAGTCTTGAGTTCTTATTCCGAACAGGATCCTGCAGGTGCCGCTTGATCGTGGACACAACCGCGGGGTCGTTCGCCAGATCCGGCGCGAGCGCCGGAGCCACCGCCAAGCCGCCGTCCAGCAGCCGGTCGCTGTCCGCACCGGCATCCGCTGCGACGCTCGCGAGCCGGTCCGATAGCGGATCCTCCGCCGGGATCACCGCACCGTCGCGGTCGCGCCGGGCCACCCAAGGCCGCCCAGACGGGCACCGCCAGGCACAGGGTGTCGACCGGCGCCCCTTGCGCCCGGCGATCCGATCGTGCCCAGGATACGGTTCGGCAGCTTCCGGGACCCGTCCATGGCGATCTGAGCGATGCGGTGGGGCTGGGCGGGGGTGGCGAACCGCCGAAGCAAGGCCCGTCGATAGGTGGTCACATCCGCGCCGGCCGGCACGGCGAGCGTGGTCTCCGCCTCGTCCCACAGCGCCTCGACCTGCCGCCGCAGACCGGGGTCGGCAATGGCCTGATCGGCCGCCAGGTCGTGCGCCAGATCGGCATCGGTCTCGCTCAGCCGCCCCGAGGCCGGGTCACCGCCATACCCCTTCTCGGTCACGGTCAGGCCGATCACCCGGGTGTCGGCAGCCACCATCCGAGCCAGGACCGTGCCGACCGGCCGGACACCCCGATGCTCACCCCACCGAGCATACGGCTTTGCATCGACCCGATGCCGGCGATGCGCGCCCGGCGGCCATCGCCGGCCACGGACCGGCGGTCGGGTCGAAAAACTGCAACAGAGCTTTGCTAGAGCCGTTCGCAGGCTTCAGCGGGCATGCAGCGCTCCCGTTCTGAGATCGCTTGCCCTTTTTTGGCGGCTCCGAGGCGCGGCTGCGACCGCCTCGGACCGTACCCGGCGGCGCCCGATCCTCGGGACGCCCCACCCACCGACAGGGGAACAGGACACATGAAGAAGACCCTCGCGCTGACCGCGAGCGTGATCGCACTCGGTTTCGCCGCCAACGCCGCCGCCCAAAGCGGCCCGCTGATGATCTACACCTCGACCCCGACCGAGGCGATGAACGACCTGGTCGCAGCGTTCAACGAGACCTATCCGGACATCGAGGTCGCGTTCTTCCGCTCCGGCACGACCGAGGTGATCAACCGCCTGCAGGCGGAGATCGCCGCCGGCGACCCGCAGCCGGACGTTCTCCTGGTGGCCAACGACATCGTCATGGCACAGCTCAAGGCCGACGGCCATCTGATGGCCTATGACGGCGCGGACGTGTCGGCCTACGATCCGGCGATCTATGACGCCGACATGACCTATTTCGGCACCAAGCTGATCACCACCGGCATCATCTACAACACCGATCTGGTGGCCGAGGCGCCGACGAACTGGCAGGTGCTGCTGTCCGAGGCGGCGCGCGGCAGCGTCACCATGCCGAGCCCGCTCTACTCCGGTGCGGCCGCCTATCATGTCGGCACCCTGACCGCGCTGGACGGCTTCGGCTGGGATTACTACGAGGCGCTGGCCGACAACGGCGCGATCGCCGGCCGCGGCAATGGCGGCGTCCGCGAAGCGGTCGCCACCGGCCAGGCCGCCTACGGCGTGATCGTCGACTTCATGGCGCTGAACGCCGCGGCCGCCGGCTCGCCGGTCGGCTTCTCCTTCCCCGTGGAAGGGGTGACCGCGATCACCGAGCCGGTCGCGATCCTGTCGACCGCCCGCAACGTCGACGCCGCCCAGGCGTTCGTCGATTGGCAGCTCAGCGCGGCCGGCCAGGAATTCGCCGCCTATCAGGGCTATCTGCCCGCACATCCGGATATCGCCGGTGCGGACCACTTCCCCTCGGCCGCCGACATCACCATCCTGGCGGTGAACCCGCTGACCCTGCTGGAAAACGACGAGGCCATGAAGCGCGAATTCGCCGATCTGTTCGGCAGTTAGAGCATCCTGGGGTCCGAACGGGACGCAGATAAGGTGCTCTAAAGTAGATGAATCTGCGTTCAGATGAGACCATCCGAACGCAGGTTCATCCAGGGGTTTCCGGCCCCTGGTTCCGAGGCGGCAGACAGGCCGCAGCCCGTCGGGGTTGCGGCCTGTCGATTCCGGGCCTCGGCTCGGCCGCTCGTGCCCCGATGTGACGGTCCGTAGATGACCCTCTCCGCGCCCGCCCCCGCCCGTCCGACCGACCGCCTGCGCGCTGGCTGGGATGGCGAGCGGTGGCTGCTGATCGCGGTGACGGTCTATGTGCTGCTGTTCTGCGTCGTCCCGCTGGTGCGGCTGTTCGGGGAGGTGTTCGCCCTGGGCGCGCAGGAAGGCATCGCACTCGCCCAGGACATGCTCGACAGCCGGTCGACCCGCCGGGCGACCTGGCACACGATCGAGGCGAGCCTGGGCGCCACCGCGGTGTCGGTGCTGCTGGGCGGGGTGATGGCCCTGGTGGTGGGGCTGACCGATGTCCGCGCCAAGCCGGTCCTGGTGTTCCTGCTGATCCTGCCGTTGCTGATCCCGGCCCAGATCAGTGCCCTGGCCTGGCTGGAGCTGGTCGGCCCGTCGAGCTTCGTCTACGCGCTGCCGGGCCTCGACTACCCGGCCGGCACGCCCAATCCGCTCTATTCCCGCGAAGGCATCATGCTGCTGATGGGGATCGAGCATTCGCCCATGGTGTTCCTGGCGGTGCGCGCCGGCATGCGGGCCCTGCCGCGGGATCTGGTGGAGGCGGCCCAGGCCTCCGGTGCGGGGCCGATGCGGATCACCGCGACCATCCTGGTGCCGCTGCTGATCCCGGCGATCGGCGCCGGGGCGGCACTGGCGTTCGTGTCGGCGATCGGCAATTTCGGCGTGCCGGCTCTGCTCGGCATTCCCGGCCGCTACACCATGCTGACCACGCTGATCTACCAGCGCCTGAACGGCTTCGGGCCGTCGGTTCTGGGGGAGGTCGCGGTGCTGGCGATGATCCTCGCGGCGATGGCGACGGCGGGTCTGGCCTTGCAGGCCTACGCCCTGCGCCGGCAGACGATCGCGGTCGAGCGCACCGCGCCCCTGGGGGAGGCGTTCCCCCTGGGCCGCCGGCGGCTGCCGGTCGAGGCGGCGGTGTGGGGCGTGTTGCTGGTGACGGCCGTCTTGCCGCTGATCGCGCTGACCGGCACCTCGTTCATCCGGGCGATCGGGCTGTCGCTGTCGGCCGAGACGTTCACCCTCGCCAACTACGTCTACGCGCTGACCACCGAGGCGACGGCACGGGCGTTCCGCAACAGCTTCGTCCTGGCGCTCCTGGCGGCGGTCGCCACGATCGCGGTGTCGGTGCCGCTGGGCTATCTGGTGCTGCACCGGCGGCTGCGCGTGGCCCGCCTGGTCGACCTGCTGGCCGACGCACCCTACGCCCTGCCGGGGATCGTGCTGTCGATCGCGGTGATCCTGGTGCTGCTGCCGCCGCTGCCGCTCTTGGGGATCAGCCTCTACAACAGTCTGTGGATCATCCTGGTGGCCTATCTCGGCCGGTTCCTGGCGTTGGGGCTGCGGCCCGCCATGTCGGGCCTGCAGCAGGTCGAACCGCAACTGATCGAGGCCGCGCAGATGGCCGGGGCCGGCAGTCTGCGCCGCCTGGTGACCGTGGTCCTGCCGCTGGTCGCCCCGGCGGCGGCGGCCGGCGGCCTCCTGGTCTTCATGGCCGCGTTCAACGAGCTGACGGTGTCGGCTCTCCTGTGGTCGACCGGCAACGAGACGCTCGGGGTCGTGGTCTTCTCGCTCTATGACGAGGGCAACTCGCTCGCCGCGGCGGCGGTGGCGATGCTGACGGTGATCGCCACCCTGGCGATCGCGCTTGCCGCCACCGGGCTCGCCCGGGTGGGGCGGATGCCCCAAGGGGTGCTGCCGTGGCAGACGTGACCATCCGCTCGGTGACCAAGCGGTTCGGGGCGACCACCGCGCTCGACCGGGTCGACCTCGACCTTGAGAGCGGGGAGTTCGTGGCCCTGCTCGGCCCCTCGGGCTGCGGCAAGACCACCTTGCTGCGGCTTCTGGCCGGGTTCGAGCGGGCCGATGCGGGCGCCATCGCCATCGGCGGCCGGGCCGTCAGCGGCCCCGGCCGGCACGTCCCACCGGAAAGGCGCGGCATCGGCATGGTGTTCCAGGCCTACGCGCTGTGGCCGCACATGTCGGTGGCCGACAATGTCGGCTACGCCCTGTCGGTGCGGAAGACCCCCAAGGCCGAGCGGCGGGCGGCCGTGGCGGCAGCGCTGGCGGCGGTCGGGCTCGACGGCTTCGAGGATCGGCGGCCGACCGAGCTTTCCGGCGGTCAGCGGCAGCGGGTGGCGCTGGCCCGGTGTCTCGCCATGCAGCCGCGGCTGGTGCTGCTCGACGAGCCGCTGGCCAATCTCGACGTGCATCTACGGGACAGCATGCAGGCGGAGTTCCAGCGGGTGCACCGCACCACCGGCGCCTCGATGGTCTATGTCACCCATGACCAGGCCGAAGCCATGGCCCTGGCCGACCGGATCGCGGTGATGCGGTCCGGGGGGATCGAGCAGATCGCCGACCCTGCGACCCTCTACCACCGCCCGGTGACCGCCATGGTGGCGGAGTTCGTCGGCCGCGGCATGGTGGTCCCGGTGACGGTCAAGGGCCGGGAAGGCAGACGCTTCGTCTTGGCGGAGTTGTGGGGGACCCCGGTGCTGCTGCGCGCCGACGACCTCGGCGAGGGCCCGGCCCGGGCCTGCCTGCGGTCGGAGGGGCTGGAGATCGCCGCGGCGGAGGAGCCGGGGGTCGACGGCACGGTGCTCCGCACCGTTTTCCACGGCGCTGCGACGACCGTGTTCGTGCGCCCCCAGGCCGACCCGTCGGCCGAGCTGCGCCTGACGGTCCGCGACGAGCCCCCCCGCCCCGGCGACCCCATCCGCCTCGCCCTCCGCGACGGCTGGCGCCTGCCGGGGTAGGAAAAGGGGCAAAGCTACCTCCACCTTACCCCGGCATGATGCTCGTAAAAAACTACCGCGGCGAGCAGGATCGGGCACCTGCAGCGGAAGGGCAGCATGAGGGGCTCAATCGCACAATCTCGGTCGAGTTGGTCGTGCAGGCAGTCGCCGAGGACGTTGAAGCCGAAGGCGGCGAGCAGGATGGCGAAACCGGCGAAGATGCCGTCCCATAGCGACAGGGTGACATAGTTGTGGCCCTCGACAGTCCGAGTTCGGAGCTGGTGCAGCCCGACCGTATTCACGGTGGCGAAATTGAATGCCAATCAAAGACCATTGTTAATGTCGGGCTATGATTGGTAGGGTCGTGATCCTGCCAGTGACAGACCAGAAACGGCTTACCCGGGCCATGGTGAGGGGCTGAACGGCAATGACCAAACGCTGGCGCTGTGTCGGGATGATCAGCGGCACCTCGGCCGACGGGATCGACATCGCGGCCATCGAAACCGATGGGGCGCAGGTGTTCGAGACCGGTCCGGCCGGTACCTATCCGTACCGGGACGAGACCCGGGTGCGGATTCTGGCCCTGGCCGCCGCCAGGCGGGTGCCCGACCCGGCCGATGCGGACACCGCGGCCCGGGCGATCGAGCGCGACCATCGATCGGCCTTCGATCTGTGGTGTGCCGATCACGGCATCGACCGCGACGGGATCGATCTCGTCGGCTTCCACGGCCAGACCGTCTTCCACGACGCACCCCATGGCGTGACGGTTCAACTCGGCGATCCCGCCCGCTTCGCCGCCCGGGCCGGCCGGCCCGTAGTCGGCCGCTTCCGCGAGGCCGATATGGCCCAAGGGGGCGAAGGGGCGCCGATCGTGCCGCTCTACCACGCCGCCATCGTCCGCGGGCTCGACCTGCCGGTCGCCCTGCTCAACATCGGCGGCGTGTCCAACGCCAGCCTGGTCGCCGCCGAGGGCGTGTCGGCCTCGGATATCGGCCCCGGCAACGCCCCGCTGGACGACTGGGTGAACCGCCACACCGGCCAAGGCTACGACCGGGACGGGGCGATCGCCGGCGCGGGCACGGTCGACCGGTCCCGGATCGCCAAGGCGCTGGAGCACCCCTATTTCACCCGCCGCGGGCCCCGCTCCCTCGACCGGAACGATTTCACCGCCGCGATGGCGGACGGCTGGGGTCTGGGGGACGGGGCGGCCACCGTGGTCGAGGTCACCGCCGCGGCGATCGCCCGCGCCGCCGAGGCGATGGCGCCGCCGCCACGCCGTTGGCTGGTCTGCGGCGGCGGCCGGC
>JANQKE010000112.1 GCA_028281265.1 Alphaproteobacteria bacterium | reverse complement strand
GCGCGATGCGGTGCCATCGGGCAAGCGGCGCAACGCAGCGGGCGGCCGGCACACGCCAACCCGAAGGGCCGGGTGGATGGGCCCTGCTGCGGCGTCGCTCGCCGTCGAATATGCCCCGGCATGTCCTTCCTCCTCGCTCCTGGCATCAGGGCCCATCCCCCTCGGCAGATCCGCCCGGTATTCCCTGAAAACGCTCTAGCGATCCTTGGGGTCGAGGGCGTCGCGCAGACCGTCGCCGATGAAGTTGAGACAGAACAGGGTAACCGCCAGAAACGCGGCCGGGAAGGCCAGCATCCAGATCGCCCCCTCCATCGTGTTCGCTCCATCGGCGATCAGAACGCCCCAGCTCGTCATCGGTTCCTGCACCCCGAGACCGAGAAAGGACAAGAAGCTCTCGATCAGGATCACCCGCGGCACGGTCAAGGTCATGTAGACCACGACCGGTCCCAGCGCGTTGGGGATGATGTGCCGGCGGATGATCTTGGCCGTCCGCACCCCGGCGGCATGGGCCGCCTCGATGAACTCCTTGCGTTTGATACTCAGCGTCTGGCCGCGCACGATCCGCGCCATGTCCAGCCACTCGACCGCGCCCAGGGCGATGAACATCAAGAAGATGTTCCGGCCGAAGAACACCATCAGCAGGATCACGAAGAACATGTAGGGCAGGCTGTACAGGACGTCGACGAACCGCATCATCACCGCATCGACCCGGCCCCCGAGATAGCCGGCGGTCGCCCCCCAGGCGACCCCGATCACGAGACTGACGACCGAGGCGGCGAGCCCGATCATCAGGGAGATCCGGCCGCCCATCATCACCCGTGTCATCAGGTCGCGGCCGTTGCCGTCGGTGCCCATGACGAACAGACGTTCCACCACATCCGCGGCGACGGTCATGGAGCGGCCGTCGGGCGCCATCTCGATCAGGCGGACGTTGCGGAGCTCGTCCTCGCGTTCCAGGATATGGACAAGCAGGCGCCGGTCGATCGGGTCCGGCGCTTCGATCGCCACCCGTTTGGTGCGCGGGTCGAGCGACCAGTCGACCAGCTCGGCATCGGCCCGGCGGAGGATCCGGCGCAGTTCCCGGGCCGGATCCCGGTCGACGAAGGCAAGGCCGATGTCCATCCGGCGCCCGTCGGTGCCGACCGACCGGACATCGGCGGTGAACAGATCGTCGGTTCGGGCGATCGCCCGAACCAGAGTCCGGGCGTCCAGCCGCTCCGCCGCCGCCAGGGTCAATCCGGTGACCCCGGGGGTGAGCGACCAATCGATCAGATCGACGTCGATCCGCTGCATCGCCAGATCGACGATCTCCCCCGGGTCGGCGTTCCGGATCGCGACCGACAGGTCCATCGTCCGGCCGTCGGCGGATACCCGGTCGGCGGTGACGTCGAACAGCTCGGCGCTGGCGGACGACAGGATGTCGATCACCGCCTGCGGGTCGAGCGGGGCGTTGACCCCAAGCACCATCCGCAAGGTGCCGTCCGACCGGTCGACCCGATCGGCCCGGGCGGAAGCGACACCGGTGGCGTCGGCGGCAACCGCGCCCAGGAGATCGGCGTCGGCGAAGCCGTAATCCACGGTCAGATAGTAGCCGCCCTCGATCGCCGGCAGACCCGGCAGCTCCCGGTCCCGCGCCACCTGGGTGACGGTCAGCAACGCATCGACCGCATCGAGTTCCTCGACCACCGCATAGCCGTCGATCGGCCCGTCTTCGCCACGCAGCGACAGGGTCAGGCCGCCACCGCTTTCGAGCACGCGGCCGGCAACGCCGTCGACCGCGATCTCTTCGGCCAGCATGCGGTCGAGCCGGTCGCCCTCGACGAACGACAGGCGCACATCCATGGCCTGCCCGCCCTCGGTCACCGAGAGGATTTCGGCCGTCATCAGGTCCGACGAACGGTCGAGGCTGCGGCGGATCAGATACTCGCCGACCGCTTCGTCCCGTCCCCGCAGCGTCACCTCGATACTGCGGTCCCGGTAGCGCCAGGCGATCGGTTCGGCATCGTACGGGCGCAGCGCGCGGTCGAGGATCTGCGGGATCGGATCGACGCGGACCAGCGTGTCGGCGCCGTCCGGTCCCGGGCCGGTCATGAACGCCGCATCGACCGGGTCGAAACCGATGGTCAGCCGACGCGCGGCCCCGTCGACGGCCAGCCGGTCGAACGCCTCGATCTGGCCGCGGAACGCCAGGGCACTCTCGATCGCCCGGATGTCCAGAACATCGGCATGGGTGATCGTCACGCTGACCCGGCCGCTTCCGGCGTCCTGCGCCCAAGCGGCCACCCACGCCCCGGTCGGGGCCAGCGCGTGGTCGAGCACCTCCTCCAACGGCCGGACATGCGGGTACGGATCCAAACCCGCCGGCACCTCGATATAGGCTTGGTAGACCTCGTCGAAGCGGTGCGGGGCGACCATCGGGCCGATAAAGCAGAACAGGGTGATCAGGCCGAGAAGGACGGCACTGACCAGCGCCGCCCGGTTGCGCAAGAGACGGCGCCAAGCGTCCTGCCACAGGCTGCGGCCCCTGATGGCGGCCGGCGGCGGCTTCGCCGGCGATGTTCCGGGGGTGGTGACGGGCATCGGGCTCTGCCTCCCCCTCAATCGTAGCGGACCTTGGGATCGAGCAGGCCGTACAGCATGTCGACGATCAGGTTGAAGGCGACGATGAACACCGCGAACAGGATGACCGTGCCCATCACAAGCGTGTAGTCGCGGTTGAGCGCGCCTTCGACGAAGTAGCGGCCGACCCCGGGGATGCCGAAGATCCGCTCGATCACCACCGAGCCGGTCAGCACCGCCGCCGTCGCCGGGCCGAGATAGGAAACCACCGGCAGGATGGCCCCCTTGAGCGCATGCCGGAACAGCACGATCCGGGCGGGCAGCCCCTTGGCCCGGGCGGTGCGGACATGGTCGGAGCGCAAGACCTCGACCATCGAGCCGCGGGTCAGCCGGGCGACGATCGCAAGCTGCGGCAGCGCCAGCGCGATCACCGGCAGCACCCGGTATTGCAGGGCACCCTCCCCCCAGCCGCCGGTCGGAAGCCAGGACAGATAGACCCCGAAGACCAGCGACAAGACCGGCGCGACCACGAAATTCGGGATCGTGACCCCGATCATCGCGCCGGACATCACCGCATAGTCCGTCGCCCGGTTCTGCTTCAGCGCGGCGATCGAGCCGAGCACCGTACCCAGCACCACCGCGATCACGATCGCCGCCAGGCCATTCTGGAGGGAGATCGGCAGACCGGCCAGGATGACGTCCGCGACCGTGCGGCCGGGATAGAAGAACGAGGGGCCGAGATTGCCCTGGGCCAGGTTCTGCAAGTACAGAAGGTACTGGACTCCCAACGGCTTATCGAGATTGTAGAGGGCCAGCAGGTTCTGCATGATCCGCTCCGGCAGCGGCCGTTCCAGGCTGAACGGGCCACCCGGGGCGACGCGGATCATGAAGAACGCGATCGTGACGATCAGCAGCACTGTCGGGATCGCCCCCAACAGGCGACGCACGGCATAGGTCAACACGCGAAGACAGGCCTCATCGAACGGACCCCATCGACCGGGTACGGGCGCCGCGGTCGATGTCGGCCCGGTTGCGCGGACGGCTCTCCGGCGGGCCGCGGTCGTCACAGCCACGGTTTCCCAGAGCCTAAAGCACCCTGCGCCGGAAGCGGCGCGGATCAGGTGCTCTCACATCTGAGAACCGATCATCTTTCCGTGTTTTGAGCGAGTCACTCGAACCATAGGATGATCTAGATGTGATCTCTCAATAGGTTGTGCCCGGGACAGGGGCTGTTTCCAGGCGTTGGAGACGTCAAGGGTGACCCTTGGCGCTGCGGCTTTGCCGTCCTGGACGCCTCCGACGCCTGGAGAAGGCGGGCCTCCAGGAGCGTCGAGTGGCTGGGGAGAGCGCGAGCAACACCCAGCTTGCTCCGGGCGTCCTGCTGGGTTTCGCTTACGCTCCCCCGGCCTACATCGACGAAACATCGGACCCGCCCGCCCGGGCCGTCGCGTCAGGCGATAACGGCTTGAAAGCCCACGTCTGGCGGCGGGCGGCCCGTGCGGCGTGCCGGACCGCCTGCCATCAGGGGTCTGGCCGATCAATCCTCGGCGATGCGCAGGAAGCGGGTCGGATGGATGTTCTGGATGTTGTCCTGCCATCCCTGGACGGTGTCCGCGACCAGGTTGAGCGAGACGTAATGGTAGATCGGAATGAACGGCAGATCCTCCATGAAGATCTCCTCGGCCTCGTACAGGATCGCCGCCCGATCCTCCAGATCGACGGTCGCCGCGGCAAGATCCATCAGCGCATCGTATTCCGGGTTTTCGTACCGGGCGTAGTTGAAGCCGGTATTGTCGCTTTCCACCATGAACAGGAAGTTCTGCGGATCGCTGTAGTCGCCGATCCAGACCGCCCGGGCCACGTCGAAGTCGCCGCGGTCCCGCAAATGGGCATAGTGGGTGGCGACGTCGGTGTTGAACAGCTCGACGGAGACCCCCAGCGGCGCCCACATGTCGGCAATCGCCACCGCCACCTTGCGGTGGTTCTCCGACGTGTTGTAGCGCAGCTCCAGCGTGACGGGATTGCCCGGGCCGAAGCCCGCAGCCTCCATCAGCTCGATCGCCTCGTCGACCCGTTCGGCCATCGGCTCGCCCCGGTACTCGGCATAGGCCGGCTCGCCGTAATTGCCGATGCCCGGCGGTACGAAGCTGTAGGCCGCGGCATAGCCGCCATCGACGATCTCCTCGACGATGAACGCCCGGTCGATCGCCATGGACAGCGCCCGGCGCACGTCGGGATCGGACAGCACCTCGTCCTCATGGTTGAGGGCGTAGAAATAGGTGCCGAGATAGGCCGCTGACCGGAAGTTCTCCGGCATGTTCTCCTGCAGCCAGCGGATCTGGTCGTGCGGGACGTCGTTGTTGGTGTGCAGCTCACCCGCCCGGAACGCCCGCAACGCCGCCGAACGGTCTTCGGTCGGGTAGAAGACCACACGGTCGATCGAGACGTTCTCGGCGTCATGGAAGTAGGGGTTGCGCTCGAGAATGATCTGCGCGTTGGGCACCCATTCGACAAGCCGATAGGCGCCGTTGGAGACCATGGTACCGGGCTGGGCGAAGGCGTCGCCATGCTCGGCGACGGAGCCCGGATGCACCGGCAGGCCGGTCTGATGGGTCAACAGCTCCAGGAAGTAGGGCGTCGGGGCCGTCAGCGTGATCTGCAGGGTCCGGTCATCGAGCGCGGCCACCGCCAGTTCGGCCGGGTCCCTCTCGCCCTGGTTGATCGCCTCGGCGTTTCCGATCGGATAGAGGATGTTGGCGTATGTCGCCGCGGTCTCGGGATCCATGATCCGGCGCAGGGAGAACACGAAGTCGCCCGCCGTCACCGGGTCGCCATTCGACCAACGCGCGTCGTTGCGCAAGGTGAAGGTGTAGACCGTGCCGTCATCGCTGACGGTCCAGCTCTCGGCCACCCCCGGGATAACGTTCGCCTCGGCATCGTGGGCGAGCAGACCTTCGTAAAGATCGCGCAGGATGTGCGCCTCGTAGCTGGTCGCGGTGCGGTGCTGGTCGAGGGTTTCGGGCTCACCGGTGTTGCCGCGATGGTAGACGGTCTGCGCCTGGACCGCGTCCAGACCACCCAGCACCGTCGCGCCCGCCAATACGGCCGATGCCAACAGCTTGTTCAATCTCGTCATGACGAATGCCTCGCCTGAGTGTTCGCGTTCATGTTTGGGAGGCGCCGATCGGCCGGCCCGGTACGCCACTCGTCTCAGGGGGGGCGGGTCACTCACGCAGGACCGGCGGGCACGGGCCGCAAGGGCGGGCCACCGGCGTCCACGCTAAGTCCGGATAAGGAGTGCGGCAATGGCAAACG
Source organism: Alphaproteobacteria bacterium (assembly GCA_028281265.1). GTDB lineage: Bacteria > Pseudomonadota > Alphaproteobacteria > DSM-16000 > Inquilinaceae > JANQKE01. The sequence goes on along the minus strand of JANQKE010000112.1, from coordinate 3,907 downwards.
CAATGCCCGGCTGCAGTCCTGCCACCGATCAACCGGCGCCAAAACGGTTTGACCAGCCGTTCTGCGGGTCCCTGCATCGCCACGGGTCCGCCGTGCGGCCTGCGCCGACCATCGACTGCGACGCGCGAGCGGCTTCAGGGACTCGAGGGGCGATCCGCCGCCCGAAGCCGGTGCAGGACGGCGACCAGCCCCCCGACCAGAACGAAGGCGCCGGCCTGGTGCGCCGCCGCCAGGGGAATCGGCACGAACAGAACCAGCGTGGCGATCCCCAGCAGGACCTGACCGATCACGGCCGCGCCGAGCCCGGAGAGCAGCCAGCGCTCGCCACCCGGCGCCGCATGGCGCCACGCCCGCCACGCCAGCGCCAGAACGGCCGCCGCGGCGACGATGGCGATCCAGCGATGGACGAACTGCACCAGGCCCGGGTTCTCGAACGGCAGCAGCCAGACCGGCACCGGCTCGGCCCCGGTGACGAACGGGGGCTCGGTCATCAGGGCTTCGGGCGGGAGCACCAGGCCATCCATCAGCGGCCAGCTATTGTAGCCGATGCCGGCATCGAGCCCGGCCACCATCGCTCCCCAGAAGATGGTCACGACGACGATCGCCGCGGTTCCCACCGCATGGCCGCGGAGTCCCCTCGGCGCGGTCGCCAGACCGGCGGTGCCGCGCGGCCCGACCAGATCGAGGATCAGCCAGATCAGCAGCGCGTAGATCAGGAACGCCAGCCCCAGATGCGCGGCCAGCCGGTACTGGCTGACCGCCGGCCGGTCGATCAACCCGCTTTGCACCATGTACCAACCCATCAGGCCCTGCAGAGCGCCCAGGACCAGCATGCCCAGCAGCTTCCAGCGCAGCCGGCCGGTCGGATCGGCCCGCCGCAGGGTCCCGCCGAGCCAATAGGCGAGCAGCGGCACCGCGAACACCAGGCCGATCGCCCGCCCCCAGATCCGGTGGAACCACTCCCAGAAGAAGATCTCCTTGAACTGGGCCAGGGTCATGCCGGCATTCTTGTGGATGTATTCGGGTGTTTGGCGGTAGAGGTCGAACACCCGGTGCCACTCGGCCTCGGTCAGCGGCGGGATCGTTCCGATCAGCGGCCGCCATTCGACCATCGACAGGCCGCTTTCGGTCAGCCGGGTGATCGCCCCGATCACGGCCATGGCGAACACCATCGCCGCACAGACGCCGAGCCAGACCGCGACCCGCCAGCGGGCCGCCGCCTCACCCCCTCGCGGGGTCGCGTCCACGGTCGACCCCGCGTCCGCGGTACCATGGATCCCGGCCACGTCGCTCACCTCGGTCTCGCCTCTTTGTTCACCGTCCGGCCCTTGGTCTCTCGCCAACCCCGCACCGCGCCGGTATATGGGCGGGGTCGGTGCAGCCGGTCAAACCAAGGGCTTGCGGCCCAGAGTCGCGACGCCGGCGGGTCCCGACCCGCACCGACCGCGATCGACACCCGCGCCCGCACGGCCACGGTACCCCGCCATGCTCAGTTTCCTGGTCCGCCGCCTGGTGACCTTGTCGATCACCGTCATCGCCGCGTCGGTCATCGTGTTCGTCGTTCTGGAGGTGCTGCCCGGCGATCCCGCCCTGTTGATGCTGGGCACCGAGGCGACGGACGAGACGCTGGCCGCGATGCGGGCCGAGATGGGCTTGGATCGGCCGGCGATCGTCCGCTACTTCGTCTGGATCGGCGGGCTGCTGTCCGGGGATATGGGCATCTCCTACGCCTATGACGTCCCGGTCGCCAAGCTGGTCGCCGACCGGATCGCGGTGACCATCCCGCTCGCGCTGATGGCGCTGGCGCTGTCGACCGCGATCGCCATCCCGCTGGGTATGCTGGCCGCCACCCAGCACAATCGGCTGGGAGACTACGGCGTGATGACCTTCAGCCAGCTCGGCCTGGCGATTCCCAATTTCTGGTTCGGGATCGTGTTGATCCTGATCTTTGCCGTGCATCTGGGATGGTTCGATTCCGGCGGGTTCCCCGGCTGGCACGAAGGCGTCCTGGTCGGTCTGAAGGCACTCCTGCTGCCGGCGCTGGCGCTGGCGCTGTCCGAAGCGGCGATCCTGTCCCGGGTGACCCGGTCGGCGATCCTGGAGACCTTGCGGGAGGATTACGTTCGTACCGCCCGGGCCAAGGGTCTGAGCCGCCGGGCGGTGATGGTCGGGCATGTGCTGCGCAACGCGATGATTCCGGTGCTGACCATCATCGGCCTGCAGTTCGCCTTCCTGGTAGCGGGCGCGATCGTGGTCGAAAGCGTGTTCTACCTGCCGGGGCTGGGCCGGTTACTGTTCCAGGCGATCAGCGGCCGCGACCTGATCGTGGTCAAGGACGTGGTCGTCTTGCTGGCGGTCCTGGTGGTCATGGTCAACTTTCTGGTCGACCTGCTGTACGCCGTCATCGACCCGCGGCCCAAGGCCGTGGGGTAGGCGCGGCCCCGGCCGCGCCCTACGCCACCGTTCACGCCCTACCGCAGGTCGGCGAAGGCATCGGCCAGACGATCCATCGCCTCGGTCACCCGGGCCCGCGGCGTTGCGATGTTGAACCGAACCCGGGTCTCGCCCCCGATCCCGAATTGCGGGCCCGGGCTGGCGCCGATACGCGCGACATCGCGGATCCGCCGCATCACCTCGTCGCCGTCCAGGCCCGTCCCGGCGAAATCCACCCAGGACAGATAGGTCGATTCCAGCGGCATCGACCGGGCGCCGGGGATATCGGCGGCGATGCGGGCGTCCAGGAGGTCCCGATTGCCGGCAAGATAGGGGATCAGCGCCTCCAGCCACGGCTCGCCGTGAGCGTAGGCGGCTTCGGTTGCGATCATGCCGAACAGGTTGTGGGACATCAGCCCCGCCGCCGCGACCACCTTGTGGAGCTTCGCCCTGAGGTCGGGGTTGGAGATGATCACCCCGCCGACATGGGCACCGGCGATGTTGAACGTCTTGCTGGCCGCCGCGGCGGTGATCAGCCGGTCGGCATGCTCGGGCGCCACGGTGTGGGTCACCCGGTGGCGAAAGCCGGGATAGACCAGGTCGTGATGGATCTCGTCGGACACCAGGAGCAGGTCGCGATGGGCGCAGAACGCCGCCAGCGCCCGGATCTCGTCGGCCGACCAGACCGTGCCGCCCGGATTGTGCGGGCTGCAGAAGAACACGATGCGGGCGTTGTCCGGCAAGGTCCGGTCGAGTGTTTCCAGGTCCATCCGGTAGCGGCCCTGGACCTCGGTCATCGGGCTTTGGATGATGATCCGGTCATTGGCCGCGATGATCTTGTGGAAGGCGTGATAGACTGGCGTGAACAGCACCACGCCGTCGCCCGGATTGGTCAGCGCCTGCAGGACCAGACCGCAGCCGGAGACCAGGCCCGGAGTCACGGTGATCCAGTCGGGATCGACGGTCCAGCCGTGGCGTTTCGCCATCCAGTCGACCATCGCCGACCGCCAGGTTCGGTCGTTGGCGTAATAGCCATGCACCCCGCGCTCGACCTCGGCCCGCAACACCCCCCGCACCGCCGGGCAAGCCTGAAAATCCATATCGGCCACCCACATCGCCAGACCGTCCGCCGCTGTCACGCCGGTCGCGGCGGCCAGGGCGTCCCATTTGGCGGAATGGGTCTCGTGCCGGTCGATGATGGTGTCGAAATCGAACGCACTCATGCAATCGGATCCTGTTCGGTATCGGGCGGAAGGCGTCGGGATGGGCGGCCTGGATGTGGAGCCTTACCAGGGTGTCCCTGGATAGAGGCTGTTTCCAGGCGTCGGGGACGTCAAGAGTGGCGCTAAAATAAGAGCTCGATAGAGAATTTAGTATCTAATCTAAGCAAACGGAGGACTCTGGGAACGAGAAGTCTCAGGCGGAATGACGTAATTCTGTTTCCGGTACTTGACCCAAACACAAAATCTAATAA
>JANQKE010000107.1 GCA_028281265.1 Alphaproteobacteria bacterium | reverse complement strand
CCGTCTCCCGTCTCCCGTCTCCCGTCTCCCGTCTCCCGTCTCCCGTCTCCCGTCTCCCGTCTCCCGTCTCCCGTCTCCCGTCTCCCGTCTCCCGCCTTGTGTCCGCCGGACCCAACCGATAGAGCAGCGGCCCTGGCCCCGCGCCCCTGCCGAACGGAGTGCCCAAGCATGCCGACCCACCATCACGACCGCATCCTGATCCTGGATTTCGGCAGCCAGGTCACCCAGCTGATCGCCCGGCGGGTGCGGGAGGCCGGGGTCTATTGCGAGATCTGGCCGTTCGACGCGGCCCCGTCGGACCGGGTCGACGCCTTCGGCCCCAAGGGCATCATCCTGTCCGGCGGCCCGGCCTCGGTGACGGACACGCACACCCCAAGGGCACCCGACCATGTGTTCACCCGCGGGCTGCCGGTGTTGGGGATTTGTTATGGCCAGCAGACCCTGGTCGCCCAACTCGGCGGGGCGGTGGAGACTTCCGACCATCGGGAGTTCGGCCGCGCCTATCTCGACGTCACCGAAGCCAGCCCACTGTTCGACGGGGTCTGGGCCGCCAGCGCGCGGGAGCAGGTGTGGATGTCCCATGGCGACCGGGTGACCCGGCTGCCCGAGGGGTTCCGGGTGATCGGCACCAGCGAGGGCGCACCCTTCGCCGCCATCGCCGACGAGGCACGCCGCTTCTACGGCGTCCAGTTCCATCCGGAAGTGGTGCACACCCCCCATGGCGACCGGCTGTTCCGCAGCTTCGTGCGCGGCATCTGCGGGGCGGCCGGGGACTGGACCATGGCCGCCTTCCGCGCCGAGGCGATCGACAAGATCCGCACCCGGGTCGGCGCCGGCAAGGTGATCCTGGGCCTGTCCGGCGGGGTCGACAGCTCGGTGGCGGCAGTGCTGCTGCACGAGGCGATCGGCGACCGGCTCACCTGCATCTTCGTCGATCACGGGCTGATGCGCGCCGGGGAAGCCGAGGAGGTCGTCTCCCTGTTCCGCGGCCACTACAACATCCCGCTGGTGCATGTGGAGGCGGCCGAGCGGTTCCTGGGCCGGCTCGACGGTGTCGACGACCCCGAGGCCAAGCGCAAGATCATCGGGGCGACCTTCATCGAGGTGTTCGATGCCGAAGCCGCGAAGATCGGCGGGGCCGAATTCCTGGCGCAGGGCACCCTCTATCCGGACGTGATCGAGAGCGTATCCGTCACCGGCGGGCCGTCGGTCACCATCAAGTCCCACCACAATGTCGGCGGCCTGCCCGACGGGATGACCCTCACGCTGGTGGAGCCGCTGCGCGAGCTGTTCAAGGACGAGGTGCGGGCGCTGGGGCGGGAGCTGGGCCTGCCCGACCGGTTCATCGGCCGGCATCCGTTCCCGGGGCCGGGCCTGGCGATCCGGGTGCCGGGGGCGGTCTCCGCCGACAAGCTCGACACCCTGCGCAAGGCCGACACGATCTATCTGGAGGAGATCCGCCGCGCCGGTCTCTACGACGCGGTATGGCAGGCGTTCGCCGTGTTGCTGCCGGTGCGCACGGTCGGGGTGATGGGCGACAGCCGCTCCTACGACCATGTCTGTGCCTTGCGGGCGGTGACCTCCACCGACGGCATGACGGCGGACTACTATCCCTTCCCGCACGACTTCCTGGGCCGGGTGGCAACACGGATCATCAACGAGGTCCGCGGCATCAACCGCGTCGTCTACGACATCACCTCCAAACCCCCAGGCACGATCGAGTGGGAGTGATTCCGAAGCGCCGGAGACGATCGGCAGCTATCAGGAAACAACCTTTAGCCCGTTGATATATCTATATAAATAGCTCCCAGACATTCGCGTACTTTCGTCCCGCAGAGAAGTCGATCGACGGACCGGCTGACGGGACGCGATGGGCTTGCCACATCCGCATTTCGGGCATACCGTCAATCCTACTAGCCCAGTTGACGGTAGTTTTTCTGGCGTATCAGACTGATAACGTTGGAAAAATGAGGAGGTGGAGGCGCCGCACTGAGCTGACGGTACTTACGAAAGGAACCGCCATGCTCACCGATGTCGCCCTCAAGAACCTCAAACCCAAAGGAAAACCCTACAAAGTCAGCGACCGTGACGGGATGTATGTCCATGTCGCTACTTCCGGTCGGATCACGTTCCGGCTCGACTACCGCCTCAACGGGCGAAGAGAGACCGTCCTTCTCGGCCGCTACGGGCCTGCCGATCTCTCGCTGGCCCGTGCGCGCGAGAAATGCATCGACGCCCGACGAATGGTGGGGGAGGGTCTTTCTCCCGCGCAGGAGAAGCAGCGCCAGAAGCGACGCCTGAAGGAGGCGAAGAGCTTCGGAGAATTCGGCGAGCGCTGGCTTCAGAAAGCGGCGATGGCCGACAGCACGCGTGCGATGCGTCGTTCCATCTTCGAGCGCGAGCTTGGTCCCGTCTGGCAGAAGCGGCTGCTGACCGAGATCCAGCCCGACGATCTGCGCGATCTCTGTGGGAAGATCGTTGATCGCGGTGCGCCGGCCACGGCCATCCACGTCCGAGACATCGTGAAGCAGATCTACGGCTTCGCGATCCTGCACGGGGAGAAGGTGAAGAACCCAGCCGACGAAGTCGGGCCGGCGTCGATCGCGACGTTCAAGCCACGCGACCGATCATTGTCGGCAGCTGAAATCCGCATCCTGCTGAAACAGATCGAACACGTCGCAACGCTGCCGACGATCCGACTCGGCGTGCATCTCTTTCTGCTGACGATGGTGCGTAAGAGCGAACTACAGGACGCCACCTGGGACGAGGTGGATTTCGAGAACGCCGTCTGGACGATCCCAAAGGAACGAATGAAGCGGTCACGACCGCACAACGTCTACCTGGCGCGGCAGGCGCTCGATATCATGATCGCCCTGAAGACGTGTGCCGGTAATTCTCGTTACCTCCTACCGTCTCGATACGACGCGGATGCGCCCATGTCGCGCGCGACTTTCAATCGCGTGACGCAAGCCGTCATCCAGCGTGCACAGAACGAAGGCCTGCCATTGGAGCATTTCACGGTTCATGACTTGCGACGGACCGGGTCCACGATCCTGAATGAGCTTGGCTTCAACAGTGACTGGATCGAGAAGTGTTTGGCTCACGAGGACGGAAGGTCGTCACGCGGCGTCTATAACAAGGCCGAATATGAACATCAGCGCCGCCACATGATGCAGGAATGGGCTGATCTGATCGACGCCTGGGTTGAGGGCCGGCAGCGGGCCCCAGTCATTACGCCTCCCGCGACG
>JANQKE010000090.1 GCA_028281265.1 Alphaproteobacteria bacterium | reverse complement strand
GCTTGCCCGATGGCACCACATCGCGCGGCGCGACGCGCCTTGCGGATCGATCCGGCACACACCAACAGATCGGCCCGGAAATCCCTGAAACCGCTCTAGATCAACCAGCGTTCAGGTGGACTCATCTGAACGCTGGTTGATCTCCTTTAACGAGTTAGAGCCTCTCATCTGCGTCCATTGGGATACAGGATACTCTAGCGGCACCGTGCGACCCCTCCTCCCGGGTCGCATATCGGCCCTTCGATACCACAGCGAGGACGGATATGCGGTATCTCCACACCATGGTGCGGGTCAGTGATCTCGACCAGAGCCTGGACTTCTTCTGCAACAAGCTCGGGATGAAGGAAGTCAAGCGCAGCGACAATGCGAAGGGCCGGTTCACCCTGGTCTTCGTGGCCCCGGAAGGGCACGAGGAGTGCCCCGTTGAACTGACGTATAACTGGGATCCCGAAGAATACACCGGCGGCCGGAACTTTGGCCACCTGGCCTATTCGGTCGAGAACATCTACCAATATTGTCAGAGCCTGATGGATCAGGGAATCACGATCAACCGACCGCCGCGCGACGGTCGCATGGCCTTCATCAGGACCCCCGACGGCATCTCCATCGAACTGCTGCAAGCGGGTGACGCTCTTCCCGCAGCCGAGCCCTGGACCAGCATGCCGAATACGGGGAGTTGGTAAGCCCCTGCCCCTCCGATCCGGTATCGGGGCCGGCATGTCGATCGCTGGCCCCGGCCGCACAGGTCTGATGTTTCGTCGACCGTGAGTATGCAGGCTGGGGAGAGCGTGAGCGACACCCGGCTTGGTACGGGCGCCGTGCTGGGTGTCGCTCACGCTCCCCCCGAACTACACACTTATCGCCGGACAATTCCGGAAGCGTCGTTCAAGGAACGGGATAGGAGCTTCCGGAGAAGATCCAAGCTTGGGCGCACCAAGCTTCTTCGGCAGCCCGTCAAAGCGGTTTCCGGAACAGGTTGGCCCGGCTCGGCCCGGTGAAGGTGACGCCGTCCGGCTCCTGGATACCGCTGGCATCGAACAGGGAACGGAGCGTCTCCCGTTGCCGTTCGATCAGCGGGGCGCGGGCTTCGTCCACCTGGATCATCTCGTCCACGAACGCATCGAAGTCGCGGTACCGCGCCGGCACCCGGTAGTGCAGCTCCGCCAGCTCGGCCAGGCCATGGCGTGCCCGGGCACGCGCGATGGCGGCATAGGCTTGCTGCCGAACATGCGTTTCGTCGTCGAACAGCCGGACGATCGCCCACAGGTCGCCATCGGCCACCGGCTCGGCGATGTAGAGCCGCCCGCCGGGCTTGAGGATCCGAACCGCCTCGTCCAGCCCCCGATCCATCGCGTCGACGGGCACGTGGTGCAGGCTGTTGGAGAAGATCACGAGGTCCTGGCTGGCGGTGTCGACCGGCATATCCTGGGCGACGCCTTGCCGATACCGTTCCGGATGGGCGGGATCGGCCCTTCTCGCGGCGGCCAGCGGCAACCGCCCGCATTCGATCCCGATCGGCCGGGCGCCGCGCTTGACCAGAGCACGGACCAGTCCTCCCGCCCCCGCTCCGACATCGACGGCATCCAAGCCGGCGACATCCCCGATGAGGCGGTCGAACGCGGCCATGCCGCGATCCAGGACGGGCAGGTCGGCACGCGACGAGGCAATCGGCATGACGCAGGAGCACCGGTGACGGAGACTTCTCGGATCGATCGGGCCGGAGCGTCGCTACTGGGCCACCAGCAAGCGCGAACCGGACCGGCGAGGGCCCGACGGCGAATGCCGGTCAGCGCCGCCGTCCCCCTGCATGGCAAGCCTCGACTTCGGGAAGCTGAGGGTCGCCGTGGTTCCTTGGTCTACCCGGCTGGTCAGTGTCAACCGGCCATCGTGCAGCTCGATCAATCGCCGGACGATCGACAGGCCCAGACCGGTGCCGCGCTCCGGGTTGTCCCGCGTCGTGCTGGCCTGCTGGAACGGCTCCACCAGGCTGAACAGCTCGGCGTCCGGGATGCCGACACCGGTATCGGCAACCGCGATCGTCAGGTCACCGCTCGAACTGCCCGCGATATGGATGTCCACCCGGCCGTTGGGCCGATTGAACTTGACCGCATTGGACAAGAGGTTCTGCAGCATCTGCTTGACCAGTCGGGGGTCCGCCCGCAGCTCGACGGCCGGACCGTCGCAATGCAGGGCAAGGCCGATCGACCGCCGTTCCGCGATCTCACGCACCAGATGGATGGATTGCTCGCACAGCGCGACCGGGTCGACCATCTCCTCGTCCAGCTCGGCCTTGCCGGCCTCGATCCGGGACAGATCGAGCAGGTCGTTGATCAGATCCAGGAGCAGCTGGGCGCTTGTGTTGATGTCATCGGCATAGGCCTTGTACTTCGCCACGCCGACCGGACCGAAACTCTCGGTCCGGATGATGTCGGAGAAGCCGAGAATGGCGTTGAGCGGGGTGCGCAGTTCGTGGCTGGTGTTCGCAAGCAGCCGGGATTTTGCCTGGCTGGCCCGTTCCGCCTGCTCGCGGGCCCGAACCGCCATCACCGAGGCCGCTTCCTTGTCCCGATAGGCACGGCGCAGGCGGGCGGTCTGATAAAGGGAAATCCCGGCGAACGCCGAGAGCAGCAGCAGCGACAGCGTCATCAGGACGCCCAGCCAGGCCAAGCCCGATTCCAGATTGTATCGGCCTTCGGCCTGCAGTTCGGACCCCAGATGATGGGCCCGCAGCCCGATGGTCCGAATAGCCGCATCGAGACCGACCAGGATGCCGGCCATCTCCGCCCCGAGAGCCGAGGCACCGAGGTCCCCGGAACGGGCGGCCAGGTCGTCGAGCACCGCCAGACCGTCGCGAAAGCGGCCGAACGCTTCGGCCAACTCCGCATCGGACAGCAGGATCTCGCCCACCACACCGGATTGCACAACCAACCCGCGGCTGTAGAGGATGTCCAAGCGGAACATCAGATCGTCCCTCGAGACGTCCGGCGATCCGAGTTGTGCCTGCTGCGCCGTCTCGAAGAACCGGTGGTACTCGAAGACGAGCTGGTAAGCCGCCCATGTCGTGTTCTCGAGCGGCAAGCTGTTTTCGATCCGCCTCTGCTCCAGCACATAGAAGAACCAGAAGGCGAGCAGGGCGACCGCCATCACCCCGATGCCGCCGATCAAGACCATCGCACGATCGAAGAGCGTACCAAACCGGCGGGGCCGACGCGGATGCATCAACAATCACTGCCTCTGTCTGCGATCCTGTCCAGTTGCCAGACCGCCTTGAAGAAATGCATGTCGTTCCGAAGTTCGGCGTGATCGTCGAACGGAAGAACCAACTAAAATGGACCGCCCGAGCGGACGGACAATGGGCGGCCGTCCCGCACGGTCGCCAGGACGGGTCGATAGGTGTCGATCAGGTCCCAGCACAGGATCGCGCTGTAGTCGTTCAAGGCCGCCGCCTCGATGTCGCGGCCTTCCAGGCCAAGGGCGATCAGCAACTCGTACAGGGGGGTACCCCTCGAAACGGGACGGCCCGTCGGTCCAGGGCGTGTCGGTCGTGACCTCCGCCATCGGCAGCGGGTCCAGGATCTCACAGCCGATCCGATCGGACAGGCCGTCGGCGGAGACCGTGATCGTCATCGACGGGCAGACCCGGGCCGCATCCGCAGTCCCCGAGCCCAGGGCGAAGGCCCCGCCGATCATCATGCCGACGGCGTATACCAGGCCAAAGGGCCTGTTCGTGCGCCCGGTAGACGCGGGCCGGGGCATGCGGTCCGAGCCGGCGAAACGCCGTCGCCGATCGCTCCATCATCCATCTGCCGCACCCTCGATCATGAGCTTGTCGGCGCACAGGCGGCGAAGCCACAGCACCAAGGGTCACCCTTGACGTCTCGAACGCCCGGAAAGGACGGGCCGTCACAAGCTTCAAATGCATAGGCAGATCGACGAACCATCAGACCTGCCTGCCCGGACCGCCGATCATGCAGCAACGTGTTGAAATCCCGCAACTTGCTCTCAAAGGTGAGAGTCGGAGCGAAATTCGGAGATCGCGCGCCGGGCGATCGCCATCCCGCTCCGGATCAACCTGCGTTCAGATGGACTCATCCGAACGCAGGTTGATCGACTTCAGAGAGGGAGAGCATCCTGCTCTAACGCACCTCCAGCGACCGCAGCTGCCAAACCGAGCGGGCGTAGTATATCTGATCGTCGTATTCCGGCTCATCGTCGAACGGGTACAGGATCCACAAGGGCCCCCGCTCCCGCACCGAAATGGGCTGTCCGTCCTGGCGATAGGCCACGAACAGCGCCCCGCCGGCAAACTCGTCGAACGGGATGTCCGCGGCATAGTCGTTGAGGGCGACGGCGGAAACGGTTTCGCCCTGCCCGCCAACCGCCTGCATCAGATCCGCCCCGCTGACGCCGTCGAAGGTCACCACCCCCTCGGTCCAGGGCGTGGTCGTCATCACGGTGACCGACGGCAGGGCCTCGATCATGGTACGGTCGAACTCCGCGGCATCGTCTGCGGTATTCGAAACCGCGATCCCGCCGCTGACGGTCAGGATGACCCGGCCTTGGGGCCGTTCCAGTTGGTCGGCCTGTACCCCTCCGCTCCAGAGCAGCAGGACAGCCGCCCCAAGCCCCGCCAAGGCGTGTCGCATCGAATGCCTCTGCATGCCCTCCTCCTCCTACCGATCAGAGCGAGCCGGGCCGGAAGCGCCGGCAGAACGGCCCGGGATCCGCTCGATGCCGCCGATGATCATCCTGCCGGCCAAGATCGGCGGCAATGAGGCATGTGTTCGATTAAAACTCCGTTGACTAATATAGGCGAGCAGAGGATGGCACACCGGGCGCCTCAGGGTGGCCGGTATGGCCGAGGCTACGCCCCCGGCGCGATCACTCCGGCATCTCCAACAGGGCCTTGAGCCCCAGGAAGGCGGGCGTGTCCCGCGTGATCACGAAGGTGGGAATCTCCTCGAGATAGCTGGCGAAGCGCCCCTTGGCCTCGAACTGCCGGCGAAAATCGGATTGGTAGAACAGCGGGCCGAGCTTCGGGACGATACCGCCGCCGATGAAGATTCCGCCCGTCGCCCCCAGCGTCAGGGCCAGGTTGCCGGCGATGGTCCCGAGCATGGCACAGAACATCTCGACCGCCTCGACACAGTGCGGATCCTGTTGGCCGACCGCCGCCTCGGTGACCTCGTGAGGCTCCCGGGCACGGACATCCACCCCGTCGATCGAGGCCAGGGTCTCGTAGAGGTTGGTCAGCCCCATGCCCGACAGGGTCCGCTCGGCCGAGACATGGCTGAAGCGCTGACGCAGCCGGGCGATCACCCGGTCTTCCCGTTCGTTGGTGGCGCACAGCGTGACGTGCCCGCCCTCCCCGGACAATGGCGTCCAGCGCTCCCGACCCGGCACGATGCCCGATACGCCCAGACCGGTTCCCGGGCCCAGAATACCGATCGGCTTGTTCGGCTGCGCCTGCCCGCCGCCCACCTGTGCAACGTCGGTCGGCCCCAACTGGGTGACGGCCAAGGCCTGAGCGGTGAAGTCATTGATCACCTGCAACCGGTCGAGGCCGAGACTGTCCTTGAGGGCACGGATCGAAAACGACCAGGCGTGGTTGGTCAGCTCGACATAGTCCTCGTTGACCGGCCCGGCGATCGCGATCGCCGCATCGGCCGGCCAGGTGGTGCACCCGATCTGCTCGACGAAGGCCCGGGCCGCCGCCTCCAGGCTGGGATAGTCGACGCAGCGCAGGATACGGGGGCTGGTCACGCCGGTCGGTTCGACCAGCGCGAAACGGGCGTTGGTCGCTCCGATATCAGCAACCAAAGCGGGAAAACTGTACATCGATCACTCGCAAAGGCGGAGAAGAGACGGTGGATACGGCCTCTTGTAGCTAAGCGGCCGCCGCCCCGGTAGGGTCGTCGGCGGCGAACGGCGCTGCGGTGAGATCCGCGGTGAAGCGGCGCCACCAGTGTCGGATGTCGTTGCTCTCGAGCACCGCCATCATGGCCTCGTAGCGCTGGCGGCGTTCGTCCAGCGGCATGGTCAGGGCGCGCTGCAGTGCCTGGGCCACCGCCTCGACGTCATAGGGGTTGACGATCAGCGCGCCGGTGGCGAGTTCGTCGGCAGCGCCGGCGAAACGGGAGAGGATGAGCACGCCCGGGCCTTCGGGGTCCTGGGCGGCGACATACTCCTTGGCGACCAGGTTCATGCCGTCGCGCAGCGGCGTCACCAGCCCGATCTCGGCCGTCCGGTAGAAGCCCAACAGGTTGCGGCGGGAAAAACCCTTGTTGAGATACCGGATCGGCATCCAGTCGAAATCGGCGTAGGCGCCGTTGATGTGACCGGCCTTGGCCTCCAGCTCCTGCCGGATCTCGATGTACTCCTTGACGTCTTCCCGGCTGGGTGGGGCGATCTGCATGAAGACGACCCGGCCGCGATTGTCGACATAGTGCTCGAGCAGGTTCTCGAAGGCCTCGAACCGCTTGACCAGACCCTTGGAGTAGTCGAGGCGATCGACCCCGATGATGAGCTGCTTGTCGACCAGGCTTTCGCGCATCCGTTCGGAATGGCGCGAGCGGTAGGCCTCCTGCGCGAGCCGCGCGATATCCCCGGTCTCCACGCTGATCGGGTACACGCCGGTCTTGAGCGTCCGGCCATAGGCCCTGATCAGGTCGTCGCCCAGACGCTCCCCCTGGGCTTCACGGACCAGATAGCCGACGAACGCTTCCCGGTCGGTGGCGGTCTGGAAGCCGATGAGGTCGTAGGCGCACATCGACCGCAGCAGCGTCTCATGGTTGGGCAGGGCGGTCAGGACCTCCGGTACCGGAAACGGCGTGTGCAGGAAGAAGCCCATCCGGGCCTGCACGCCCATGTTGCGAAGATGCTCGGCCAACGGGATCAAGTGGTAGTCGTGAACCCAGATGCGATCGGCGGGGTCGAGCATCGGCAGCAGCCGCCCGGCGAACATGCCGTTGACGCGCATGTAGCCGCCATAGGTCTGGCGGGTGAAATCGGTCAGATCGAGCCGATAGTGGAACAACGGCCACAGGGTCGAGTTGGAGAAGCCGTTGTAATAGGTGGCGTGATCGTCCGGGCTCAGATCGAGGGTGGCGTAGGTGACCGAGTCGGAGCGCTTGATGTCCGGCGCGGCCGACGGATGCTCGGCGACCTCGCCGCTCCATCCGAACCAGATGCCCCCGGATGCCTTCAACGCGGCCTTGAGCGCGACCGCAAGCCCGCCGCCGGCGCCGCCGGACGATTTGCTCGGCACCGCCACCCGGTTGGAGACCACGACCAGACGGCTCATCGTCGCTTCCCTTTCTCGGGCCGGCGCCGACCCGGTGCCGGACGTCAGAACGCCTCCTCCCACGGTTTGCTCAACCGCATGGCCGAGTTGATCAGCCCCACCATGGAATAGGTCTGGGGGAAGTTTCCCCACAGCTCACCCGTCTGCAGGTCGAGATCCTCGGACAGCAGGCCCACATGATTGCGCTTGGCCAGCAGCCGATCGAACATCTGCCGGGCTTCGGTCTTGCGGCCGGTGGCCGCCAGCGCATCAATGTACCAGAATGTGCAAATGGTAAAGGACGTCTCCGGCTCGCCGAAATCGTCCGCAGCATGGTAGCGGAACAGGAAGTCCCCATGCTTGAGCTTGCGTTCCACCGCCGCGACCGTGCCGCGGAACCGTGGATCATCGGCCGAGATGAAGCCGAGATCGGCCAGGAGCAGGCTTGACGCGTCGAGATCGGTGCCGCCGAAGCTCTCGACGAAGCTGTTCTGTTCCGTGTCGAACGCCTCGTGCAGGATGGTCTGCTTCATCTGCCGCGCGGCCTGGCGCCACTTGCGGGCCCGCTCCCCGAGATTGAGGCGCCGGGCGATCTTGGCCAGCCGATCGCACGCGGCCCAGCACATCACCGCACTGAAGGTGTGCACCCTCTCGCGGGTGCGGAGTTCCCACAGGCCCGCATCGGGCGTGTTCCAGCGCATGACCGCCTGCTCCCCCAGCCGCTCCAACCGGCGGAACAGATGCTCGCCGCCCGGATTGCGGAGCCGCTTGTCGAAGAACGCCTGAGCGGAAGCCAGGATGACCGCGCCATAGGAATCGTTCTGCACCTGGCCGTGCGCGGCGTTGCCGTAGCGCACCGGACCCATGCCGCGGTAGCCGGCCAGGTCCGGCACCGTGGTTTCCTCCATACGGGGGTCCAGCGTGAGGCTGTACAGCGGCTTGAGATACCCGTCGGGGGAGCTTTCGGACACGTTGGTGATGTAGCGGAGGTAGTTCTCCATCGTCTCGGTCTGGCCGAGCCGGTTCAGGCAGTGCACCACGAAGAAACTGTCGCGCAGCCAGCAATAGCGGTAGTCCCAATTGCGCTCGGTATGCGCGGCTTCGGGGATCGAGGTGGTGATCGCGGCCAGGATCGCCCCGGTCTCCTCGTAGGAACACAGCTTCAGCGTGATCGCGGCCCGGATCACCGCGTCCTGATACTCGTACGGGATCGCCAGGGAGCGGACGAAACGGTCCCAATAGGCCTCGGTTTCGCGCCGGAACCGCTCGGTGGTCTCGGGGATCGAGGCGGTCAGGCTCTCGTCCGCGCTGAGGATGAAATGCAGCGGCCGCTCCAGGACGAACCAGGTCTCGTTCTGGACGTAGACCAGGGAGGCGTCGGTGGTCATGCGCAGGGCCTGGCCGCTGTCGACATAGCGGATGTGGTTGCTGCCCCGGGTCATCACCGGGAGCTGCGCGCCATAGTCGAAGCTCGGGCGGCAGCGCACGCGGATGCGCGGCGTCCCGGCCAGCGGGTTGACCACGCGCATGATCGTGGTCGGCTTGTGCACCCGGTGATAGTGCGGAAACCGGGGGCAGAAGTCGATCACCTCGACCGCCTGACCCTTCTGGTCGTACAGCACGGTCCTCAGGATCGCGGAGTTGCGGACATAGTCCTGCTCGGACCGGGCGAAGCCTTCGAGCTCGATGTCCCACAGGCCGGTTTCCGCCTTCTGGGACTGTCCGGGCGGGCTGTTGAGCAGCCAGTTGAACACCGGATCGCCGTCGAGGCGGGGAAAACACGCGAAGACCAGCCGGGCCCGCCGATCGATCAAGGCGGCGATGTTGCAGTTCCCGATGACGGCGAGTTCAAGACTGGCGGTGGGACGATCGATCATCGATCCCTCTTGCAGGACTGTCGTAGGAGGCGACCGTACCCGACCGCATGCGGCACGCCGGACGGTCGGGGAAGACCGGATCGAGACCGGACACCGGCGCGGCAGCTCGATCGTCCTGTGGTTCGAGTAGCTCACCCACAACACGGAAAGATGATCGATTCCAAGGTATTAGAACACCTTGTCTGCGCCGTTTCCAGCGCAGGTTGCTCTACCGCATCCGGGCAAACGCCGCAAGCCAGCGATGGCAGGCCAGGACGTCGGTGATCCTGTAATCGGCGACGGTGGGTTCCCGATCGCCGACCTGAAGCCCCAGGCCGCCCCGTGCCTGGGCCGCGGCAAAGCCGAACTCGTCGGTCGCGTCGTCACCGATGAACAGCGGGACCCGGGATCGGAAGGCCGGCTCGTCCTGCATGAAGCGGGCGACGGCCGTGCCCTTGTCGACGCCGACCGGTTTGATCTCGAAGACCATCTTGCCGTCATAGACCTGAAACCGATCCGCATGATCCGCGATCAGGGCCGCGACCAGCGTCCGGGCCGGGTTCCGCGCCTGCACGGCGTTGCGGTAGTGCAGTGCCAGCGTCATGCCCTTGTGTTCGAGCATCGTGCCCGGATGTTCGGCCACGAATGTGCGCAAGCTGTCCTCGAACCCGCCGAACAGGCTGATATCCGTTGCGGCCCGGCCGACCTGACCGGTGGCCGCACGGTGCTCGAGCCCGTGCTGGCCGGCCGATGGCAGCTTGAGGGGATGCAAGAGACGATCCAGCTCCACCAGCGGGCGACCCGACACCACCGCGATCGCCCCGCCCACGGCCTCCTGGACCGAGCCCAGAATCAACGGCAGCCCCGGTTCGACGCGCACCGCTTCGGGGCGGTGGGCGATCTCGATCAGCGTGCCGTCGACATCGAGGAAGAAAGCCGTTCGATCCGGCGTCAGGCCACTCGCCTTAGGGTCCAGCGCGGCGATCGGTTCGGGCTTGGTCATGGCGGAACCTTCTTCACGCGCCGGAGATCGCGCTGGCGCGGCTCATGGCATGGCGCCGCGACGTTAGAGCGGTTCGGGGTATCGGGATAGTCTTCACGCTTGATCGATTTTTGTGCAATGCCGCACAAGCATGCCGGTACGGTACGGATTCACCCTGCACAATAGGTAAGCACAACTGTCGTTCCGTCTCATAGCGGGTTGATCTTTCGTGGCCGATGCCGATTTTGCGCTTGCAAAAACGCGGCGGCTCCGTATCTTGTGCAGTGCGTCACGCAGCGCTGCTGCGGGGCGTAGCGCACTTCTTGGGCGTTTCCTCCCTAGACTTGGGCCGCGCTATGCGCGGCCCTTTTTTTGCACTGCAAACGGGTCTTGCGACCGACCGACCGAACGGTTGCGGTGCCGGCTCAGTACAGGCGCAGCGCCTGCTCGGGGCCGCCGATACGGGTCCCGGCCCCTTGGCCGGTGAACGCTTCCAGCAGCAGGATATGCGGCGTCCGCCCGTCGAGGATGACGGCGCCATCCACCCCTTGCGCGACCGCCTCCAGACACGTCTCGATCTTCGGGATCATCCCGCCGGAGATGGTGCCGTCGGCGATCATCCGGCGCGCCTCGGCTGGCGGGAGTTCGGCGATCAGCCGCTTGTCCGGCGTCATCACGCCGTGGACGTCGGTCAGCAGGAACAGCCGGGCCGCCTTCAGCGCCGCCGCCACCGCACCGGCCACGGTGTCCGCGTTGATGTTGTAGGTCCGACCGTCCGCCCCCATGCCCGTCGGCGCGATGATCGGGATGAAGTCGGTACCCTTCAGCGCTTCGATGATCGTGGGGTCGATCCGATCGGGCTCCCCCACGAAACCGAGATCCACCACCCTTTCGATGTGGGAGTCCGGGTCCTTGCGCATCCGGGTCAGCTTGCGCGCCCGGATCAGGCCACCGTCCTTGCCCGACAGGCCGATCGCCCGGCCGCCCACCTGGTGGATGGCGGCGACGATCGACTTGTTGACCCGACCGGCCAAGACCATCTCGACGACGTCGATCTCCCGCTCCCCGGTCACCCGCAGCCCGTCGACGAAGTGCGACTGGATGCTGAGTTCCTTGAGGACCGCCCCGATTTGCGGGCCACCGCCATGGACCACGACCGGATGGATGCCGACCTGCTTGAGCAGGACCGCATCGCGGGCGAAGTGGCGGGCCGTCTCCTCATCCCCCATGGCGTTGCCGCCATACTTGATCACCACCGTCTGATCGGCGTATTGCCGCATGAAGGGCAGCGCCTCGATCAGAATGTCGGCCTTGTCCAGCCATTCGTGCCGCAGGGCCTCGGTTGCGAAGGCCTGCTTGTCGGGATCGGCGGACGGGCTGAAGATGGCCATGGCGGATCGACCGGGGTGGGGGACGGGGGATCGCGCCGGACCATACCCCAACCGCTCGGCGCGACAAACGATCGTCCGTGAAGGCCGACCCGCGACGCCCTGGTGGCTTGCCCGACCTCGGCGGCCGGCACCGGGGCAAAAAAACGCACCGGCCGGCTGGAACGATCTTGAACGCGTGAAGCGCTTCACATACCTACCTGGCACTCGCCGCGCCCAAGTGCTAACAACACGTCCGACGCGGTGAGAAACGGGGGAGGCGGTGCCGCTTTCCCTGGACCGCGAGCCCCCGTGGAACCGTCTCTTCAACGAGAGATCCACCCAACACAATCAGACTCTTTGGGAGTGCGACGATGGGTTTTCGTCCTCTGCATGACCGCGTCCTGGTCCGCCGCATCGAAGCGGATGAGAAGACCAAGGGCGGCATCATCATCCCCGACACCGCCAAGGAAAAGCCGCAGGAAGGCGAAATCGTCGCCGTCGGCACCGGCGCCCGGGACGATGACGGTGATCGGATCCCGATGGACGTGAAGGCCGGCGACCGCATCCTGTTCGGCAAATGGTCGGGCACGGAAGTGAAAGTCGACGGCGAAGACCTTCTGATCATGAAGGAATCGGACATCCTCGGCATCGTCGACTGATCGTCCGGATCCTCTCAACATCCGACCAATTTCGAGACATAGGTGAACGAACATGGCTGCTAAGGACGTCAAGTTCTCCGCCGACGCCCGCACCCGCATGCTCAAGGGCGTCGACATCCTGGCCGACGCGGTCAAGGTGACCCTGGGCCCGAAGGGCCGCAACGTCGTCATCGACAAGTCCTTCGGTGCCCCGCGCATCACCAAGGACGGCGTGACGGTCGCCAAGGAAATCGAACTGGCCGACAAGTTCGAGAACATGGGCGCCCAGATGGTCCGGGAAGTCGCTTCCAAGACCAACGATCTGGCCGGTGACGGCACCACCACCGCCACGGTGCTGGCCCAGTCGATCGTCAAGGAAGGCGTCAAGGCCGTCGCCGCCGGCATGAACCCGATGGACCTCAAGCGCGGCGTCGACATGGCCGTCGAAGCGGTCGTCGCCGACATCGCCGGCCGGTCCCGCAAGGTCGAGACCAACGCCGAAGTGGCCCAGGTCGGCACCATCTCGGCCAATGGCGACGAGTCGGTCGGCGAGATGATCGCCAGGGCGATGGAGCAGGTCGGCAACGAGGGCGTGATCACGGTCGAGGAAGCCAAGTCGCTGGAGACCGAGCTCGAAGTCGTCGAAGGTATGCAGTTCGACCGCGGCTATCTCTCCCCGTACTTCGTCACCAACGCCGAGAAGATGGTGACCGATCTGGAGAGCCCGTACATCCTGCTGCACGAAAAGAAGCTCTCCAACCTGCAGGCGATGCTGCCGATCCTGGAAGCGGTGGTGCAGTCCGGCAAGCCGCTCCTGATCGTCGCCGAGGACGTCGAGGGCGAGGCGCTGGCGACCCTGGTGGTCAACAAGCTGCGCGGCGGGCTGAAGATCGCCGCCGTCAAGGCCCCGGGCTTCGGCGACCGCCGCAAGGCGATGCTGGAGGACATGGCCATCCTGACCGGCGGTCAGGTGATCTCCGAGGATCTCGGCATCAAGCTCGAGAACGTCACCCTCGACATGCTCGGCACCGCCAAGCGGGTCGCGATCACCAAGGAAGAGACCACCATCGTCGATGGTGCGGGCGAGAAGGACGACATCGAAGCCCGCATCGGACAGATCAAGCAGCAGATCGATGAGACCACCTCGGACTACGACCGGGAGAAGCTGCAGGAGCGGCTGGCCAAGCTGGCCGGCGGCGTGGCGGTGATCCGGGTCGGCGGCGCCACCGAGGTCGAGGTCAAGGAGAAGAAGGACCGGGTCGACGACGCCATGCACGCCACCCGGGCGGCGGTCGAAGAAGGCGTGGTCGCCGGCGGCGGCGTGGCCCTGCTCTACGCCACCAGAGCGCTCGACGGGCTGAGCCCGGCCAACGACGACCAGCGGGTCGGCATCGACATCGTCCGCAAGGCGATGCAGACCCCGGCCCGGCAGATCGCCGCCAACGCCGGTGCGGATGCCTCCATCATCGTCGGCAAGCTGCTGGAGCAGGACGACGCCAATTTCGGCTACAACGCCGCCACCGGCGTGTTCGAGGATCTCGGCAAGGCCGGCGTGATCGACCCCACCAAGGTCGTCCGCGCCGCCCTGCAGGATGCTGCCTCGGTCGCTTCCCTCCTGATCACCACCGAAGCCATGGTGGCCGAGAAGCCGGAAGACAAGAAGCCGATGCCGGGTGGCGCACCGGACATGGGCGGCATGGACTTCTAGAGCGGAATGGACTGCTAGAGCATCCTGCGTCCTAACGGACGCAGGATGCTCTAAATCTTTGAAATAGATCAACTTATCTGCGTTCAGATGAGTCCATCTGAACGCAGGTTGA
>JANQKE010000089.1 GCA_028281265.1 Alphaproteobacteria bacterium | reverse complement strand
GCTTGCCCGATGGCACCACATCGCGCGGCGCGACGCGCCTTGCGGATCGATCCGGCACACACCAACAGATCGGCCCGGAAATCCCTGAAACCGCTCTAGCCCAGCCCGTCCCGACTGACCACCCCCGCTCTCCGGCGGTCACTCGGCAGCCATCGGCGGCGCCCGAACGCCGGCCGTCGCCAGCAGCCGGTCGACGTTCACCGGATCGATCTGCTCGGGCCGCAGATTGGCTTCGGCATAGGCACGATAGATCCCCGAGGTCAGCAACAGCCGGTACAGATCACCATCGATATGGCCGTCCCGGACCATGGACGCGAGGATCTTCAGCGCCTCGGACAGGGACTTGGACAGCCGGTACGGCCGGTCGGCCGCGGTCAACGCTTCGAATATGTCGGCGACCGCGAGGATCCGCATGGGCAGGTCCATACCGTCGGCGGCCCAGCGCCGCGGGTAGCCCGTGCCGTCCAGCTTCTCGTGATGGGCCCCGGCGATATCGGACACGCGAGCCAACTCCTTGGGAAACGGAAGCTGGCTGAGCATGATGATGGTCTGGACGACGTGGTCGTTGACGACGGCCCGCTCTTCGGCGGTCAGCGTGCCGCGACGGATCGAGAGATTGTGCAACTCCCCGCGGTCCATCGCATATGCGGGCAGATCGAGCCGGAACCCCCACGGATTGTCGGCAGCCGCAGCCCGCGGCACGGCCAGTCGCGGCTGACAGTGCTCGGGCTTGTCGGCCAGCAGCCGCTCCTGGGCCGGCAGAGGCATCGGCGGGCGGCATTCGACCGCCTTGGCCTCGGCCGCCGACAGGCCTAGGCGGTCGTCCAACGTGCGCAGCCAGCATCGCTGCCCGATCGCGCCCAGCCGGTCGATATCCGCCTCGTCCATGAACTCCCCGCCGGTGTTGCAGCCGGCGACGAACGCGAAGTCCTCGTCCAGCCGGGCCTGGCGCTCCCGCACCGTCTGCCAGTCCGCGGGCGCGTCGGCGTCCACGGCCATCCCGTCGGGCAGCACGCCGCGCGCCCGGGCCTCGGCCCGCCAATAGGCGATTTCCGCATCGCGTTTGAGCACTTCGAACCGGGTGCGGATCTCGTGGATGCGGTTGGTGATGGTCTCGAGCTTGGTGGCCTTGTCGATCACGTGTTCGGGCGTGGTGATCTTGCCGCAATCGTGCAGCCAGGCGGCGATGCGAATGGTCTCCCATGCCGCCGAATCGGGCCGGAAGGCCGCGAACGCCGGCTCGGAGCTCCGGCGGGCGGCTTCGGTGAGCCGCAAGGCCAGATCGGACACCCGCCGGCAGTGACCGCCGGTATAGGGGGATTTGGCGTCGACCGCCGAGGCGATCATCTCGACGATCGCATCGAGCAGCCGTTTGTGCCGTTCGAGCAGGCTCTTTTCCTCGATCGTGATGG
This sequence comes from Alphaproteobacteria bacterium, assembly GCA_028281265.1. GTDB lineage: Bacteria > Pseudomonadota > Alphaproteobacteria > DSM-16000 > Inquilinaceae > JANQKE01. The sequence continues at coordinate 87,856 of JANQKE010000089.1, read as the reverse complement.
CGACCAGTTGCGCCAGCGCTTCGCAGAAGCACAGGCGAGGGGATGACGGGTCGATCGTCTCTCGGCCCGGGTCGGCGGGATCCCTGACGACCAGGATGGTGCCCAGCCAGGCACCGCGCGGGTTGGTCAGGGAGATCGAGGCGACGCCCGCGATGTCCTGGCCGACCGCGTCCAGCAGATGGCAGCCGAGCGGATCGGCCATCGCCCGGGACAGCGAGAAGGTTCGGATGGCCCCCCGCCCGAAGCTGTTCGCCACACCGGCAGCCGGGTTCACCGGCTGCAGCATCGCACGCAACCACTCGCCCGGGGACACGGCACCCGCCGGCACCGCCACGTTCCTCGCCTCGCCCTCCGGCCCGGCCACCAGCATATGCGCCACGGTCAGCGTACGCCCGTCCTCGCCGACCAGCAGGACCGCGGCCGCCTTGGAGCGGGTTACCGAGAGGGTCTCCGCCGTCACCCGACGGGCGATACTGCCGAGATCGCCCTCCGATGCGATGGAGGTCGTCAGGTCCATGAACCGCTGGAGCGTTCGCTTCATCAGCCCCATCGCCACGGCGAGGGCGTCGACCTCCTGCACCAGGGATCGTCCCGGGCCGTCGCCGCGCATGTCGAATCTGAGGATCGCGGCGGTCTCGTCACGCAGGCGCCGCAAGGGCCTGGCGACCCGACTGGCCGCCAGCCACAGCAGCGGCAGGACCACGAGCAGGGCCAAGCCGAAGAGCATGAGGGTCTCGCGGATGACGGCCTGGGTTTCGGCCAGGACTTCGTCTTCCGGTACGGCCAGCACCAGGAACAGCTCAAACCAGCCGATCGACACGATCGGGCGGACCGAGGTCATCCAGTCCCGGCCGTCGAGCGTCGTCGCCGGCTGGCCGAAATCCGGCATCGGCAGCACCCGGTCGGAGCGGTCGACCAGCCGGTTGATCGCGGCGGCGTCGAGATCGCTCAGATGGGCCAGGCCGACCGCGCCGCCGGGGGTCTGCCGCACATAGCTGGTGTTGCGGTTGTAGGCCAGTACCGCGCCGTCGGCATCGATCAGGGCCAGTTCCTGGGACGGCGCGATATCGGCCTGCCGGAGCAGCCGGTCGAGCTCCGTCAGGGCGATATCGAGCCCGACGACACCGTTGCCCGCCTCCACCGGGACGGCGACGGTGATCCCGGGTGTCTGCATGAAGCGAAAATAGTAGGGCCGGGTCGCGGCGACGTCGCCCGCCGTCATCGCATCCCGGTACCAGGGCCGAAGCCGCGGATCGTAGTCGATGTCCCGCAGCCGCGCGCGGGCCAGCTCCACCCCCTCTCCGTCCTGGAACACGCGGATGCCCAGCGCGGTCCCGGCACCCGACAGGGTCAGATCGTCGATCACGTAGACGGTGCCTTCGGGCGCCCCCAGGACCGACATCACGGCCGGATTGTCGGGTGCCCGCAGGATGAAGAAGTCACCATTGTCGTAGCCGTACTGGATCGCGGTGACCTGGGGATGGGCGTCGAGGGCCGCCCGCATGGCGGGGAAGAACACCTCTCGGCCGGTCCAGGTGCGGGCGCGCGCTGCCGGTCCCAGCGACCATTGCCGGGTCAGGGCGCGGATCGGCTCGACCCGATGGCGGATGGTGATGTCCATCTCCCGCTCGGCGGCGACCACGACCCGGTCGGCGGCGCGTATCAGTACCTGCGAGGTGGTAGCGACATTGACCAGGACCAGCACCGCCATGAGCGCGCCGAGCAGTACGGTGAAGACCAGTGTGATCGCCACCGCCAGCGTGGGCTTCATGGAGAGGCTCACCGGCTTCCTCCTCCCCGGTCGGCAGCCGGAGCGGTCCGCACCGGCAGCGTCCGGCTGCGGCGGCTCAAGCGTCAGAGGATCGCATGCATTCCAGCATCGGGTTACATACAATGAAACACTTTTGATTGGTATTAGCCATAGGCAGTACATTCAATCTTGCGTGTATCGACAGCCATGCGGGAGCATGTGCGGGACGGCCCACACCGAAGCGGCAGTGCCCGACCGGGGTTCACCACGGACCGGCCACACCGGGATCGGCGCCAAGGGCTGTCAACCGCGTCAATGTACGCTATCTGTTCCGTCATGCTGCCGGATACCGTCCTCCATGCCGAAACGGCATCCGTGTTCGATCTGCCGGCCCTGTTCGAAAGCTGGTTCCGGCACAAGGGCTGGCAGCCGCATCCGCATCAGCGGGCGATGCTGGCCGCCGCGACCGACGGCGCCCACGCGCTGCTGATCGCGCCGACCGGTGGCGGCAAGACCCTGGCCGGCTTCCTGCCGACGCTGGTCGACCTGGCCGAGCGGCCGCGGGCCGGCCTGCACACGCTCTACGTCTCGCCGCTGAAGGCTCTGGCGGTCGATATCCACCGCAATCTCGACCAGCCGATCGCCGAGATGCGGCTGCCGATCCGGCATGAGACCCGCACCGGCGACACGCCGCCGGCCAAGCGGGAACGCCAGCGCAAGGCCCCGCCGCACATTCTGCTGACGACCCCGGAGAGCCTGGCACTGATGCTCAGCTATACCGACGCCGACCGGCTGTTCGCCGGCCTGCGCCGTGTCATCGTCGACGAGTTGCACGCCCTGGTGGGCAGCAAGCGGGGCGATCAGCTCGCCCTGTGCCTGGCCCGGCTGGGCACGCTGTCGCCGGCGGCGCGCCGGGTCGGCCTGTCCGCCACGGTGGCGGACGAAGACGGGTTGATGGTCTTCCTGTCGCGGACCGGCCGATCGCCGGCGGCCGATGTCCGCCTGGTCCGCGGCCGCACCGGGGCCGCCGCCCAGGTGGAGATCCTGGAGACCGACCAGCCGATGCCCTGGTCGGGGCATATGGGGATCTTCGCCATCGAGGCGGTGTATGCACGCATCGTCGCGGCGGGCACGACGCTGGTGTTCGTCAACACGCGGGCCCAGGCCGAAATCGTCTTCCAGGCGCTGTGGCGGATCAACGAGGACGCGCTTCCCATCGCGCTGCACCACGGCAGCCTGGCAGTGGAGCAACGGCGCAAGGTCGAAGCGGCGATGGCCGAGGGCCGGCTGCGGGCGGTGGTCGCCACCTCGTCCCTCGATCTCGGGATCGACTGGGCCGAGGTGGATCTGGTGATCCAGATCGGCGCCCCGAAGGGAGTGAGCCGGTTGCTGCAGCGGATCGGCCGCGCCAACCACCGGCTCGACAGCCCCAGCCGCGCGCTGCTCGTCCCCGCCAACCGGTTCGAAGTGCTGGAGTGCCGGGCGGCGCTGGACTCCATCGTCGCGGGTGAGTTGGACGGAGAAGGCCGGACGCCCGGCGGCCTGGACGTTCTCGCCCAGCACCTGCTGCTATGCGCCTGCCATGCCCCGCTCGATGCGGCGGAGATGTATGCCGAAGTCGTCTCGGCCGCGCCGTATGCCGACCTGACGCAGACGGAGTTCGGCGAGGTCCTCGCCTTCGTCGCCACCGGCGGCTACGCGCTGATGGCCTATGACCGGTTCCGCCGCCTGGTCGAGACCGAGGACGGGCGCTGGCGGATCGCCTCCCCCGCCGTCGCCCGGTCGGCCCGCATGAACACCGGCACCATCGTCCAGGCCGAGACCCTGAAGGTCCGGCTGCACGGCCGCGGGCCGGTGCTGGGGGAGGTGGAGGAGTACTTCGCCTCCGTCCTGCGCCCCGGCGACACGTTCATGTTCGCGGGCCAGCTCTTACGGTTCCTGGGCTTGCGGGACATGACCGTCGAGGTCGCCCGCGGCGGCGAGGGCGAGCCGGCGGTGCCGGCCTATGCCGGGGGCAAGTTCCCGCTGTCGACCCATCTCGCCGACCGGGTTCGGGCGATCCTGGCCCATCCGGACGGCTGGACGGATCTGCCGGCGCCGGTGCAGGAATGGCTCACGGTGCAGCGCTTACGGTCTCTCCTGCCCAGGCGCGACAACCTCCTGGTCGAGACCTTCCCGCGGGGCGGCAAGCACTATCTGGTCGCCTATTGCTTCGAAGGCCGCAACGCCCACCAGACCTTGGGCATGCTGCTGACCCGGCGGATGGAACGGGCGGGTTTCGGCCCGTTGGGCTTCGTCGCCACGGACTATGTGATCGCGGTGTGGGGGCTGCACCCGCCGGTCAACGTGGCGGCCCTGTTCGACCAGGACATGCTGGGCGACGATCTGGAAGCCTGGATGGACGAAAGCTCGCTGATGCGGCGCACCTTCCGCACCGTGGCCGTCATCGCCGGGCTGATCGAGCGGCGCAGCCCGGGCCAGGAAAAGTCCGGCAAGCAAGTCACCTTCAATGCCGATCTGATCTACGACGTGCTGCGCCGCCACGACCCCGAGCACATCCTGCTGCGCGCGACCCGGCGCGACGCGGCCAAGGGGCTGACGGATATCGGCCGGCTGTCGGCCATGCTGGCCCGGGTTCGCGGCAGGATCGTCCACACGGTGCTGGAGCGGGTCAGCCCGCTCGCGGTACCGGTGCTGCTCGAGGTCGGCAGGGAGCAAGTCTACGGCAGCGCGCTGGACGAACTGCTGGACGAGGCCGAGGACGCCCTGCTCACCGAAGCCATGCCGGAACTGTCCGGCGGCGGGGACGGAGGTGCCGGACCCGGTACCGACCAATCGACCCTGCCGTTATAGGGGTGCGAGGATATCCCCCCGGCGCCTCTCGACGGCCCAGCGCCGCTGCCGCGCCGCCGGGAACGGGGCGGGAAGCTGCGGGGCGGGAGGGCGGACATGGCTGGCCCTTGCCGCCAGCCGGCTTTGATCGTTTTCAGAGAGTATCGCGTGGATCTGTTGGCGCGTGCCGGATCGATCGATCCGCAAGGCGCGTCGTGCCGCCCGATGCGGTGCCGTAGGGCCAGCGGCGCACCACCGCAACCGTTGCAGCAAACGGCCGCCCGTCGATTCGACTTTCGATGCTAAGCATCCTCTTGCCAATCCAGTTCAGAGAATACAGTTTTTCGCGCAATCTGCCGCCGATTGTCCGCCTATCTGGCCAGTTCCGCACCATTGCCATCATCGCACACTGGATTTGATCATGCATTTTCACGATCACCGTCCGGACAGCACATCCCCGTCCGATCATGAACGATCCGTCTTCGATCATGAGATCGAACAGCTTAAATCCTGGCCTCACACGATCCACACGATCGACGAGACGCTCGATCCGGAACTGATCGAGCACAGGGCGAGACAACTGCTGTTTCAGGCGCTCAACCGCCGTAGCCTTGTCGCGTTCGTGGGATCGGGCGTCCCCATGGCCTATGGCCGGTTGAGCTGGGCCCAATGGCTGAAGCATCAGCTCGAGTCGATATCGGACGTCGCGGACGCGTTCCTGAAATGCTGCAAAATATCATTGAAGTATCTGACGGCTCAGATAGAGGATCTCGAGCGGCCCGGGGGTGGCTATTTTCAGGAAGAACTCATTCGATTAAGAGATGACGCCGCCATCGATGAGGGAAACAAGAAAGAAATTAATAATAATATGTTGACTTCTGTTCTTAAATCACATCTATCTGTAAAGAAATATGAGATCGAATTCTGCCAGAAAGAGATAGAGCAACTGAAATCAACATTCGACAATATAAGAAAGAAGAGGTTCTCTGACAAGGAAAGCGCTATCACTTTTGAGATAGCAACTAAGCTGCGCGAAATGCTGCTGCGGAACGCTGAGGTTTTCATCAGACATCAAAGTGAGAAATGTGGCGATCTGAGCACAGATGGCTGCTCAATTTCTTTATCTCGAATTGAATACTCTATAGATCAGGCAAAAATATTTGGCTACAATCCGGACTGCGATAATTCAAGACGGACAATACTCAACAAACTGAATACACAATATCCTGATAGTATCTGGAAATCGATCCACCCTGATGCCAGGAAGGACTTTGCAGCCGCGCTGAACCGGTTCTCCGAAGCCATCCACAATCCATCAGCCATGCACACAGTCGAGCATGTCGCCAAGCTCCTGTTGGTGGATGAGTGCGCCCATGCGGAGGAGATCTTGCGGCGTTCGATCGAGCGCGATCGGAAGTCGGGCCGACCGGTGCCAAAAAGGGACAAGGACAAGGAAGAGCTATCCGAGCGGGAGCTTGGTGCACGAAACCTCCTTCGAGATCACGGATCGACCAACCGCCCGGACAATCTTCTCCGCAATATCAAAGGGATCCGACAGGACCCGTTCCGCTATTGGGCGCTCGGCTTCTTCAAGACGGCATCGATTCTTGCGCTGAACGGCGAGGTCCGAAGACAATCTGCCAACGGCTGCGGTTGGCAGAGCGTATTCAACCTGCTGGAGAACCAACTGCAGCAGAACATGGGTCAAAGTTCCAGGCAGCGGCACACCGTCGATCGGACTTTCGTATCACCCTCGCACCGCTTTGTCGTCGAGATGCTGTTGGCATTGCTTGATAACCCAATCTGCAGCCGAGCCTGGCCAGTTACCAAGGATGAGATAACAAAGCCCAATAGCGACGATCCTGGGCCCTCGATCTACTCACCGGTCCACCAAGACGATCTGCGCTCACGACTGTCCATTATCGACGAACCACTTGACCCTCTCGACAAGATGGTGATCGGCCTGCGCATCCGGCAGTTCCTGACCACCAATTACGATTTCGAGATCGAACGCTACTTCCAGGATCGGGATTACGAGACGCTGCCGTCGGACAATGGTGCCGATCGGGGGACAAGCGGCGGGGAAGTGCGCCGCAAGCAGCCCGATGACTATCGGGTCGACGGCCTGGGCGGCATCCTGCGCGACCAGACGTTCGAGCGGACGTCCGCGAGCGACCTGATCGGCTTTGCCGTGAACCCGGAAGCGGCGGATGCCTCGGTGTTTCACCTGCATGGGCGCGCGACCCAGGACGGACGTCTGGTCATCACCGAACGCGATTATATGGACCTGTATCTGCGGCATGACCGGTACCGCGATACGGTCGACGAGAGCATCCGCGTCGCCTTCTCCGCCAACACGCTGCTCTTCGTCGGGCTCGGCATGAACGAGTCCGACGTGCTGCGCCCGCTGCGCGAGTTCATGAGCAACAACGACAGCACGCGCGGCCGTACGGCGATCGTACTATCTCCGGCGATCGGCGACCGCGCCTCACGCGCGCAGGACGCCGCTCTTCGCTACGTCCGGTTCGGCACGCACACAGTCCATTTCGGTGATGCTTGGGTAAACCATGACGGGACGATGCGGCGGATCGATTGGCTTCATCATGTGTTCACGCTTCTCGATGCGCTCAAGGAGATCAATGAGTCGATCCGCGACGCACTCGCGAGACAGGAGACACCGTCCCGGTTCGCCAATTCCGACCCGTCCTCGATATTCAGTTTTCTGAAGGAAAGGCTTGAAACCGGCCCCATCGCCGCCGAGGCGCCCCACCCGTTCGACTTGCTGTTCAGGGCGAGAGACGAAGCGGCGGGTGCGGATCCGCCACCTTCCAACGTCCCTTCGAGCCCGATCACGGTCAATATGTACATCCGTGATGTCGGCAATCGATCTTCCAGACCGGCCGAGGCGTGGCCCGAACTCAGATGGTGCAGTTTTCGCCTACGCAAGCCCGAACAGCGATGGTTGCCACAAGATCCGAAGGCCGATCAGCGCCCGATCATTGACCGGTACTACCCGTATATCGGGTTCGAAGCCGAAATGGTCGGCTTGCTGACCGGTCTGACGATTACGTCCACGGCTATAGATAAGGCTACTCTTCAATCCCTTAAAAGGCGCCAACAGAAAATCAAGAAACGACAGAGTCTCGATGGAGGATCCGAGACGCTCACTCGCAAGGCCCGCGACGACGCCGATGCCAAGCACAGAGCGCACAGCAAGCGCCTCACAACACTCATCGAGAAAGAGATGTTAGCGGCGGAGCGGTACGAACTCCCCCTAATTCGAGATCTCAACGCCAGGCTGATCGCCATAGAAGGGGTCAAGAACTCGCTGCTGACGGCGACCTTGTGCATCTGTCTGGATGAACTGGAACGCGACCGGGACGACTGGTGGCAGCATTGGCAGTTGATGCCGCCCGAACGCGTGCCGCAATTCGACCAGGTCAGGGTCGGCCGCCCGGAAGACCGAACTGAGCCAGACATCATCTACGATCCACGGCGCTTCACCCGGCACCGGGTGGAGCAGGTCATCTCGCCCGTTGCCGAGCCGGCGGCAACGGACAGTATCGGATGGCGCGACTCCGACCCGCCGAAGACCGGTCCAACCGCGGCAGGTTCCCAGCCCTCCCCTAGCGAGCGGCGGAAAGCCGATGCGACCGGATCGCGTGATCCTGACCCATCGAAGAGCGGCATTCCCAAGACGGGTATCCTGTCGTTCGACACCTTCACCGCCGCGGTCGCGAGCCGGTTGCGTCAGGACCGACGCTTCATTGGCAAGGGTCGGCGCCTGCATGTCGTCGCGGCGGCCCGCGGCCTCGGCAAAGGCAGTTTCATGTCGGCGTTCGCCAGCACGCTGGGGCTGAGAGCCTATATCAAGGCCAACTGGCCCGGCGGCGGGACGACGCATTGGCCCCTCTATCTCGGTGCCATCTTCGTCAATCTCAGCTTCGCCACCGAGATCGCGTCGACCTATGAAATGTTGGTGCGTGCCGTCGCCGACCTGACGGTCGAAACGCGCGTGCTCAACCAATTGTCGAAAGACCGTCGACACCCCGCTTCTGCGAGAGACGGGGCAACGGAGGACAAGGCGCCATCGGTAGATGAAGCAACACAGATAGAGAAGGAAGCGGACCAGATACGTGGATCGCTCAACCGCCTGTCCCGGATCCGCCGGATCAAGCAGGCGTTCGCGATGTTTGCCCAGGCCAGTGCGGACCGCCCCAAACCCGTCTGGTACCGCCAGTACGCACCGCAACCGCGCCTGATCATCTGCCTCAACGCGGTCGACCTGCTGCACTTCCGGCGTGGCATCGTCAAGAACCGTGAGATCGAGGAAGTGCTGGTCTTTCTGACCGGCGACAAGTCTGCCAGCTACCCAATCGATGTCGTTCTGATCGGCGGAGAGACGGCGATCAGTGAGGTCCTCGCCCAGAAGACGCCGTTCGTCGCCGAGTACAATCAGGCCAAGGGAGCCGAAACCGCGGCGATCAACAATGGCGGCAGCGGACTTCTATTCGTCCCTACGGTCAGGGGAGACATCACCCCTCGCGGCATCCAGAACGTCAACCGGCGGATGGAGCAGAGCTACCTGCCGTTCGACGGCATGCGGATCCTGCAGCGCGACGACAAAGAGACGGGTGTCATAACACCCGACCTGGCCCGGGCTCCGGCCCCGGGTGCAGGGGGACAGTGGACCACCGACACCATTTGCTACGTGCATTTCATCCGGGCGGTCCGTCCGGAATCGATCCTCATCGACAATTTCCCGAGGCTGGCCTTGATCCTGTACGCCGGGTACGCGCTGGGACGCGTATCGGCTGCGGTGAGGGAGTCCATCGCGAGCGACGAGGTCGAGGACTACAAAAGTCGGCAGGAAGCACTCGTATCGGTCGGACATCAGAGCCTGCTTGAGCCGCTAAATCACTGGACGATCGATTTCTCCAAACCGATCACAGGCGGCACACCTTCTAGAAACGAGTTCTGGCGAACACGGAGACAGCAGATTGAGGAAAAATGCTATGGAATATTCCAGATCATATTTGCCAGATTCTTGAAAGAAACTCATCCCTCCTTAGATCAGTTGTCGAAGATATTGAAGAGCGATTTCGACAATGAGAACCCATACGAACTCACAACGGACCACATGGTAGCCATAAAGCAACTAGCAGAAGGCAATACTGAACGGTGGAATGAATTGCCTATCCATTTAAGAACCGCAATCATGAAGAGCGTCTTCCTCCAACGATACGATCTGGAGGCCAAAGATGCCAAAGAGGAGCCGAGCGGTCATGAAGAACGGTGGAATGAATTGCCTATCCATCTAAGAACCGCAATCATGAAGAGTGTCTTCCTCCAGCGATACGATATGGAGGCCAAAGATGTCAAAGAGGAGCCGAGCGGTCATGAAGATACGCTGAAGGCCTATGTCGAGTGGCGTGAAATCCGCCATGCCCTACGCGGCAATCGGTATTGCCTGACCATCGTGCTGGCCGCTGCCGAGCACCTCGCCTTGAGCGGGCGAACCATGATCGAGGGGCGCGATCTGGCCCAGAAATTCATCCGCAGCACCATCGACCATGTCAAGAGCGTCTCCGCCGGTCGACGGGAAGAGGCTGTCCTCAGTAACGTCTTGGATGTCTACGACGCCTTCCATTGCGCGGGTGATCCCGTCAACGACGTCAAGCTCCACCTTCTGATCCTGCGGCATCTATCGGTCATGGGCTGCCCCTGCAGCCCCGATGTCCTGGTGCGCGTACCCGAGATCCGACGCTACTTCCAAGGGGTGTTCACCGAGAACGAAGTGCCGCGGGAACACCGCGTTCGCCAAGCCCTCACTGCCCTGGTCGCGCGCGGACTGGTGTTCGAACTGGTTCCCCATCCCAGGATCGCCGATCGCTTCCAACACCTTACCGACAAGTATATTCAAAAAATTCAGGAGATTCAGCAACAAAATCTGTACAGAAAGCCACCCGATGAAGATATCAGAGAACTAATCAACGAGGATGCACAGTATAAGGACGATGTCTTTCGAATCTTCGGACGCAACGCACCGGATCGGCAGTATCGCTACGCCCTGCACCGGCTGATGCAGCGGCACATCATGCGCAAGATGGGCAGCGGGCCGCGCGACCCGTCTCAGATGAACGGCTTCGCCCCCTCGCTGTCCGCCTCCATGCCGTCGGACCTGCCTCGGCTCAATGTGGAGGCCTATGGCTTCCTGACCAGGCTGGTTGCCAACCTGTCCCAATACCCCGACCACAAGAGCGATCTGCCGGGGGCGGAGAACTGGCATTTCGGCACCGCATCGCTCACCACCCAGGTGCAGGCCTTGCGGGCTGCGTTGTCGGTCGTGCGGTCGACCTTCTCCATCGCCGTCGTCTCGCGTTTCGAGGATTACGTGTCGGTAGAATCGCGGGCGGACACACCCCGACGCGGCTATTTCGAGGAGTATGCCGTGCAGATCCGCTGGCTTATCCGCAAGGCCTTCAACCTGCTCGAAGGCAGGCAGGCGGATCCCCGGCAGTACCGGAGCGATCGCGAGGACCGGCCCAGCATCAGCGCCTTCTACATCGACGAGATCGTCTGGCTGTACAACGAATGTGGGGTGGTCAACCTGGTACAGGGCAATCTCGCCGGAGCGGTCACCCTGATCCGCCAGGCCATCGCGATCAACCGCCGGATCGAAGGGGAGATCGACGACGGCCCCATGCACAACCGGCTGTCGCTCAATCTGGCGGTCGTTCAGATCGAACGCGGTCGGCTGAATGCCGCCCGGGAACGTCTGGCACAGATCTGCGCCAGCGAAACCATCCACAGCCGGCGCAAAGGGCGGGTCTGGCACATCGCCCACGGCTATCTGGGGCTGATCCATCACCTGCTGGGCGATCTGGAGACGGCCAAGAAGCACTATCGCGAGGCTCTCGACATCCTGCGGGTCTATGAGGACAACCGCGCATGCGCGGTGTTCTCACGTCACCTCGGCGATCTGCTGCGGGGACAGCGTCAGTTCGCCGAGGCCTCGCGGTCTCTAGACGATGCGCTCAGCTTCGCCCAGGCCGGCGGGCACGAGGACGTCCATATGCGGACGCGGCTGTCCCGGATCCGGCTCGAGGCGAGTCGGGCCAAGCACGAGCAGGGGAGCGCCCGCTCCGATATGCGCGCCGTGACGGCGGCCTTGCAGGTGGTCAAAGACTATGCCCAGAGCATGGAGATACCGGCTCTCACCTGCGAGGCGGACCTGATCCGGGCCGACATGCTGATCGACTATGGCGAGACGACGCTGGCCGGCCAACTCCTGTCCCGAACCATAACGGTGGCCAAGCGCAACGACATGTATCTGCGCTTGAACGCGGCACTCACCCGCTACGCCCATGTCCTCGCACTGCGGGATCTGAAGGACCAGGCCAACCGCATGCTGTTCACATCGCTGGAAATGGCCAAACGCAGCCGCAATCAACTGGAGATCCGGTCGGTGGAAGACGTCTTCGACGTCCTGCACGGCCTCTGACCGCGACGGGGCTCACCGCAAAGCGCCCCGCCCCCGGGGTCGATGCAGGCACCACAATGCGCCACACCGCATCGCGGGCCGAAGGGGGGGCAGATGGGGCGACTGATGGGAATCGAACCCACGACAGCTCGGACCACAACCGAGTGCTCTACCCCTGAGCTACAGTCGCCACCGTGAGCCGCGATATGGGCCAAGCCCGACGGCCCCGTCAAGGGTGCGGCAGGCCCGCGCAGTGGCGGGACCGCCGCCGGCCCGGTATCGGGACCGCTTGAGGGACCGCCCGGAAGACTTGACGACCGCGGCCCGACGGTCACCGATACCGCCGGCCCGAGCCCGCAACCAGGATCCCGCCCATGCTCCGCCCCGCCGCCGCGATGCACCGCCTCGGCACCGAGACCGCGTTCGAAGTCCTGGCCCGGGCCGAAGCCCTGGCCGCCCAGGGCCGGGACATCGTCAATCTCGGCATCGGCCAGCCCGACTTCGCCACGCCGGCGCCGATCGTCGAAGCGGCCGTCAAGGCGCTGCGCGACGGCCATCACGGCTACACGCCGGCGCCGGGTCTCCCGGCCTTGAGGGAAGCGGTGGCCGCCGCTTTGCTGCACCGGACCGGCGCGGCCGTTTCCGCCGACCGGATCGTCTGCGTGCCCGGCGGCAAGGTGACGATGTGGTTCGCGATCCTGATGTTCGGGGAACCCGGAGCGGAGATCCTGTACCCCGATCCCGGCTTCCCGATCTACGAATCGGCGATCCGCTTCACCGGTGCCAAACCGGTGCCGATCCCGTTGCGGGAAGACAAGGGCTTCGCCTTCTCCGCCGAGGAGGTGCTGGCCCTGATCACCCCGGCCACACGGCTGATCATCCTGAACAGCCCCGCCAACCCGACCGGCGGCGTGGTCCCGAAGGCCGAGCTGGACCGCCTGGTCGACGGCCTGGCCCGACGGCCGGACATCGCCGTCCTGTCCGACGAGATCTACAGCCAGCTGCTATACGACGGACGCGCGCATGTCAGCCTGCTGAGCTATCCGGAGATCGCCGACCGGCTGATCCTGCTGGACGGCTGGTCGAAGACCTACGCCATGACCGGCTGGCGGCTCGGCTTCGCGGTATGGCCCGAAAGCCTGGTCGAGGGGGCGATCCGGCTCGCCGTCAACAGCCACTCTTGCGTCAACGCCGCCGCTCAGTTTGCCGGTATCGCGGCCTTGGAGGGTCCGCAGGACAGTGTCGACGCGATGCGCACCGCCTTCGCCGCCCGCCGCCGGGTCGTCGTCGACGGGCTCAACGCTCTGCCCGGGGTGCGCTGTGTCGAGCCCGGCGGGGCGTTCTATGCGTTTCCCAACATCACCGGTACCGGCCGGACGGCCAGACAGCTCCAGACCGCGCTCCTGGAACAGGCCGGCGTCGCCACGATCGCCGGCACCAGCTTCGGGCAGCGGGGCGAAGGCTTCGTGCGGATCAGCTACGCCAGCAGCCTGGAGAGCATCGTCATCGCCCTCGACCGCATGAATGCCCTTCTAAAGGGCGAGGAACTGCCCTTTTCTTAATCATATGCCCACCAGATGGACGGTCTTGCGCCGTATCCGCGGGGGCCGGTGCCGGCTAGGGTCGGGGGGCTCCGGGTCCGGTCGGCGGGGCCCCGCCCGGACCGATCGCCTTGGCACGTCCCGTGCTTCAAAACCCGTGACCCAATGCCCGGAGCCGCCGGCCATCGCGATGGACCCCCGCCCACAACACTCAGACGCCCAATGAAAAAAGTCGAAGCCATCATCAAGCCGTTCAAGCTCGACGAGGTGAAGGAAGCCCTCCACGAAATCGGCATCCGCGGGATCACGGTGACGGAATCCAAGGGTTTCGGGCGGCAGAAGGGCCATACCGAACTCTATCGCGGCGCCGAATACGTGGTCGACTTCCTGCCGAAGGTGAAGATCGAAGTGGTGATGGAGGACGGGCTGGTGGAGCGCGCCGTCGAGGCGATCCAGCAATCCGCCCAGACCGGCCGGATCGGCGACGGCAAGATCTTCATCTCGCCGATCGAGGAGGTGGTCCGCATCCGCACGGGCGAGAAAGGCCCCGACGCCGTTTGAGGGATCCGGCCCGGGGCGCCGTCCGGCGGCCCGTCCCGGGGTCATCGCCCTCGATCGTCCGGGATCGTCTTCAGAGCCGGAACGGGCTTTGCAAGGTCGCCCGACAGCCGCAAGGCCGCCCAACCCCGACGCCGCCCCGTATCCGCGGGCGGCGGCCATAGCCGAACCACGACAGACAGCAGGGAAAAGCATGTCCGACGTCCAAACCGTCCTGCAGATGATCAACGACAACGACGTCAAGTACGTCGACTTCCGCTTCACCGACCCGCGCGGCAAGTGGCAGCATACCGCGCAACATGTCTCGACGGTTGATGAGGACATGCTCAACGAGGGCATCATGTTCGACGGCTCGTCGATCGCGGGCTGGAAGGACATCAACGAATCCGACATGAGCCTCATGCCGGATCTCGACACCGCGGTGATGGACCCGTTCGCGGCCCAGCCGACGCTATCCCTGACCTGCGATGTGCTGGAACCGTCGACCGGTCAGCCCTACGAGCGATGCCCCCGCGGGACCGCCCGCAAGGCGGAAGCCTATCTCGCCTCTACCGGAATCGGTGACACGGCCGTGTTCGGTCCGGAGGCCGAGTTCTTCGTGTTCGACGATGTCCGCTTCAAGGCGGACATGCACGACGCCTTCTATCATCTTGATTCCGAGGAACTTCCCGGCAATTCAGGTAAGGAGTACGAAGACGGCAACCTCGGCCATCGGCCGCGGGTGAAGGGCGGGTACTTCCCCGTCCCGCCGGTCGACAGCGGGTCCGATCTGCGGGCGGAAATGCTCAGCACCATGGGCGAGATGGGCGTGGTGATCGAAAAGCACCATCACGAGGTCGCCCCGGCTCAGCACGAGTTGGGGATGAAGTTCAACACGCTGCTGAAGATCGCCGACCATCTGCAGATCTACAAGTACTGCGTGCAGATGACCGCGGCCGCCTACGGCAAGTCGGCCACCTTCATGCCCAAACCGGTCAAGGGCGACAACGGTTCGGGGATGCATGTACACCAGTCGATCTGGAAGGACGGCCAGCCGACCTTCGCCGGGACCGGCTATGCCGACCTGTCGGAGACCGCCCTCTACTACATCGGCGGCATCATCAAGCACGCCCGCACGATCAACGCGTTCTCCAACGCCACGACCAACAGCTACAAGCGGCTGATCCCGGGCTACGAGGCGCCGGTGCTGCTGGCCTATTCGTCGCGCAACCGCTCGGCGTCGTGCCGGATCCCGTTCGGCTCCTCGCCCAAGGCCAAGCGGGTCGAGGTCCGCTTCGGCGACGCGGCCGGCAACCCCTACCTGACCTTCGCGGCGATGCTGATGGCCGGGCTCGACGGCATTCAGAACAAGATCCATCCGGGCGACCCGATGGACAAGAACCTGTACGATCTGCCGCCCGAAGAACTCCACGGCATCCCCACCGTCTGCGCCTCCCTGCGGGAAGCCGTGCACGCGCTCGAACAGGATCACGAGTTCCTGCTCAAGGGCGACGTGTTCACCAAGGACCAGGTGCAGGGCTATATCGATCTGAAGATGGAAGAGATCATCACCTTCGAACACACCCCGCATCCGATCGAATTCGAGATGTACTACAGCTGTTGAACGGCCGCCGGCCGGGGCCGTCGCGGCCCCGGCGCCAAGGCGGGTTGCGCAGGCCGGCTGGAGATCCTCTCCAGCCGGCTTTTTCTATGCCGAACCCCCCGTTCGACCCGCGGGAACGGAGGCGCCCGACCGCATGTGCACCGCCTGTTCCACGACCCGATCGGCAGCCATACCCGAGTCGGACCATTGATGTTGACTTTCTGTTCTTTCTCTGTTTCGTATAGCTACGAACAAAGGAGGAACATATGAAAACCCTATCCCTCATCCGCGACGCCGTCGGCATGATCGTTCTGTTCGGCAGTTTCTATGCCGCTGCACTGCTCGGCCACGGGCTCGGGATCTAAGACGGCTTCAGGGACGACCGGGCGGGCGGATCCGATGGTTCGTCGACCAGGCATAGGCTGGGGAGAGTGCAACGACACCCGACACGGATCGGACACGGCCGGGCCGCCGCGATACACGGCACCCGTGACACCCCGGACGCGTCGGCCCCTGGTCAGTCCGGCAGATCTGCCCTACGATGCTTGCATGGATCCAATGCGCCCGTCTCCAGGTCACTCTTCGCGATGGTGGCCCGGCCTATCGATCGCCGTCCTGATCTGGATGCTGCTCGTCTTGCCGGTGCCGCCGGCCGCGGCATCGGCAGGATTGGATGAGCTGTTCGAGGCACTGGGGTCGGCCGAGACGCCCATGGAGGCCGCCGCGATCGAGCAGCAGATCTGGACGGCCTGGTTCGACTACGACGGACCGGCCGAAACGGTGACGCAGGATATGGAGAACGGCTCGATCGCACTGCGATCGGGTCTGGTGGGGCTGGCGGAGCGCCTGTTCGGCCAGGTCATCGACGCCGATCCGGACTATGCGGAGGGCTGGAACCGCCGGGCGACGGTGCGATACGTGATGGGAGACTATGCCGGTTCGATGGCCGACATCGCCGAGACCCTGGCCCTTGAACCCCGGCATTTCGGGGCTCTGTCCGGGCTCGGTCTGTGCTACCTGGCCTTGGGGGAGCCCGAACAGGCCCTGGCGGCGTTCGAGGCGGTTCTGGACGTCCACCCGCAAAGCCACTCCGCCCGGCAGAATGTCGAAGCGCTGCGGGCGATGATCGACGATCGGGCGATCTGATACCACGTCGTTGGCAACGTCATGCCCCGGCCCGCCGTCCGAGCCACCCAGGGCCGTCCGATAGGTATGCCTGGGGGTTCCATCCCCCATGAGGCCGTCCCACCGCCGTACCGGTCAATGACCGTCGGCGCTCTCACGCAGGCCGGACCTTCGCGCCCGCGACGCGGTCTGTTTTTGCAGTGCGGAAGACTGGCCGTTGACCGAGGCTGCACACGGCGGCATTGTCGGTGGTATTACCAATTCCAACGTGCGTAACCTGCCGAGGCGCTTCGCCCGTGTCCGACGCCCCGTCGATCCTCAGCCCTCCCCGTGCCGGGCGGCGCCGGCCGACGCTGCCGATTTCCGAGCAGGTCACGGGGCGGTTGCGCCAACGCATCGCCAACGGGGAATGGACCACCGGGGACCGGCTGCCGGGCGAACGCCAATTGGCCGAGGACATGGGGGTCAGCCGGGTCTCGGTGCGCGCCGCGTTGCAGACACTCAAGACCCAAGGCTTCCTGGCATCGGTGCAGGGCGGTGGCACACGCCTGGTGGCCACCGCACCGGAGATCGAGACCGGTTTGACCGAGTTGATCCGCAAGAAGGCCGACAATCTGCACGATCTGGCCGATGTCCGCATCGCGCTGGAGACCTGGGCCGCCGGCAAGGCAGCGGAGCGGGCCTCCGCGCATGACGTCGCCGAGATCGGCCAACGGCTCGCCGCCATGGAAGCCGCCCCCCGATCGCTTTACGACGAGGGCGGCACCGACGCGACGCTGGCGCAGATGGACATCCGGTTCCATCTGGCGATCGGCCGGGCGGCGCACAGCCCGGTCTATCTGCACATCCTCGGGGTGATCCGCGACACGCTGCTGCAGATGCTGCGGTTCCACCGGTACGAGCTGTTCATCGCTCCGGAGGATGACGATCAGGTCATGGCCCACCATCGCGCCGTCTATCGGGCGATCGCCACCCACGACGCCGCTGCCGCCCGAGCCGCCATGCACCATCACCTCACCTGGGTCCTGGAGCAGTACAACCGCGTGTAGCGGCTTTCCGGCGCAAGCTGCTCTCGGTCATGGGCGATATGAGCGTTGGCATCCGCACGGGCCTCATGCCCAGACCGGAAAACCGGAAGCACCGGCGCCGATCCCCCATTCCGGTCAGGGGTGTCGGGTCGACAGACACCGCCTCGAATGCCGGTGGTGAGAATCAGAAGCGGCCTTCGACTTCGATCCAGTTGATGACGTCGATAGCGTCGGCGGCGTTGGTGATCACGCCCATCTCCGTGCAGATGACACCTGTCAAAGCCATGTCACGAAAATCCCCCGCAAAGGACACACAGCTCATCGGTCCGTATGTCACATTGGCCGTGAAGACATAATAGCGCATGTCATAGCCGCGTATCGTCTGACGCCCGTTGTCGATACGTTCCATCCCCGTCATGCGCGTGCCCAATGCCCCGATGGCGACCTGACGCGCGGAACTCGACACCCACCCGCTGCGATCGCCCATGCGCAGCTCGGCCGATTGAACCCTCGCATAGCCTCGCCGACCTCGATCGAAGGTCGCATAGTCCCGAACCACGGATCGTTCATCCTGCTGGGAGACATGATCGGGAAGTCGCCCCTCAAACGCCCCTCCCTGAAGGGAGATGATCGATTCGTTGGCGTAGGCGACCGCGCCCATCAGAGCCGCGCCGGAATACAGCAATACCCCCGTCATCACGGCAACGACAATCTTCACGACAGATGTCCCCCTTACGCCGTTGGCTCGCCTTGATGCAGCGACGTCGTTCTCAATCGCCATACGGATTGGCGCGCCGCATGGTCGCCGTATGATTGCCCTCCCTACATCCTTTCCGCTGAGATGCGCAATGCGATATCATACCGGAGGATGAGGGCAGCGCCTCGTCGGAACGGCAGACCTATCGCTGTTGCCGGCCCCTAGATCAACTTATCTGCGTTCAGATGGACTCATCTGAACGCAGATAAGTTGATCTATTTCAAAGATTTAGAGCATCCTGCGTCCGTTAGGACGCAGGATGCTCTAGAGCGGGGTTTGGGGTTTAGACGTCACATGCGATCGCTCTGCGATCCACATGTGACGCCTCAATCCGCCGCCAGGCGGACCGTACCCTGGGAGCGGGCGCGGGCCTCGTCGATGGCGAGCAGCACCCGCTCCGGCGTGGCCGGCGCGTCGAGCCGGGGTGAGACCGCATGGTCGGCCGCCGCCGCGACCGCGTCCTTGAGCGCCAGATAGCCGGAAATCGCCAGCATGAGCGGCGGCTCCCCCACCGCCTTGGAGCGGTGGATGGTGTGTTCCTGCGCCGGGGTGGTGCGGGTCAACTGCACACGGAAATCGGCCGGCACGTCCCGGGCGGTCGGGATCTTGTAGGTCGACGGTGCGTGGGTGCGCAGCCGGCCGGCCGGATCCCACCACAGCTCCTCCATCGTCAGCCAGCCCAGGCCCTGGACGTAGCCGCCTTCGACCTGGCCGAGGTCGATCGCCGGGTTCAGGCTGTCCCCGCAATCGTGCAGGATGTCGGCCCGGGTGAACCGGTACTCCCCGGTCAGGGTGTCGACCTCCACCTCCGTCACCGCGGCGCCGTAGGCGTAGTAGTAGAACGGCCGGCCGCGCCCTTCTTCCCGGTTCCACCAGATCTTCGGCGTGGCGTAGAACCCGGTCGCCGACAGCGGCACCCGGGCGAGATAGGCGGCCGTGGTCAGCTCACCGAAGCTCATCTCCGCCCGATCACCGATCCGAACCCGGTTGTCGGCGAACCTCACCGCCGATTCCGGCACGCCCCAATGGGCGGCCGCGAAGGTCACCAGGCGGTTCTTGATCTCCCGCGCCGCGTTCAGCGCCGCCCAGCCGTTGAGGTCGGAGCCCGAACTCGCCGCCGTGGGGGAGGTGTTGGGAACCTTCTCGGTGGTCGTGGCGGTGATCCGGATCCGATCGATATCGATCTGGAACTCCTCGGCCACCACCTGGGCGACCTTGACGTAGACCCCCTGCCCCATCTCCGTGCCGCCATGGTTGAGCTGCACGGTCCCGTCCCTGTAGACCAGCACCAGCGCCCCGGCCTGGTTCAAATGGCTGATGGTAAAGGAGATCCCGAACTTGACCGGGGTCAGGGCCAACCCGCGCTTGACCAGCGTGCTGCGGGCGTTGAAGGCGTCGACCGCCCCGCGCCGGGCGGCGTAGTCGGAGGACGCCGCCAGATCGTCGACGATCCCGTGGATCACGTTGTCCGTCACCCGCTGGTGATAGGGGGTGCGGTCCCGCTCCCCGATCCCGTAGAAATTGGCCCGCCGGACGGCCAGCGGGTCGAGGTCCAGGGCCCGGGCGATCTCATCGATCACATACTCGATCGCGACCATGCCCTGCGGCCCCCCGAACCCGCGAAACGCGGTGTTGGAAACCGTGTTGGTGCGGCAGCGATGGCCGGTGATCCGGGCGTTGGGCAGATGATAGGCGTTGTCGGCATGGAACATCGCCCGGTCGACCACGGCGTTGGACAGGTCGGCCGAATAGCCGCAGCGGGCGGCGAGATCGAGCTCGATCCCCTCGATCCGGCCCCGTTCGTCGAAACCGACATCGTAGCGGACGAAGAAATCGTGCCGCTTGCCGGTCATCACCATGTCGTCGTCCCGGTCGAGCCGGCACTTGACCGGTCTGCCGGTCCGGTCGGCCAGCAGAGCCGCCACGCACGCGACCATGGCCGGCTGGGTCTCCTTGCCGCCGAAGCCGCCGCCCATACGGCGCACCTCCACGGTCACGGCATGGTCGGGTTTGCCCAATACCTTGGCGATCAGGTGCTGCACTTCAGAGGGGTGCTGGGTGGAGGACCAGCAGAACAGATCGCCGTCCTCCTTGGGCAACGCATAGGCGATCTGGCCTTCGAGGTAGAAATGGTCCTGGCCGCCGATGCGGAAGCTCCCGCGCAGCCGGTTGGCCGCCTTGGGGATCGCCGCCCCGGCGTCGCCCTGCCGGAAGGTCAGGCCGGGGGAGACGAAGCTGCCCTTGGCCAGCGCCTCCTCGGCCGTCAGGATCGCCGGCAGGTCCCGGTACTCGACCACGATCAGCCGGGCGGCGGCGATCGCCTGCTCCTGCGTCTCGGCGGCGACCGCCACCACCGGCTGACCGGTATACTCGACCTTGTCGACCGCCAGCACCGGATCGCCCTCCAACACCGGGCCGATATCGACCTCCCCCGGCACGTCGGCGGCGGTCAGCACCGCATGCACGCCGGCGGCGGCCTCGGCGGCCGTCGTATCCAGCCGCAGGATCCGGGCATGCGCCTTGGACGACAGCAGGATGGCGGTGTGCAGCGTACCCGGCAGCTCCGGCAGGTCGTCGGTATAGACCGCCTCCCCGGTGACGTGCTTGTGGGCGCTGTCATGGGGCAGCGGCACGCCGACCCCGCCCTTGGCCCTGGCCGGTCTGGGCACGCGGCCGCCGTCAAGCATGGGTCGCCTCCGCCGGTCGGCCGGCCTGGCCGGTGGTTTCGAGATAGAAGCGCATCAACAGGTTGCGGGCGATCCGGGATCGGTACTCGGCACTCGCCCGCATGTCGCTGATCGGCTGGAAGTCTTCCGCCAACGCGGCATAGGCTCCGAGCACGGTTTCCAGGCTCCACGGCCGGCCGCGCAGGCTGGCCTCGGTCCGGGCCGCGCGCCTGGGCGTGACCGCCATCCCGCCATAGGTGATGCGCGCGGTCGCCACCTTGCCGGCCGGGTTCAGGGTGATCGCGTAAGCCGCACACACCGCGGAGATGTCCTGGTCCAGCCGCTTGGAGACCTTGTAGGTCGCGAACTGCCGGCCCGGCACATCGAGCGGGATGGTGAGGGCCTCGACCAGCTCCCCCGGCACGCGGGCCTGTTCCTTGTAGTCGAGATAGAGGTCTTCGAGCGGCATCTCCCGCCTTGTGCCGCCATGGTTGAGGACGACGGTCGTCCCCAAGGCGATCAGCGCCGGCATGCTGTCGCCGATCGGGCTGCCATTGGCGACGTTGCCGCCCATGGTGCCGGAGTTGCGGATCTGCACCGAGCCCAAGCGGCGCAGCAGGGCGGCGAAATCCGGGAAATGCCGGTCGACCACCGGCAGAAGATCGGAATAGGTGGCCCCGCCGCCGATCTGCAACGCACCGTCGCGCTCGACCACGGCGGCGAAGCCCGCCACCTCGCTCACCGAGATGACGGTCTTGAGGTCCCGATGCTGCTTGGTCACCCACAGGCCGACATCGGTGCCGCCGGCCAGGATCGTGGCGTCGGGATGGACAGCGAACAGGCGCGCCAGCCGGTCCAGGCGGCGCGGCGCGTGGAACGTCCGGCCGGCCCCGGTGACGGTCAGATCCTCGGTCCGCCGGATGCCGTCGAGCAGAGCCGCCGCCTGCGCCCGCGCCGCATCGAAGGCATCGCCGATGCCGTACCGGCGCATGGTCATCCCGGCCTCGACGATCGGCCGATAGCCGGTGCAGCGGCACAGATTGCCGGCCAGGACGTCGAGCAGCCGCTCCCGACCCGGGTCCTGCGGGCCTTCGTGGAACTCGGCGAACAGCGACATCACGAAGCCGGGCGTGCAGAACCCGCACTGGCTGCCATGGCAGTCGACCAGGGCGCGCTGGACCGGATGCAGCGCCCCGCCGGGCAGCTTGAGGTCCTCGACGGTGATCAGCTGCCGGCCGTCGAGCTGCGGCACAAAGACGATGCACGCATTGACGGCGCGGTAGCGGATGCCGCCCTCGGCCGCCGGATCCCGCGTACCCAGCACCACCGTACAGGCGCCGCAATCGCCTTCGGCACAGCCTTCCTTGGTCCCGGGGCGGCGGTTGGCGCGCAGCCATTGCAGCACCGTCTGGGTCGGATCGGTGACCGGGACCTCGCGGATCTCCCCCCCCAGCACGAAACGGATCGTGTTCGCCATCATCCCTTGTCCTGCGGCACCGACCGGATCATGGGCCGCCTGCACTGTCGATCACCATAGCTTAGTCGAAGCCTTCGACGGTCGCCAAGGGTCAAACCGCCTCGGGCTTGAGCGGCAACCCCTTGACCATAAATGCTTTTCCAGGCCTCGCCCAGCCCGCCTAGAGCAAGATGAGAGGCAGAGCGGGATTCGGGCGTCATGCGCGGTCGCGAGGGCGATCGCGCATGGCGCCATCCCACCCTAGCCGCCGGTGGCGTAGTCGATCTTGCGGGTCGCCCAGCCGGTGAACCGCCGCTCGATCGCCGCGAAGATGGCATACATCACGATCCCCATGATCGCGATCACCACCAGCCCGGCGAACACCAAAGGGATCTGGAAGCGGGAGGAGGCCTGCAGCATCAGATAGCCGATGCCCTCGTTCGACGCGATGGTCTCGGAGATGACGGACCCGACGAAGGCGAGCGTGATCGCGACCTTCAGCGAGGCGAAGAAATACGGCAGGGAGCGCGGGAAGCCGACCTTGATCAGGATATCGAGCTTCTTCGCACCGAGGGAGCGGAGCACGTCCTCGAGCTCCGGCTCCAGCGTGGCAAGGCCGGTCGCCACGTTGACCGCGATCGGGAAGAAGCTGATCAGAAACGCGGTGATGATCGCCGGCACCGCACCGATCCCGAACCACACCACAAGGACCGGCACCACCGCCACCTTGGGGATCGAGTTGAAGCCGATCAAGACCGGGTAGATCCCGGTATAGACCAGGGTGGAGGAGCCGACGGCCACACCCAGGATCACCCCGCCGACCACGGCGAAGGCGAAGCCGATCACCGTGGTGTACAGGGTGTGCAGCGCATGATCGAGGATCGGCCCGCGGAACTGCATGAAGGCGTCGAACACGGCCGTCGGCGCCGGCAGCACGAATTCCCGGATGCCGAAGCCGATCACCACCAGCTCCCAAACGACGATGATCCCGATCGTCACCAGCCACGGCATGGCCACTTCGAGTTGGCGGCGGGTCATCATTCGGTGGCGACTCTCACGTCGGAACGGGGCATGCGGCGGCCCGACATCGATCAGGCCGCCACGACGTCCTGGCGGACCTGGCTGATATGGTCGCGCAGCTTGTGGACGATGTCGACGAAGTGCGGCTCGAAGGTCGTCGCAAGCGTGCGCGGGCGCGGCAGGTCGATGCCGTAGGACGCGATGATCCGGCCGGGCCGGTTGGACATCACATGTACCGTGTCGGCCAGATACACCGCCTCCCGCAGGTCGTGGGTCACCAGGATGACGGTGAAGCGCTTCTGCAGCCACAGATCCTGCAGGACACCCCACAGCTCCTCACGGGTGAAGGCGTCCAGGGCGGCGAACGGCTCGTCCAGCATCAGCAGCGCCGGCTGGTGGATCAGCGACCGGCACAGGCTGGTCCGCTGCTGCATCCCGCCGGAGAGCTGCCAGGGGTGCTTGCGCTCGAACCCTTCGAGACCGACGGTCGCCAGCAGGTCCTTGGCCTGCCGCTCATACGCCGCGAAATTGCGGCGCAGGCGGCCACGGTGCGGCTGCACGATCTCCAGCGGCAGCATCACGTTGCGCAAGGTCGTCCGCCACGGCAGCAAGGTGGGGTTCTGGAACGCCATGCCGACGATCTTGAGCGGCCCCGCCACCTCCGATCCGGCGACGATCACCGTGCCGTCGCTGGCCGGGTACAGGCCGGTGACCAGCTTCATCAACGAGGATTTGCCGCAGCCCGACGGACCGACCACGGCGGCGAACTCGCCCTCCCGGAGCTTCAGGTTCAGACCTTCCACCGCCAGGGTCCCGTCCGGCCCGCCATAGCGCAGGCTGACCCGATCGAGATCCACAAACGCCGTCATCCGCCCCCTACCCTATCACCGCCAACCCGGCACCGCTCCGAAGCCGGCCGCCCGGCGCAAGACGGGACCGGCGGCACACACCCCGCCGATCCCGTTCGCCGGGGAACCGCAGGCCGCGATCCCCCAAAATCCGATTGGAGACCCGCTTAGTTGGCCGGCACCCTCAGATCTTCGGCCGGCGGAAGATAAGTGTCGACATAAACATCCGACACCCCCATCTCACGCTCGATGCCGTAGGCCAGCCGCACCATGTCGATGGCGGACTGCATGCGGCCTTCGTCGACGGCGCTGAAGCCGTTGGCCATCACATTGTCGGTGAAGGTGAGCTCGTCGAAGGACAGCAGCATCCGCTCCCGCTCGATCACCGGATCGGCGAGCGGATCCCGATTGACCAGGGCTTCGATGGCCGCGTCCGGATCCCTCATCGCATCGATATGCCCGCGCACGGCGGCGCGGATGATGCCGGTCACCGCCTCGGGGTTCTCTTCGGCCCAGGTCCGGGTGGTGATCACCGAGGTGGAATAGAGGTCGACACCGTAGTCCCGGTAGCGGAACAGGATGATGTCTTCTTCGGCCACGCCCCCGGCCTTGAGCGACTGTATGCCCGAGGTCAGGAAGCCGGTGATCGCGTCGGCGTCGCCGGTGATCAGCATGGTCTCCCGCAATTGCGGGGTGACCGACATCCACTCGATGCCGCTGTCGTCGATCCCGGTGGCCTGGACGAAAGCGGGGAAGAGCTGCCGGCCGGCATCGAATTCCGGCGCGGCCAGGATACGGCCTTCCAGGTCCGACGGCTCGGTGATGCCGGTGCCCGCCAGCGTCATCGCCGCCAGCGGAGAGGCTTCGACGATCACCGCCACGGCGATGAGGTCGCTGTCCGGGTTCTCGGCGTTGAACTTGATCGTCGGGTTGATGTCCGCAATGCCGATATCGTAGGCGCCGGCGGCGATCTTCACCGGTACGTCACCGGAGCCATAGCCCCGGTCCATGGTGACGTTCAGACCCTCTTCGGCAAAATAGCCGCGCTCCATCGCCAAGAGATACGGGGCCTGCGGGCCCTGGAACGCCCAGTCGAGGCTGAAGCGGACATCGGTCGCGCCGGCGGTACCGGCGGTCGCGACGGTCATCGCCACGACGCTCGTCGCCGCCAGTGCCGTCCGGCGGATAGTCTCGGCCAACATGTTCATCTGATCTCCTTGTTGCGCGGGGCACCGGTCGCGGCGTTGCCATTCCGTCGGCGCCGCGACCGGTGCAGCGGCAATGCCCGCTCCGATGCGGGCAATGACAGCAAGCCTCGTACCACGTCCGGCGGGACGCGGGGGCCGGCCCCGTACCCTCTGAGCGCGGCCCAGATCTGCCGATCCCTTAGGCAGGTGCCGCTTGATCGGGCAGGGCCGGTCGCTCAAACGTCGTAGCAAGCGCCACCGGGTCGATCCAGCCCGCGGGGCGGGGGCCTCTTGCCGAGAGCCTTCACCTCTGGTCGAGTGCGCGGCGCCGCCTGCCGTCCCCGCCGCCTCAGTCAGGACATGCCGCCATGGCCGGACCCATGACGCTCGCCGATCTCAACGCCGTGCCCGCCGCGGCGTTCGTGCAGGCGCTCGGCGGGATCTTCGAGCATTCCCCATGGGTCGCTGCCGCCGTGGCGGATCACCGGCCATTCGGTTCCGTCGATGCGCTGCACAGGGCCATGGTCGCCGCCGTCACGGCCGCCCCGCCCGGCCGGCAACTGGACCTGATCCGGGCGCATCCGGATCTGGCCGGCAAGGCGGCCCGGGCGGGCGCGCTCACCGAACCCTCCACCGCCGAGCAAGCCGGCGCGGGCCTCGATCGGCTGAGCGATGCGGAGTTCGAGCGGTTCGGCACCCTCAACACCGCCTATATGGCGAGGTTCGGCTTTCCCTTCATCGTCGCGGTCAAGGGCCTGACCAAGCACGACATCCTGGCCGCGTTCGAGGCCCGGCTGCCGAACGACCCGGAGACCGAGAAGGCCACCGCCCTCCACCAGGTCGCCCGCATCGCCCGATTCCGGCTCGAAGCGCTGATCCCGGATGCCTGAGCCTTGGAGCGGGGCGACCGGCCGCCTAGACTGATCCCCCCGATGCATCGCGCTTCCCTTCGCCCCGACGGAGCTTCCTCATGGGCCGCCTGACCACCCACGTCCTCGATACCGCGCTGGGCAAGCCCGCCGAGGGGCTCAAACTGCACCTGTCCCGCGTCGACGGCGCCGGCCAAGGCCATCCGATCAAGACGGTGTTCACCAACGCCGACGGCCGGCTCGACGAGCCGCTGCTGGAAGGCGAGGTGCTGGAGGTCGGCGTCTACGAGTTGCTGTTCGACGCCGGATCCTATTTCAAGGACCGGCAACTCGACCTGCCGCATACCCCGTTCCTGGACGAGATCCCGGTCCGCTTCGGCGTCTCCGATCCCACCGCCCACTACCATGTGCCGCTGCTGCTGAGCCCCTACAGCTACGCGACCTATCGGGGGAGCTGACGGCCGGGCTCGATGCCGCCGCCCGGCGATCGCGGCACGCCGCAGCCCCTTGGTCGCGGCCGGCCGATTTCGGCGCGGTTTCAGAAGCCCTGCAAAGTCTTCGGCTTGGGATGTCGCGCATGAGATAAGACGTTGCGTTTCCATGTCGGAACGTCTAGGCAGCATTGCATATCACAAGTGGGACTGCCGATGAGCGTCGGACGCGACGGCATCGCACAAGGTCCACGGCGCATGGGGAGGATACGGGGGACCGTCGCACGGGCGCTGGTCCCGACGATCGGTCATGGCCGGTCGATCCCTTCCCATCGGTGGTATTCCGAAGTCCGCGTGGTCCGACATGGGAGGGACAACAATGACGATCCAACGGCGTAAGCTTTTGAAATCCGTGGCTCTGGGTGGGGCCGGTGCGGCGGCCGCGGCGGCTTCGAGCCTGGCCGCTCCGGCCATCGCGCAGGATATGCGCGAACTGCGCATGGTGACCACCTGGCCGAAGAACTTCCCCGGCCTGGGCACCGGTGCACAGCGGCTGGCGGACCGGATCACCGCGATGACCGAAGGCCGTCTCCGGGTCACCCTGTTCGCCGCGAACGAGCTCGTCGGGGCGTTCGAGAGCTTCGACGCCGTCTCTGCCGGCAACGCCGATATGTGGCACGGCGCCGCCTATTACTGGCCCGGCAAGAGCCCGGGCTTCAGCTTCTTCACCGCGGTGCCGTTCGGTCTGACCGCGCCCGAAAACGACGCCTGGATACTGCACGGGGGCGGTCTGGACCTGTGGCACCGTCTGGGGGCGGAGTTCAACGTCATCAACTTCCCCGCCGGGAACACCGGCGTGCAGATGGGCGGCTGGTTCCGCCAGGAAGTCAACAGCCCGGAAGACTTCAACGGCTTGCGCTTTCGCATGCCCGGCCTGGGCGGCGAAGTGCTGCGCCGGCTCGGCGCGGCGGTGGTCAACCTGCCGGGTGGCGAGATCTTCGCAGCCCTGCAGCAGGGCGCCATCGACGCGACCGAATGGGTCGGACCGTGGAACGATCTGGCGTTCGGCTTCTTCCGGGTCGCGGACTACTACTACCACCCGGGCTTCCACGAGCCGGGCTCGACCCTGGAATGCGGCATCAACCTCGATCTGTGGAACAGCCTGTCGGCCAGCGATCAGGCGTTGATCAGAGCCGCCTGCCTGGCCGAGAATAACGAGATGTATGCCGAGTTCAACGCCCGCAACGGGGATGCGCTGAACACCCTTGTCACCGAATACGGCGTCAACCTGCGCCGCTTCAACGACGACGTCTACGCCGCGTTCGGTGCGGCGGCCGAAGAGGTGCTGGCCGAAGTGGGGGCCGAGGGCGGTATCGTCGGCGAGATCCATGACAGCTTCGTGAACTTCCGTACCAAGGCCATGGAGTGGACCGGCCTGGCGGAACAGAGCTACGCCAACGCCCGTCAGGCCGTGTTGGCCGGCTAGGGCACGCCCGGCCGGTGGCCGCGCCCGGGAGGCCCGGAAAGCGCCCTGCCGGCGGCAATGCCAAGAGGCCCGGGCCGATGCTGCCGGCATCGGCTCGGGCCTTTGTTCGTTGCCAGCGGTGTGGCGACGCCCCGCCACCTCCCCGGCAGACGCCGGACGGCCGGCCCTGCCGGGCGGCGGCGATGATCGGGGGCACGGATCACCACCGCTCCGGACCGAACACGCCGCAGATTACTGTGGACAGGCCACCGCGGCGACGCCATGAGAACGCCCGCTTCGGCCCGGCGGGCGCTATCGGTCCGGGGGCGGGTCACTGGAGCATCCTGCGTCCGAACGGACGCAAGACAAGATGCTCCAACTCTTTAAAGTAGATCGACCTGCGTTCAGATGAGCCCATCCGAACGCAGGTTGATCTAGAGAGGGGAGAGCAAACGGTGGGCAAGCGATCGACGGGCTTGCGCGCGCTGATCCGTGTTGTCGACGGGCTCAACAACACGGTCGGCACGGCGGTATCCTGGCTGGCGCTGTTCCTGGTGCTGGTCCAGTTCCTGCTGGTGCTGATGCGCTACGTGTTCGGCGTGGCGTCGCTGTTCGTGCAGGAATCCCTGGTCTATGCGCACGGCACCCTGTTCATGCTGGCCGCCGGGTACACGCTGCTGACCAACGGCCATGTCCGGGTGGACGTCTTCTACCGGCCCGCCAGCGCCATCGGCAAAGCCAAGGTCGATCTGTTCGGCTCGCTGCTGCTGCTGCTGCCGTTTTGCATCTGCATCTTCTGGGCGTCCTTCGACTATGTGGTCGAAAGCTGGCGCATCCTGGAGGGGAGCCGGGAGACCAGCGGCATCCAGGGTGTGTTCCTGCTCAAGACCGTGATCTGGGCGTTTGCGATCCTGGTCGCCCTGCAGGGGATCTCGCTGGGGGCCAAGGCGTGGCTGACCCTCACCGGCAGGGCACCGGCGGACGAGTTCTATCCCGAGATGTCGATCGTCGAGCAGGAACTCGGCCACCCGGCGCAGGGGCAGTGACCGATGGATCTCCGTACCATCCTCGACATCCTTATGTTCGCGACGGTGTGCGTCGTGCTGATGGCCGGCTTCCCGGTGGCGTTCTCGCTGGCGGGGGTGTCGCTGGCCTTCGCGCTGATCGGCTGGGCAGCCGGGGTGTTCGACATCAGCTTCGTGAATTTCCTGCCCAACCGCATCTTCGGCACCATGACCAACGAGGTGCTGATCGCCGTACCGCTGTTCGTGTTCATGGGGGTGATGCTCGAACGCTCCCGGGTGGCCGAAGACCTGCTGGCGAACATGGGCCGGCTGTTCGGTACCTTGCGCGGCGGTCTGGGGATCTCGGTGTCGATCGTGGGCGCGCTGCTGGCCGCCTCCACCGGTATCGTCGGCGCGACGGTGGTCACCATGGGGCTCCTCAGCCTGCCGACCATGATGCGCAACAACTACGACCCCAAGCTCGCCTGCGGGTCGATCTGTGCGGCCGGCACGCTGGGCCAGATCATCCCGCCCTCGATCGTGCTGGTGCTGCTGGGCGACCAGATCTCCAACGCCTACCAGGAGGTCCAGCTCACCCTGCAGCAGGAAGCCTGGGCCGCCGGCGACTTCAGCTTCGTGCCGCAGACGGTATCGGTCGGTGACCTGTTCGCAGGTGCCCTCATCCCCGGGCTGATCCTGGTCGGCATGTACATCCTGTACCAGGTGTTCATCGCCGTCATCCGGCCCGA
This sequence comes from Alphaproteobacteria bacterium, assembly GCA_028281265.1. GTDB lineage: Bacteria > Pseudomonadota > Alphaproteobacteria > DSM-16000 > Inquilinaceae > JANQKE01. Next base: position 57,505 of record JANQKE010000089.1, on the reverse strand, counting down.
TGCTTCCCCCGCGATGGCGGCCTCGGAGGCCCATGCCGGGATGTCCGACCAGGAGATCGTTCTCCGGGCGGTGAGCTCGCTCGCCCCGCCGATCATCCTGATCATCGCCGTGCTCGGCTCCATCCTGGCCGGGATCGCCACGCCGACGGAGGCGGCGGCGGTCGGCGCCATCGGCGCGCTCCTGCTCGCCGGCCACCGCCTCGACCGCGACAAGGCGATGCCGATCTACATCGCCGGCCTCAGCCTGGTCGGCCTGCTGGTCCTGACCGCGATGGTCGATCTGCGGGTCACCCGCCGGGTGATCCCGACCGGCGACATGATCGGCATCGGGGCGGCCGTGCTGCTGACCGCCGGGCTGATCTACGGCATGGCCGTCAGCCTGGTCCGGGTCTTCCGGGAGCAGATCCTGCAGGCGGTGATGAAGTCGACGGCGCAGATCAGCGCCATGGTGTTCACCATCCTGATCGGGGCGGCGCTGTTCAGCCTGGTGTTCCGGGGGCTCGGCGGCGACGAGACGGTGCACAGGCTGCTCGAAGACATCCCCGGCGGCGTCTTCGGTGCCATGCTGGCGGTGATGATCGTCATGTTCATCATGGGCTTCTTCCTGGACTTCATCGAGATCACCTTCGTCGTGGTGCCGATCGTGGCCCCGATCCTGCTGCTGATGGGGCTCAACCCGATCTGGCTGGGGGTGATGATGGCGATGAACCTCCAGACCAGCTTCCTGACCCCGCCCTTCGGCTTCGCGCTGTTCTATCTGCGCGGGGTGGCCCCACCCCAGATCACCACGATGGACATCTACCGGGGCGCGATCCCGTTCGTGGCCATCCAGCTCGTCGGGCTCGCGATCATCGCGATGTTCCCGGCGCTGGCGACCTGGTTCCCCGGCGTGGTGTTCGGGTAGCCCCGATCCTTCGCATCTCCCGACCGGGCGCGACCGCCGGTTGCGCCCGGTCCGCCCCCCGGCCGGGGTCTCACCCCCGCGGTCCGGGTGCCGCGCCCGCGTCCGGCAGAACCCGCGGCTTGGCGTCCTCGTCGATGGCGACATAGGTGAAGGTGCCTTGCGTGACCTTGACCGCGCGCTCGGTCCCGCGGCGGCGGGCGAAGCTCTCCACCCGGATCGACAGGGAGGTGCGGCCCTCCCGCACCAGGCTGGCATAGCACAGCACCAGATCGCCCACGGCGACCGGGGCCAGGAAGCTCATCGCGTCGAGGGCCACCGTCGCCACCCGGCCTTGCGCCCGGTCATAGGCAACGACCGCCCCGGCCAGGTCCATCTGGCTCAGCAGCCAGCCGCCGAAGATGTCGCCGTTGGGGTTGGTGTCCGCCGGCATGGCGATGGTCTTGAGCGCCGGTTCCCCGGCCGGCAGGGGCACGCCACCGTCGTCACGCTGGTTCATGGGTGAGCCCTTTCGTCCCGGATCGCGGTGGGTTGCCGGCAGGGTGTCCGCCCCGACCGCTTGTAGCCGCGATATGTTGTAGCCACATCGGCACCGGCCCGCAGCATCTGCTTGATGCAGACCGGCCTTGCCCCCTATTGTCGCCGCCATGCCCGATCTGCTCGCCACCGCCCGCACGACCGCCCCGGCCTATGATGCCAGTGCCATCGAAGTGCTGGAGGGGCTGGAGCCGGTGCGCCGGCGGCCGGGCATGTATATCGGCGGCACCGACGAGCGGGCGCTGCATCACCTGGTCGCCGAGGTCCTGGACAACGCGATGGACGAGGCGGTGGCCGGCCATGCGAGCTGGATCGAACTCGCGCTCGACGGGGACGGCGCGGTCACCATCCGGGACAACGGCCGCGGCATTCCCGTCGACGAGCACCCGAAATACCCGGGCACCTCCGCCCTGCAGGTGATTCTTACCACCCTGCATTCGGGCGGCAAGTTCTCCGACAAGGCCTATCAGACCTCGGGCGGCCTCCACGGCGTAGGGCTGTCGGTGGTCAATGCCCTGTCGGACCGGCTGCGGGTGGCGGTCGCCCGCGACCGCGTGCTGTGGGTGCAGGACTACGCCCGCGGCACGCCGCTGGGACCGCTGAACAAAGCCGGCACGGTGCAGAACCGCCGCGGCACCGCCGTCACTTTCCACCCCGATCCGGAGATCTTCGGGGGCGAGAACCGGTTCAGGCCGGACCGGCTGTACCGCATGGCCCGCTCGAAGGCCTATCTCTACCGCGGGGTGGAGATCCGCTGGTCCTGCGATCCGGCCTCGCTGCCGCCGGACGCCAACACCCCGGCCCAGGATGTTCTGCATTTCCCCGGAGGCCTGGCCGACTTCCTGGCGGCGGTGATCGGCGACCGCGCCACGGTCACCGACAGGCCGTTCGCCGGAGAGGCGGCGTTTCCGGACGGCAAGGGACGGGTGGAATGGGCGATCGCCTGGCCGGAGGATGAGGAGGCGCTGACCCATACCTACTGCAATACCGTGCCCACGCCGCAGGGCGGGACCCATGAGCAGGGCTTCCGCACCGGGCTGTCGCGGGCGATCAAGGGCTTCGCCGACATGGCCGGGGCCAAGCGGGCCCAGGCGATCACGGCCGACGATATCGTCGGCGGCGCGGCGATGCTGGTCTCGGTGTTCATCCGGGATCCGCAGTTCCAGGGCCAGACCAAGGAGAAGCTGGCGACGACCGAGGCGGCGCGGCTGGTCGAGGCCGCGGTCAAGGATCACTTCGATCATTGGCTGTCGGCCGATCCGCAGGCCGCGGGCGGGCTGATCGAGCGCCTGACCGCCCGGGCGGAGGAGCGCATCCGCCGCCGCCAGGCCCGCGACCTCGCCCGCAAGACCGCGACCCGCAAGGCGCGCCTGCCCGGCAAGCTGGCCGATTGCAGCCGAACCGCGGCGGCCGGCACCGAGATCTTCCTGGTCGAGGGCGATTCCGCCGGCGGGTCGGCCAAGGCCGCCCGCAGCCGGGAGACCCAGGCCATCCTGCCGCTGCGGGGCAAGATCCTGAACGTCGCCAGCGCGTCGGCCGACAAGCTGGCCGCCAACCAGGAAATCCAGGACATGCTGCTGGCGCTGGGCTGCGGCGCCCGCAACCAGTACCGGGAAGAGGCACTGCGCTACGACAAGGTCATCATCATGACCGATGCCGATGTCGACGGCGCCCATATCGCGTCGCTGTTGATGACCTTCTTCTACCGGGAGATGCCGGGTCTGATCGCCGACGGACATCTGTATCTGGCCCAGCCGCCGCTCTACCGGCTCCAGCATGGCGGCACGTCGGTCTATGCCCGCGACGACGCCCATCGGCAGGCTTTGATGACGTCGGCATTCAAGCCGAACGCCAAGGTCGAGGTCAGCCGCTTCAAGGGCCTGGGGGAGATGATGCCGGCCCAGTTGCGGGAAACCACCATGGACCCCAGGACGCGGACCCTGTGGCAGGTGGTGATCCCGGCCGATGACGAGGACGAGGGGCCGGCGGCGACCAAGGACCTGATCGGTCAGTTGATGGGCCGCAAGCCGGAGCTGCGCCTGCGCTACATCCAGACCCATGCCCAGGCGGTGACGGATCTCGACATCTGATCGGGGCCTGTGATCACGGTCGGGAAGGGTCGGCATCGACGGCCGCAAGCCAAGTGTCCAGCGCCGTCCGCACCGCCTCGGGCGCTTCCAGCGGCGAAAGATGGCCGCAGCCTTCGATCTCGTGCAGCACCGCCCCCGGGACGAGATCGGCGATCTCCCGCATCACGGCGGGCGGGGTCAGCGTGTCGAGCGTCCCGGCGATCACCGTGGTCGGACACCGGATCGACGGCAGCGACGGACGGCTGTCGATCCGTCCCATGATGGCCGTCTGCTGGCGGATGAACGCATCGGGCCCGACCCGGCGGGCCATCGCGACGAACACCCCGCCGGTCGCCGGTTCGTCGACCCGGTCCGGTGGGACCATGGTCGGTACCAGCAGCCGCGGCACGGGGCCGAAACGGCCGGCTTCCGTCATCGCGATCAGTTGGCGGCGGCGGTCGGTCTGCTGCGGCCGGTCGGGGCGGGCGGTGGTGTTGAGCAGCGCCAGCCCCGCCACCCGCCGCGGCGCGGCGCGGGCCACCGCCATCGCCACATAGCCTCCCATGCTGAGGCCGGCCAGCGCGAAACGGCCGGCCGGCGCCTGCCCCAGCACCGAAGCCGCCAGCCCGTTGATGCTGCCGGACCCGGTGACGTCGGCGACGACCACCGGGCGCTCGGCCGCAAACGAGTCGAGGATGGCGGACCACAGCGCCGCGTCGCACAGCAGGCCCGGGACCAGCACGAGCGGCAGTCGACCCCGGTCCGTCGGCGCTATCGGATCCATGTGATGACGTCCTTGAACTCGGCCGTCGCCGACCGCTCAAGCCATTCGAACGCCGCCATCTCCGCCGTCACGATCTCGATGCCTTGGGACCGTGCCCGGTCCAGCGCGGCGGCCTTGTCGGCCGGCACGCGGGAGCCGACCGCATCGGCCACCATCACCACCCGGCGGCCGGCCGCCTTGAGGTCCATGGCCGTCTGCAGGACACAGACATGCGCCTCGGTGCCGACCAGGACGGCCGTATGCCGGGGACCGTTGTCGAAGGCCGGGGCCGCCATGGGGTCGGCGGCGGCGGAAAACCAGGTCTTCTCCACCCGCCAAGCCCCCGGTACCGCCTCCCGCATCGCCGGCAGGGTCGGACCGAGCCCCTTGGGATACTGCTCGGTCACGATGACCGGCACCCCCAGCCGCGTGGCCGCGCGGCCGACCAGCCGTGCCCGATCGAGGACCGCGTCCGCGTCGGCAATCGCCGGAAACAGCCGATCCTGGATATCGATCACCGCAAGCACACAATCATCGCGCGAGAGACGCATAGCACAAACCTTCCCGCTTATCGGCTGCGAGCCAGTCGTCGGTTTGACAGGGTGCCGGCTTTCTCCTAAGGCTCCGCCGAAGCTTTGGATGGCGACTATACGCCATCGGCACCGGTCCGCACTCTCAACCCATCGGCGTCTATGATTTTCGAGGAACTCGGCCTCAAGCCGTCCGTCCTGCGCGCGGTGGCCGATGTCGGTTACACCGAACCCACCGCAATCCAGGCCAAGGCGATCCCGGTCGTCTTGGAGGGCAAGGACGTCCTCGGCATCGCGCAGACCGGAACCGGCAAGACGGCCGGCTTCACGCTGCCGATGATCGACCGGCTTGCCACGGGCCGGGCGCGGGCCCGCATGCCGCGCTCCCTGATCCTGGAGCCGACACGGGAGCTGGCGGCCCAGGTGGCCGACAATTTCGAGCTCTACGGCAAGTACGACAAGCTGGAATACGCGCTGCTGATCGGCGGGGAGCGGTTCGACGAACAGGTCAGAAAGCTGGACCGGGGCGTGGACGTGCTGATCGCCACGCCGGGGCGGATGATCGACCTGTTCGAGCGCGGCAAGGTGCTGCTCGCCGACACCCGCCTGCTCGTGATCGACGAGGCCGACCGGATGCTCGATATGGGGTTCATCCCGGATATCGAGCGCATCGTCGGCCTGTTGCCGCGCAAGCGGCAGACGCTGTTCTTCTCCGCCACGATGCCCAAGGAAATCCGGCGGCTGGCCGACGCGTTTCTCGACGACCCGGCGGAAATCGCGGTCGCGAGGCCGTCCACGACATCGGCGACCATCGAACAGGCCGTCTGCCACGTGGCTATCGAGGACAAGCGTCGGGCGCTGCGCTACCTGCTGCAGACCGAGCCGGTGAGCTCGGCCCTGGTGTTCTGCAACCGCAAGCGCGACGTCTCGGTGTTGCACGGTTCGCTCAGAAAGCACGGGTTCAACTGCGGCCAGTTGCATGGCGACATGTCGCAGCCGGCCCGCACCGAGACGCTCGACCTGTTCCGTGCCGGCGAGATCCAGATCCTGGTGTGCAGCGACGTCGCCGCCCGCGGCATCGACATCAGCGATCTCAGCCACGTCTTCAACTTCGACGTACCGATCAATGCGGAGGACTACGTCCACCGGATCGGGCGTACCGGCCGGGCGGGCAAGAAGGGCAAGGCCTTCACCCTCTACACCAAGGCCGACGACAAATTCCTCAAGGCGATCCGCAGCCTGACCAAGCAGGACCTGCCGCTGGAGACGCTCGAAGGTCTCGAGCCCCGCGGCCATGTCCCCGACGGCGCTCCCGAGGAAAAACCGGAAGGCCGAGGATCGAAGGGCGCCGCTGCGGCGAAGAAGACGGCCGGGAAGCGGGCCCCCAAGGCCGATGCCAGACCGGGGCGGCGCCAGGGCGCCGGCGGCCCGCCGGGCGCCGCGGAGCGGGAGCCGGACGGGGCGTCGGTTGTCGGCTTCGGCGATCACACCCCCGCCTTCATGCTGCAGGCCGTCCGCCGTCCCACGGAGGCGGCCTAGCGCAACTGTGATCGACAATTTCGGGTGCTGTCTTAAGGTACTAACGTAACACTTTGAACTTCTGACACATTCTGCCCCATTCGTTGACATTGACAGGCTCGTTCGGTTGGGCGAAGCCTTCCGGCATCCTCCTTCGATCCGGTCGACCCAGCCGCAATGCCTCTGCACATCTCCGGGACATCGACGTCGTCAGCCGCAGCGGTGGTGGCTGCGGTGGCACTGCTGCTGGTCGCAGCGGGTCCGGTCTCCGGTCAGGGTCTGACCCTGGGCGGCGGCGGTTCGACCGATGGCGGCCCGGTGCTGATCACGGCGGACGACCTCGCGTTCGACGACGCCTTGGACATCGTGGTCGCCCGCGGCGGCGTGGAACTGATCCAGGGGGAGCGCATCCTGCTGGCCGATACGGTCACCCTCAATCGCCGCACCGACATCGTCACCGCGTCGGGCAATGTGGTGTACACCGACGACAGCGGCGATGTCTGGTTCGCCGAGTATGCGGAGCTGGACGAGGATTTCGCCAACGGCTTCGTCGAAGGGGTGGCAACCCGGTTCGACGACAATGCGTTGATGGCCGCGGCCTCCGGGCAGCGCCGGCAGGGCCGGTTCACCGATGTCGAGCGGGTGGTCTACAGCCCCTGCGAACTGTGCGAGGACAACCCCGACCGGCCGCCCCTATGGCAGCTGCGGGCGGCCAGTGCGGTGCACGATGACGAGGAACAGGAGATCGTCTATCGCGACGCCACGCTGGAAATGTTCGGCGTGCCGCTGTTCTTCACGCCCTACCTGTCCCAGCCGGATCCGCGGGTGCGGCAACGGACCGGCTGGTTGGCGCCGATCCTCCGGCGCAACGATCAGGCCGGGTCGATGATCGACCTCCGCTACTACTGGGCGATCGCTCAGGACCGGGACCTGACCACCAGGGTCATCGTCAGCCAGGAACGCCAGCAAGCCTATGGCGGCGACGTGCGGCAACGCTTCGAGTCCGGTTTCATCGACATCGAAGGCACGGTCAACTTCAGCGAGCGTGAGGACAAGTCCGGCGAGGGCGATACGTTTCGCGGTCATCTGTTCGCCGACACCCAGTTCGCCATCGACGAGCATTGGCGAGCCGGCGCTTCGATCCGTACGGCCATGGACGACAACTATCTCGAAGTGTTCGAGATTTCGGACGAGGATATCCTCGACAACCGGGTCTATCTCGAAGGGTTCACGCGCAACGACTATGCCGTGGCGGAAGCGCTGGCGTTCATCGACGTGCGGCCGAACCGGGTCGACCAGCCCTATGCGTTGCCTCACCTGTCATACGCCTATACCGGACTGCCCGGGTCGGGCCCGATGGGAGGTACCCTGTTCGGGTCGGCCGACGGGATCGTCCTGACCCGGCCCGGCGACGGGCCCACGACCGCTCGCCGGGCCGGTGCCTCGCTCGAGGGCATCGACACCGCCCGCACCAACGTGACCGTCGGATGGCGGCGCCAGCATATCGCCCGGTCGGGGGTCGTCGCGGAGTTCGAGAGCACGCTTGCCGGATCGGCCTGGCGGTCGCAGGCCTTCCCCGATCCGGACGACCCGTCCGTGCTGCGGGACGGTGTCACGGCAGGACGGCTCGCGCCCTTGGCGCAGACCCAGGTCCGATACCCCTTCGTGGGGAACGTATCCGGGCTTCAGGCCATGGTGCAGCCGGTGCTCAGCGCGACGGCCTCCCTGGGGTTCGGCTCCGACGAGGAAGACATCCCGAACAACGATTCCCTCGGCGTCGAGTTCGACGAGCTCACCTTGCTCGCCGCCAACCGTTTCCCCGGTTTCGACCGGCGGGAAGACGGTGTCTGGATCACCTATGGCGGAGATGTCGGCCTGTTCGACCCGGTCGGCGGTGGCTATGCCAGCGCCTTCGTCGGGCAGAGCTACCGGCTGACCGGTGACGACGAACTGTTCCCCGCCGGCTCGGGGCTGGATCAGGACTATTCGGACATCGTCGGGGTGATCGACGTGGTGCCGGCCCGCTGGCTCGACGTGAACTGGCGCTTTCGCCTGGATTCCGAGGACCTGTCGATCCGCCGGAACGAGATCGACGCCCGGGCCGGCGTGTCCCTGTTGTCGGCTCGCGCGCAGTACACCTTCGTCGACGATCAGGCCGGGACCGCCAGCAATCAGGATGAAGAAGAGCTGAAACTCACCTTCCGCAGCCGTTTCACCCAGAACTGGTCGGCCTCGGCCGGCTGGACGGTCGACCTCGATCAGGAAGAGAACCGGGAAGCCAGCATCGGCATATCCTATGTCGACGAATGCTTCACCTTCCGGGTGACCGCCACCCGAGACTTCACCGACCGGGAGTCGGGTATCGATGGCGACAGCTTCCTGTTCTACGTCGCCTTCCGGGGTCTCGGCGAGTTTCCGGCCACGATCGAAGGCAGCCAGATCCTGGAGGCACTGCGGTAGGACCCGATGGCGGGGTCCGCGTGCCTGCTTCCTCGGGTCGGGATGCTTCCCCGGATCGGGAACCACGCTCCGCCCGCAAGCGGAGCGGCCGGCCCGGCGCAGATGCGCTCCGGATCATCCTGTACTCCGCGGGCTCACACGAAACACCGGACGATCGCTCCCGAGACGTGAAAGCCCCTTGCCGGCGCGGTCTCCGGCGCCGGTCACTCTCGACGGTGAGAGTCAGAGCGGGATTCGGACGTCACGCGCGATCGCAAACGCGATCGCACCTGACGCGATCCCGCTCTAGGCGGGGCTCGAATGGCCGACTAAGGTCGCCGGTCCAGGCCGCCGGGCAGCCCGTCTGCTTCGATGACCGACCGATCGTCCCCGCAAGGCACCGGGCCGTCTCGATGATCCTATCGGTTGAGTTCCAGCAAGGTGTCGTTCTGATCGCCGCCCTTGCGGCGATCGCCTCCTTCGTCTGGGAGCGGGTGTCGCTCGAACTGACCGCACTCGGCCTGCTGCTGTTCCTGCTGATCTGGTTCCAGGTGTGTCCCCTGCTGGACGACGCCGGGAGCGCCCTGCTCGGCCCCGACCGGCTGCTCGCGGGGTTCGCCAATCCGTCCCTGATCGCGGTGCTGGCCCTGATGGTGATGGGCCAGGGCATGGTCCATACCGGGGCGATCAACGCGCTGGCCAAGGGTCTGGCCTCGATCGCCCGGCGCAGTCGACTGCTTGGCGTCATCTCCGGGCTGGGCGGGGTGTTCAGCAGCAGCGCCGTGCTGAACAACACGCCGGTGGTGGTGATGTTCATCCCGGTGATCCAGGACCTGGCGCGCCGGCTCAAGCTCCCGGTCAGCCGGCTGATGATGCCGTTGTCGTTCGCCGCGATCCTGGGCGGCGCGCTGACGCTGATCGGGTCCAGTACCAACCTGCTGGTCGCCAGCGTGGTCAGCGAGAGCATCGGCCATCGGCTGAACATGTTCGACATGACCGCCCTGGCCGCGGCCATGGGAGCCGTCGGGATGGTCTACGTGATCCTGATCCTGCCGCGGCTGCTGCCGGAGCGGGCGCCGTCGATGCCGATGCTGTCCGGTGGCGGCAGGCAGTTCATCGGCGAGATCACGGTCGGTGCGCGGAGCCGGCTGGTCGGCGCGCGGCCCGTCGCGGGCCAGTTCCGCGAGCTACCCAACGTCACGGTCAGGCTCATCCTCCGAGGCCATCAGGCGATTTTGCCGCCCTTGGACGACGTCGTCCTGCAACCCGACGACCTGGTCATCGTCGCGGCCACCCGAAACGCCCTGACCGAGGCGCTGGAACGCAACGCGGGCCAGATACTGAGGAGCCTGGCCGACCCGCCCAGCCCGGTCCCCGAGGCCGAAGCCGGCCCGGGCCCGATCCGGGCCAAGGAGCGTCAACTGGCCGAAATCGTCATCGCCCCGGCCAGCCGGATGATCGACCAGACCGTCGACATGGTGGGGTTCGAACCCCGGTACGGCGTCCTGGTCGTGGGTATCCAGCGCCGCGGGCGCATGGCCCGCCATCGGATGGGGGATATCCGCCTGCGCGAAGGCGATGTGCTGCTGGTGGCCGGGTCGCGAACGGCGATCGGGACCCTGACCCAGAACCCCGACGTCCTGCTGGCGACCGAAGCGGTGTTCGACTTGCCGCAATACGAGCGCGCACCCCACGCGATCGCGGTGTTCGGCGCGACGGTCCTGCTGGCGGCCACCGGTATCCTGCCGATCAGCGTCGCCGCACTGACCGGGGCGGGGGCGATGCTGGTCCTGGGCTGCCTGAACATCCGCCAGGCCCAGCGCGCGATCGACCGGCGCCTGTATCTGATCGTCGGGGCGACCCTGGCGCTCGGTGCGGCGATGGAGGAGACCGGTGCCGCCCGGGCGGCCGCCATGCTGATCGTGGACACCGTGTCCGGCACCGATCCGGTGGTCAATCTGGTCTTGATCTACGGGATCGTCGCGATCGCCACCAATCTGCTGAGCAACAACGCGGTCGCGGTGCTGTTCACGCCGATCGCGCTGGGCATGGCCCAGGCGCTGGACACCGATCCGGTGGCGTTCGCGATCGCGGTCCTGCTGGGGGCGAACTGCTCGTTCGCCACGCCGATCGGCTATCAGACCAACCTCCTGGTGATGAGCCCGGGGCACTACCGCTTCGTCGATTTCCTGGTCGGCGGCGTACCGTTGATGGCCCTCATGGGCCTGACGTTCACGCTGCTGGCGCCGATGCTGCTGGCGGTCGGATAGTGCATCCGGTGTCCGAACGGACGCCGGATGCACTAAATCTTTAAAGGAGATCACCTTACCTGCGTTCCGATGAGTCCATCTGAACGCAGGTCAATCTAGCACCTCACGCGTCGGCTCCGACACCGCCGCCGATGTGCGACCGAGGGGGAGGCCCCACGACCGCACGGGCAGGACCGACGGACGATCAGTTGACGGTCAGGTAGTCGCCATACAGGCGCATGCCGGAATTCGGCTGGGAGACCCAGTCATAGTCCGCCCGATGCGCCCAGATCAGGACGTTGCGCCACATATACATACCGGGCGTCACGGTCTCCCACTCCTCGACCAGGTCGAGATAGAGCGCCCGCCGGCGTTCGAGATCCTCTTCCCGCTCGAACGCGCGGCCGAGTTCGAGGAACCGGTCGGTCGGCACCCAGGTGCGGTGATGGGCCCCCACCCGGTTCGAGCCCGGGCCCCAGTCGATCCACAGCGGCCGCATCGGGTCGCCGGAGAAGGCACTTCCCATCGACATGTTGAGGAGATGGAACGGCCGCTCATAGGCCAGCGAGAAATTGTCCACGATCGCAAGCTGGACGTCGATGCCGACCTCGGCCCACATCTCGACCATGATCTCGGCGGCGGCCTCGTAGTTCGGATAGAAGCCGCGGGTGATCTTCCAGATCAGCGGCGTGCCGTCATAGCCGCTTTCCTCGACCAGTTGACGGGCGCGTTCCGGATCGTACGGCCACATCCGGTCCCGCTCGGGATCGAAGTAGAAGTCGCCATATTCGGGGAAGTTGAACGGCGTCGGTACGAAGGTTGCGTCTCCCCACAGCGCTTCGGTGATCAGATCCCGGTCGACGCCGCTGACGATCGCCTGCCGCAGCCGCGCATCGACCAGCGGGTTGTCGGGGTTCTCCTCGGTCACGAGCGTGTTCATCGCGAACATCGGGTAGTTGGCGATCGACCGGACGACCAGGGTGATGTCGTCGTAAGCGTCGAACACTTCCTGCTGGTCGGGCGGCACGTTGACGATGAAGTCGTACTCGCCGGAAACCAGGCCGGCCAGGCGGGCCGACGGCTCCGGCACGATCACCCATGTGATCCTGGAGGCCGGCGGAGCCCCGCGCCAGCCCTCGTCGAAGGCCTCCATCACCAGCCGGTCGCCGGGGTTGAACTCGGTGACCCGGTAGGGGCCGGTGCCGATCGGCATCATGCCGTACTCTTCGGGCGTCATGCCGGCGAAGTCGGCCGGCACCACCATGCCGATCTGATCGGTGAACCGGCGGTAATAGACGGGGTCCGGAAAGGCGGTCTCGATCTCGACCGTATAAGGCCCGGTCGCCTCCACCCGGACGGTGTTGCGCATGAAGCTCCGCCCCCGGCGGGCGAGGCTCTCGGGTCCCCACATCCGCTCGGCCGAAAGGGTGAAGGCCACGTCCTCGGCCGTCAGTTCCCGGCCGTCGTGGAACAGCACGTCCTGGCGGATGGAGAACTCCCACACCGTCGGGCTCGTGCGCTCCCATCCGGTGGCGATCGAGGGCACGTAGCCCGTACCTTCGGGGTCTTCGAGGTAGTTTCGATCGACCAGCGGATCGAAGATGTTCAGGTTGAAGCGATAGGCCGAGGAGCTGAAACCGATCATCGGCTCGAGCGTCCGCCACAGATTGTCGACCGCGATCACCAGTTCGGGTCGGTCGTCCTGGGCGGCGGCGGGTGCCGCACCGCCCAAGGCGACGGTGACGCCGACGACCGCGGCCGCCGTCATCTGGCTGAATCTCTCCAAGAGGGTCATGGCTGTCCGTTCCTAACCTCCGTCGGATGGAGGCGGCCGCGGGACCGATGCCCGCGCCGCCCTGATCGGGTTCTGTCCGGCGTTGTGGGAAGGGCCCGGGGTCGCCGCGCCGGTCGGCGCCCCGGTTGAGAGGGTCCCTATCCGCCCGCCGCCGTCCCGGCGGAGGGATAGCCGATCTCGGCCTGTGCGATCCTTCGGGCATCGCGCCCGATCTCGATGCCCGAAGGAGATGCGTAGAGCCGCGGGAACACCACGGGCTGATGCCGGGTCACCGCGAAACGGGCCTCCAGTGCCGCCAGCACCGCCGGATCGAGGTCGGGATACGCCCGCACGGCCGGGGAGAAGCCCGTCTCGATGCGCGGGGCGTGCAGCGCCGCCTCGACCGACAGGCCTCCCTCCATCATGAACCAGATCAGCTGGGCCAGCGCCGGGACGATCTGATTGCCGCCCGATGCCCCCAGGGCGAACCAGCCGCTGCCCTCCAGCCGTTCCGCCAGGACGGGGCACATGTTGTTCGCCCCTCGCCGGAACGGGGCGAGCGAGTTGCCGAACCCCGGCCGCGGATCGAACCAGGCGATGCCGTTGTTCATGAGGATGCCGGTACCGGGAGACATGACCCGCGATCCGAACCGGTTCAGCAGCGTGAAGGTCACCGCCACCATCATCCCGTCCCGATCGACGACGTTGAGATGCGTGGTGCTGCCGTCCCGAGGCTCCCCCCCATGCCCCAGACGACGGCGATGGGCCGCGAAGGCGGCGTGCAACGCGTCGGCCAGGGCGACGAAGCCATCGGCGTCGACCGCCGTGCCGTCGATGGCGGTCAGCGTGTCGACCAGGCGCTGGCCGCCGCTGGTGGTGGGGGCGACGGCGATCCGGCCGGTCGACCGGTCGAGCCATTGGGCATCGCCGATCACCGGGCGGTAGGCGTCGAGATCGGCCGCGTCGATGACCGACCCGCCGGCACGGGCATCGGCCACCAGGATCTCGGCGACGGGTCCCCGGTAGAAGGCGTCCGGCCCCCGATCGGCCAGCGTCCGAAGGGTCCGGGCCAACGCCGCCAGGGGCAGGCGTCTGCCCGGGGCGGGCGGCGCGCCGTCGGGCAGGAAGGTCGCGCGCGCCGGCGGATCCCGGCCGAGATCGGCCGCCGCCAAGGCGATCGCCAGGGTCGCATGCCAGTCGACCACCATACCGTGATCGGCAAGATCGATCGCCGGCGCCAAGGCGCTGTCCCAGCCGATGGTGCCGAAACGGTCGAGCGCGGCGCTCAACCCCGCCACCGCACCGGGGACGCAGACCGCTCCCCAGCCGACGACGTTGCGGTTGTCGACGACGGCCGGGAATCCCAGAAACGACGGCCCGGCGCCGGGATCCAGGGGATACCGGTCGGGATCGGCGGCGGCCGGTGCGACGCCGGTGAAGTCGATGACCGTCACCCGGCCGCCGCCGGTCCGCACCATGCAGTAGCCCGAGGCCGCCAGGCCGGACATCCAGGGCTCGCATGTCTGCAGCGCCAAGGCCGTGCTGACGGCCGCGTCGACCGCGTTGCCGCCGTTCTCCAGCACCGCCGCCCCGACCCGTGCGGCGCGCCAATGCTGTGCCGTGACCGCCCCGCCATCGCCGACCGATGCCGGCTTGCGCAACTGCCACTGCTCGGTAGGGTCGAAGGTCACGCGCTCGCCTCCCCGTTCGATGGTTCGGAAGCGCCCTCGCGAAAGCCATGGACATGATCCACGACATACCCGCCGACATTCCCGGTATCCTGTCGATCGTCCCGCCCGACCCGGCGGCCGACCCGGCCCCGGTCGTGTTCGACAGCCCGCATTCCGGTCTGACCGTCCCGGCCGGGTTCACCCCGGCCGTGCCGATGGACCGCGTGTTCGTGGCCACCGACACCCATGTCGACGCCTTGTTCGCCGCCGCGCCGCGCCATGGCGGCCCACTGCTGAAGGCGCTGTTTCCGCGCAGCTTCCTGGACGTCAACCGGTCGATGGAGGATGTCGATCCGCTGCTGCTGGCCGAGCCCTGGCCCGGCCCCCTGAGCCAGGCGTCGTCGGTGCGGCGGGGTATGGGGCTGATCTGGCGGTTCGCCTGGGGCGACCAGCCGATGTACGATCGCAAGCTGACGGTCGCCGAGGTGCGGGACCGGATCGACCGGTACTGGCGCCCCTATCACGCGGCCCTGGACCGGATGACCGCGTCGGTCCACGACCGGTGCGGCCAGGTCTGGCATGTCGACTGCCACTCGATGCCCCGGCGGGGCCATGCTCTGTCGCCCGACCCGGCCGGCGCGGAACGGGCGGACATCGTGCTGGGCGACCGGGACGGCACCAGCTGCGCGCCGGCGTTCACCGCCGTCGTGGCCGATGCCTTCCGCCGGCGCGGCTACGATGTCGCCATCAACCGGCCGTTCAAGGGCGCGGAGCTGGTGCGGCGCCACGGGGCTCCGGATCGCGGACGGCACAGCCTGCAGATCGAAATCAACCGCAAGCTCTATATGGACGAAGTCACCAGGGCCCGGCATGACGGGTTCGATCGGCTGGCCGCCGACCTTGACGCGATCGCGGGCGAGATCTGCGCCCATGCCCGTAGCCAGATGACCTAGTGCACTGACACCAACAGATGCTCCACATCTGTTGGTGTCAGTGCACGGAATCAACAAGTCAGTGCAACGACACGGACGGATGGCGCACCTCCGTCCGTGTCGTTGCACGAGCCGGCCCGACCGGACCTCGAGCCGGATCATCCGTCCCGGCTCCGCTTCAGGGTGGGATCGAGCTCATCCCTGAGCCAGTCGCCGATCAGGCTCATCGACAGCGTGGTCAGGAAGATCATCACCCCCGGCGCCACCGCCAGCCAGGGCGCGTTGATCAGATAGTCCCGCCCCTCGCCCAGGATGAGGCCGAGGCTGGTGTTCGGCGGCTGGATGCCCAGACCCAGGAAGCTCAGGGACGTCTCCAGCAGGATCGTGAGGGGAAAGTTGAGGGTGAACTGGACGATCAGCACGCCGGCCACGTTGGGCAGGACATGGCGCGTGTACAGCCGCCAGGGATCCGCCCCCAGCGACACCACCGCCTGCGCGTAGGGCTGGGCCTTGGCGGACAGGACGACACCGCGGGACAGCCGGGCGTAGACCTCCCATCCGTTGATCCCCATGATGACGATGAACAGCACCAGGGAGTTGCCGAAGAACGCGAGCAGGCACAGCGCGATGATGATGAACGGCAGCGATGCCTGGAAATCCACCAGCATCATCGTCACCTCCTCGAACCAGCCCCGCAGATGCGCGGCCAGGAAGCCGATGACGGTGCCCAGCACCGCGCCGATGGCGGTGCCCAGGATGGCGATCGCGATGCTGACGCGCAGGCCGAAGATCAGCCGGGCGAACAGGTCCCGGCCCAGCCGGTCCGTACCCAGGACGAAGTCCCAGCTACCGCCCAGGAAAACCGGCGGTTCCAACCGGTGGCGCAGGTTGGTCTTGTCGTAGGCGTGCGGGGTCAGCAGGTCGCCGAACAGGCACAGAAAGACGATCAGGCCCAGAAAGCCGAAGGCGATCTTGACCACCATCGGCGCGCGCGCCAGGCGCTGCCAGGCGCTCGGATTGAGCGCCGCCGACGTCGACAGGGGGGTCGGGCCGGTCGTCATGGCCGCTTCATGCCCCCTCCCCGCCCGCGCTGACCCGAATGCGGGGATCCAGGACGCTGTAGAGCATGTCGACCACCAGGTTCACGACCACCATCACGGCCGCGAACAGGATCACCAGCGCCTGGACGACGGCGAGGTCCCGTCCTCCCACCGAGGTGACCAGCAACCGGCCCAAGCCGGGCCAGGCGAACACCGTCTCGGTCACGATCGATCCCGCCAGCAGCCCGGCCATCGAGAAGCCCAGCACGGTGACCAGCGGGATCGCGGCGTTCGGCAGGGCGTGCTTGAGGACGCGGTCCCGATACGGCACGCCCTTGGCCTTCGCCGCCCGCATATAGGGCCGGTTCAGCACCTCCAGCATCGAGGAGCGGGTGAAACGGGCGAACGCCCCGGCGATCGCCAGCCCCAGGGTCGCCGCCGGCATGATCAGATGCAGCACCGTACCGTGTCCGGCCGACGGCAGCACCCGGAGCTGCAGCGAGAAGATCAGGATCAGCAGGATGCCGAAGAAGAAGTTCGGGATCGCGAAGCCGAAGACCGCGAACGCCATGGTCAGCCGGTCGACGAGCCGGTTCCGGTTCAACGCCGCGACGATCCCCAGGCTGACGCCGACGACGACCGCCACCGCCAGCGCCGTGGACGCGAGCAACAAGGTGAACGGAATGCGATCGCCGATCACTTGCTGCACGGGCCGGCTGTCGAAGAATGACAGGCCCAGGTCACCGGTCAGCAGGCTGCCGAGATAGAGTACGTATTGGACATGGATCGGCTCGTCGAGCCCGAGCCGCTCGGTATAGTAGGCGATCTCCTCGGGCGGCGCGTCGGGGGCGAGCAGCGCCTCGACCGGATTGCCGGTCAGCCGGAGCACCACGAACACGAAGGTGACGACGAGCCAAAGCGTCACCAAGGCGCGCAGGAGCTTGATCGCGACATAGCGTGTGCTCATCCATTCTTCCGCTTGGATCGGCTGGCCGGACGGCGGCTGATCCCCAAAGCCGGGACCACCGGGCCAGTATGAGTGGCAAGCGATTGCATTGGCAACCGGTTGACTGCGGGTCCCAACCCATCGAGCCTAGAGCGTTTTCAGGGAATACCGGGTGGATCTGCCGAGGGGGATGGGCCCTGATGCCAGGAGCGAGGAGGAAGGACATGCCCGGGCATATTCGACGACGAGCGACGCCGCAGCAGGGCCCATCCGCCCGGCCCTTCGGGTTGGCGTGTGGCGGCCGCCCGCTGCGTTGCGCCGCTGGCCCGATGACACCGCATCGCGCGGCGCGACGCGCCTTGCGGATCGGTCCGCCACACGCCAACAGATCGACCCGGTATTCCCTGAAAACGCTCTAGACCAGATGAGCACGCCCCCCACCGCCTTGCTGTCGGTCGAGGCGCTGAGCGTCGGTCTGCCCCCGGGTGCGGACCGCGCGATGGCGATCGAGACCGTATCGCTCACCGTCGGCGCGGGCGAGATCCTCTGCGTGGTCGGCGAGAGCGGTTCGGGGAAATCGGTCACCGCCCAGGCGGTCATGGGCCTCCTGCCGCCGCAACTGCCCATCACGGGCGGCCGGATGACGTTCGAGGGCCGTGACCTGCTCGCCCTCGGCGCCGAAGAGCGGCTGGCGATCAACGGTGCCGCGATCGGCATGATCTTCCAGGAGCCGCTCGCCAGCCTGAACCCGGTCTACCGGATCGGCGCCCAGATCGACGAGGCCCTGAGGCTCCATAGCCGCATGACCGCCCCGCAGCGCCAGGCCCGGACGCTGGAGCTGCTCGACCAGGTCCGGCTTCCCGATCCCAAGGCCATCGTGACCGCCTATCCCCACCAGCTATCGGGCGGACAATGCCAAAGGGTGATGATCGCCACGGCGCTGGCGCTCGACCCCAAGCTCCTGATCGCCGACGAACCGACGACCGCCCTCGACGTCACCACCCAGGCGAGGATCCTGGCGCTGATCGGCGATCTGAAGACCCGGACGGGTGCCGGCATCCTGTTCATAACCCATGATTTCGGCGTCGTCGCCGACATCGCCGACCGGGTGGTGGTGATGGAGAAGGGCCGGGTGGTCGAGACCGGGACGGCGGCGGATCTTCTGTCCCGGCCGCAACACCCCTACACCCGGTCCTTGCTGGCCGCCGTCCCACGCGGACGGCCGCGGGCACCGTCCGCGGGCAAGACGGAGATCGCCCCGCTCCTGGTCGCCGAGGGGGTCAGCAAGGTCTATGCCGCCCGGGGACGGCTTTTCGGGACAGGACAGGGCGTCCGCGCCCTGGACGGTGTCGACCTGACCCTTCACCGGGGCGAGACGGTGGGCCTGGTGGGCGAGAGCGGGTCGGGCAAGTCGACCCTGGCGCGCTGCGTGTTGCGGCTGGAGCAGGCGGATGCCGGCCGGCTCGACCTGGACGGCACGGACTTGAACGCGATGGCCGGATCCGGCCTGCGCCAGATCCGGCGGCGGATCCAGATCGTCTTCCAGGACCCCTACACGGCCCTCAACCCGCGACAGAAGATCGGCGACGCGATCGCGGAAGGCCCCGTCATCCACGGGCTCGACCGGCAGGCCGCGCGCGACCGGGCAGCCGATCTGTTGGATCTGGTCGGCCTGCCGCCGCAGGCGGCACAGCGCTATCCACACGAATTCTCGGGCGGGCAGCGTCAGCGGATCTGCATCGCGCGGGCCCTGGCGCTGGAGCCGGACATCCTGGTCGCCGACGAAGCGGTATCGGCACTCGACGTCTCGGTGCAGGCCCAGATCGTCCGCCTGCTCGCGGCGATGCGGGATCGGCTGGACTTCGCGCTGCTGTTCATCACCCACGACCTGCGGCTGGCGGCCGAACTGTGCGATCGGATCGTGGTCATGCGCAACGGCCGCATCGTCGAAGCCGGCCCCACCGCCGCCGTTTTCGAACGGCCACAGGCCGACTACACTCGGACGCTGCTGGCCGCC
The DNA here is from genome assembly GCA_028281265.1 of Alphaproteobacteria bacterium. Classification (GTDB taxonomy): domain Bacteria; phylum Pseudomonadota; class Alphaproteobacteria; order DSM-16000; family Inquilinaceae; genus JANQKE01. The sequence goes on along the minus strand of JANQKE010000089.1, from coordinate 38,120 downwards.
ATCCCCGGCCAGCACGTCTTCGGCACCGACGCGGCCTCGTCGCCGGTCCCCTGACCCATGCCCACCCTCGACCACGAACGCCGCCACGGCTGGCCGGACCGTCCGGTCGCCGGGGTCGACGAGGCGGGGCGGGGACCGTTGGCCGGGCCGGTGGTGGCAGCGGCCGTGATCCTGCCCGTCGGCCTGCCCGACCCGCTGCGCGCGGAGCTCAACGACAGCAAACAGGTCAAACCGGCGGATCGCGAGCGCCTGGCCGAGGCCCTGCGCACCACCCCGCGCGCAGTCATGGCGATCGGCGTGGCCACGGTTGCGGAGATCGACCGGCTCAACATCCTCAAGGCCAGCGACCTCGCCATGCGGCGCGCCCTCGCCGGCCTGGCCCGGCCTCCCGGGCACGCCCTGATCGACGGTAACCGGGTGCCGGCCGATCTGTGCTGTCCCGCGACGGCCGTCGTCAAGGGCGACGCGCTGTCGTTGTCGATCGCCGCGGCCTCTATCCTGGCCAAGACGGTCCGCGACCAGATGATGGGGGAGCTGGCGACCGAACATCCCGGATATGGGTGGGAGCGCAATGCAGGCTACGGCACGGCCGAGCATCGGGCGGCGATCGCACGGCTCGGCGTGACCAGGCACCACCGGCGCTCATTTGGCACCGTACGTAAGCAACTGTCTCTAACTCCCTGACTCTTCATCGATTCAGGCGGATCAAAAGGCTTGACGGCGACTCGGGCATCCCGCATGAACGCGCGACCATGCCGAACAAGCGCGTCCATCCCCTCGCCCTACCGCTCGACGAAATCCTGGTCGGCGATTGCCTGGACCGGTTGTCCCGACTGCCATCGCGATCGGTCGACCTCGTATTCGCCGACCCACCTTACAATCTCCAACTGACGGGCACCCTCTATCGGCCCGACAACAGCCGCGTGGACGGTGTCGACGACGACTGGGACCGGTTCGACGGCTTTGCGGCGTACGACGCGTTTACCAGGGCCTGGCTGGGCGAGTGCAAGCGGATCCTCAAGCCCAACGGCGCGCTGTGGGTGATCGGCAGCTACCACAACATCTTCCGCGTCGGCGCGGTGCTGCAGGATCTCGGGTTCTGGATCCAGAACGACGTCATCTGGGTCAAGACCAACCCGATGCCGAACTTCAAGGGCACCCGCTTCGCCAACGCCCACGAGACCCTGATCTGGGCGAGCCCCTCGGTCACCGCGAAGCCGACCTTCAACTATCAGGCGATGAAGGCGCTCAACGAGGGCCTGCAGATGCGCAGCGACTGGACCTTGGCGATCTGCAACGGGTCGGAACGGCTCAAGGCGGCCGACGGCGGCAAGCTGCATCCGACCCAGAAGCCCGAGGCCTTGCTCTACCGGGTGGTCGTCGCCACCAGCCATCCTGGCGACGTGGTGCTGGATCCGTTCTTCGGCACCGGGACCACGGGCGCGGTCGCCCGGCGGCTCGGCCGGCATTTCATCGGCATCGAAGCGGACGCGACCTACGCCGAGGAAGCGCGGCGGCGGATCGCCCGGATCGAGCCGATCGGCGAGGCAGACGCGATCGCCGTCGCCGCCAACCGGCGCAGCGAACCGCGGATCCCCTTCGGCCAGGTGATCGAGCGGGGCCTGCTCAAGCCCGGCGACCGCCTGCAGAGCGTCAACGGCCGGTTCGTCGCCAAGGTCCGGGCCGACGGCACCTTGGTCAGCGCCGGCCCCACGGGCGACCATCGCGGCTCCATCCATCAGGTGGGCGCCGCCCTGATGGGGGCGCCGAGCTGCAACGGCTGGACGTTCTGGAAGTTCAACGCCGGACGCGACCGGTGGCAGCCGATCGATGCCCTGCGCCAGAAGCTCCGCGCCGAAGTGACGGGTGCGGTCACCCCGGCATCGGGCGATCACACCGCGGTGTGACGCGGTCCGGCCGGTCGCGGTCGAGCGCGCGACAGATCGTGTCGCATTCGGACAATCCGTCGCGCACCAGCCATCGTCCCCTTGGCGTCATTGCCGGCCCCGCTGGCCGGCACCGCAGGCACACACCAAGCAACCGGGGGACAGGCGCGTGGTGACCGAGCGCAAAGGGCTGATGGACCGGCTGGCCGAAGGGCCGGTCACACTGGCGGAAGGGTATCTTTTCGAGCTGGAACGGCGGGGCCATCTGCAGGCCGGCGCCTTCGTACCTGAGGTGGTGGCCGAGAACCCCGACGCGGTGCGGATGCTGACCCGGGAGTTCCTGGCTGCAGGCTCGGACATCGCCTTGGCGCTGACCTACTACGCCCACCGGGAGAAGATGCGCCTGATCGGCCGCGAAGACGAGTTGGAGCCGATGAACCGGGCCGCCATCCGCCTGGCCAGGGACGTCGCCCACCCGTTCGGCGCTCTGGTGGCCGGCGATCTCTCCAACACCAACATCTACGACCCCGACGACGCCGACAGCGTGGCCGCGGTGCGGCAGATCTTCCGGGAACAGGTCGCCTGGGCGGTCGACGAAGGGGTCGACCTGATCGTCGCGGAGACCCTGTCCTACGCCGGCGAGGCGGTGATCGCGCTGGAGGAGATCAAGGCCGCGGCCCCCGACATGCCGGCCGTCGTCAATCTGAGCTTCCACCGCCCAAGGGTGACCCGGGAGGACTGGACGGTGGCCCAGTCGTTCCGCCGGCTGGAGGAAGCGGGTGCCGACGTCATCGGTCTGAACTGCCAGCGCGGTCCGCAGACCATGCTGCCGCTGCTGGCCGAGGCGCGGGACAGCTACAAGGGCCATCTCGCGGCCCTGCCGGTTCCCTATCGCACCGACGACAGCCACCCGACCTTCCAGTCGCTGGACGATCCGGGCTGCTCGTGCGCGATCCCCGGCGACCGTCCGTTCCCGGTCGCCTTGGACGCGCTGACCTGCAACCGCTACGAAATCGCGGCCTTCACCGCGGCTGCCAAGGATATCGGCGTCACCCTGTTCGGGCTGTGCTGCGGGGCGGCGCCGCATCACATGCGGGCGATGGCCGAGGCGCTGGGCCGGATGCCGCCGGCCAGCCGCTATTCGGCCGACATGTCCAAGCACTTCGCCTTCGGGTCGGTGGCCAGTCTGAAGGCCGTCAATACGGACTACGTTCAGAACCTCTAGATCAAGCTGCGTTCAGATGAACTCATCTGAACGCAAGTAAGCTGATCTCCTTTAAAGAGTTAGAGCATCTTATCTGCGTCCCTCCGGACGTAGATAAGATGCTCCATCGGCCGGCGAGGCGGAGGCCACGAGGGCAAGCCGCGACGCGATGCCCGTGGAGATATTGGCGATACCCTCCAACGCTTCGGCGGCAGCCGTGACGGATCGCTCGCCCGCGCCGGCCACGGCCGCGAGGGGCGTGTCGAGCGCGTGCGCAGCCGCTTTCCGGCGCACCGGCGGCGAGCGTAGCGACGCGCCCGGCAAGGCTGTCGATGAACGCGCCCGAGATCAGAGCGTTGCGGTAAAGGCGTCGATGCCCGCCTGGGCAACGTCATGGTCTTCCGCCGCCGCCCCGGACGAGACCCCGACAGCACCGACGATCTCACCGTCCACGACGATCGGAATGCCGCCGCCGATGATCGTGAAGCGACCGCCAAGCTGCGTGTGGATGCCGAAGGCCGAACCGCCGGGTCCGGCAACATCCTTGTAGTCCTTGGTCGCGCGGCCACCGCCGGCGGACGTGAAGGCCTTGTTGATGGCGATATCGACGGCCGAGAACTTTGCCCCGTCCATGCGCTTGAAGGCGAGGAGGTGGCCGCTCTCGTCGACGATGGCGATGTCTTTCGGCGTCCCGACCTCGTGGGCTTTGGCCACGGCAGCGGCCATGATGGTGTCACAGTCGGCCATGCTCAGTCGCTTTACGGTCAGCATTGAATTCTCCAGTTGTGGAAGGTCATGACAGCGAGAGCCCGCCGTCGATGGGCAGGACGTGGCCGGTGATCATGCCGGCGTCGGCGGAGGCCAGGAAAAGGACGGGCCCAGCGACATCCTCCGGCAGGGCGATCCGCTCGAGCGGAATCGCGGCCTTCTTGCTTTCCTCGTAGCCGTCGCGGGCGAAGACATCCTCGGTCATGGCCGAGCGCACCACCGTGGGCGCCACGGCGTTGACGCGCACCTCAGGCGCCAGCTCAAGGGCGAGGACCTTTGTGAGGTGATTGAGCGCGGCTTTGGATGCGCCGTAGAGGGCGCCTGTGCGCGCCGCGACGACACCGTTGATGCTCGTCACGTTGACGATCGCACCGTGCCGTTCCCGCAGCGCCGGGCCGAAGAGCTGCGCAGTGCGCCAAGCGCCGGCGACATTGACCTCGAAGATCGTCTGAAACGCCTCGTCGGTGGCACCCATCGCGTCGGAGCGCACCTGAACACCGTGACAGTTGATAAGGACATCCACCGCGCCGCCGTCCAGAACCGTGTCCGCGACGGCGGTGAGCGCCGCCCGGTCGGCAACGTCCACGGCAAGACACAGGGCGTCGTCCGTGCGCGGCAGCATCTTGTCGAGCGCGACGATACGGGCGCCTTCGTCACGGAACGCCGATGCGATGGCACCACCGATGGTGCCCGCAGCGCCCGTCACGACAATGCGTTGATCGGCAAAACGTGCCATGCCGGATCAGGCGACCTTGCGCGGTTCAGCGTCGCCGCGCAGCTCGGCCGGGCCGAGGGCGAGCGAACGCAGCCACACCTTATCACCTTGGCCGACACCGAGGATCTGCGAGCCCTCCGGCCCCAGCCACACCCCGCCGGCGGGAAGCGCGTTGTCCACCCGCGTCCACGCCCGCAACGGCGCACCGACGGCAAGGACCACCTCAAGCGGCGCACCGTCGACAAAACCGTGCTGGCGCGCGCTTGCCGCGCCAATGCGCACCCAGCGACGGCCGTGTTCGTACTCGCCAGCGTCTGCGGCGGCCGTGGCGACGACGCGCAGGACACAGCGCGCTTCTTCCAGGGCCTTCCGCCGGACCTCGGTCGCGGCTGTATCGACGCTGCCGTCGGGGCCGAGCACGACGCCATAGGCGTCAGCCGCGTGGGCGACCGTGATGTAGCCCGCGGCCGCATCGAGGGCGACGGCCGCGGGGTCGCGTGCGAGGGGATCATCGAAGCCCCCACCGCCAGCCGAGCGCATGATAACGACGTCGTCCGCCACAAGCTCCGTGCCGGTGGCCTTGCCGGGAATCGCGCCCGGTTGAAGCTCTTCGCCGTTGCGACGGTAGGTAAAGCTGTTGGGCGCGCCGGACGAGCCGCCATGCAGCCCGAACGGCGGCAGCACACACCGGTCCGACAGCACCGAGTAGGACGCCTCGTCCGCCAGGAGCCGCGCCTCGCGCACGATGCCAAGGCCGCCCCGATGGCGCCCGGGACCACCCGAATCAACGCGCAACGCACAGCGCTCGATCACGATCGGGAACTCGTTCTCGATCGCCTCCACCGGCTGGATGGACGAAAAATCGCCCTCGTCGAAGGAGCGGAAGGCCGAGCTTCCGTCTGCCTCTTCGTAGCCGCCCGTGCCGCCGGCGGGATATTCGTAGAAAATGAAGTGCCGGCCCGTTTCGGGGTTGAAGCCGCCGACGTAGCAGTGGTTCGCTGACCCCTTCACGTCGCCGGCGATCGCCTTGGGGAGCGCGCGCGACAGTGCCCCCATGACAACGGACTGCGTGCGCCGCCGGATTTCGGCAAAGCCGCCGCAGGGCGCGGGGAAACGCGCGTTGAGGATCGTGCCCTCCGGCGCGGTCACGGTCACGGGGCGGAACGCGCCGTGGTTGATGGGATTGTCGGGATCAAGCACGGTTTTGAGGATCGCGAACGCCGCCGTTGTGGTCACGGCGAGCGAGGCGTTGATCGGCCCCTTCACCTGCGGCGAGGAGCCTGTGAAATCGACGGCGATCGAGTCCCCGGTCACGGTGAGCTTCGTCTTCAGAAGCACCGGATCGTCGCTGGTGCCGGAAGCGTCCAGGTAGTCCTCGAAGGTGTAGTCCCCGTCGGGGATGGTACCGATCAACCGGCGCATGCGGGTTTCGGTGCGATCCAGAAGCAGGCCCGTGGCCTCGAAGAGGGTGCCCAGGCCAAACTTCTCGACAAGCTCGCGGATGCGGGCTTCGGCCGTGCGGCAGGTCTCGATCATCGCCTGGAGATCGCCGCGCCGCTCGCTCTCCACGCGCATGTTGGCGAACATGAGGTCCATCACGCCGGAGACCGGCTCGCCACGTTCGTAGATCTTGATCGGCGGAATGCGCACGCCTTCCTGGAAGATCTCCGTGGAGGTGCCGGACAGGGAGCCCGGCGTCATGCCGCCCACATCGGCCCAGTGGGCGCGGATTGCGGGGAGGAGGACGAGGTCCTCGCCGATGAAGACGGGCACCACGATGGCGACATCGTTCAGATGCGTGCCGCCGGCATAGGGGTCGTTGATGATGAGGATATCGCCCGGATTGATGTCGTCGCCAAAACGCTCCATGGCGACGCGCACGGACCAGGGCAGCGGAATGATGTGGCCCGGATTGTCGGCCGACTGGGCGACTGCCTCGCCCTTGCCGTTCATGATGATGCAGGAGAAGTCCCGCGCCTCGTAAAGCACGGAGGAGTGGGCGACATGGGCCAGGGTCGCACGCATCTCGCGCACGATGGAGATGAGCCGTTCCTGGATGACTTCCAGTGTGATCGGGTCGATCATGTGACGTACTCCGCGGCGATCGCCGCGGCCTCCGGCGCGATCGTGATGATGATGTTGCCGGCCGCGTCGAGTGCGAAGACGTCGCCGGGAGCGATGACGGATGTGGAGCCGAGTTCTTCCACGATGGCGGGCCCGGCAAGCTCGCGTCCGGGCGGCAGGCGGTAACGGTCGTAGACGGCGCAATCGACCCAGCCGACCCCGGGGAAGTGCACCTTGCGCCGGCCGATGACACCGCTGGCATCGGCATCGCCCGAGGGCTCCGGGGCGGTAAGCGCGGCAAGGTCCGGCCGATCCACCGCCGACTGCGCCGACACGCGCACGGTGACGATCTCGCACGGCGCTTTGCGGAAGGTGTGGTTGAACCGCTCTGCATAGGTGCGGAAGAAGGCGTCGGCGAGGTCGTCGGTCGACAAACTCTCCAGGACCACCGGCACAGGAATGTCGGACTTCTGGCCGACGTAGCGCATGTCGGCGGCGTAGGAGAGCGTGATCGTGTCGGCCGCCACGCCATCGGCGACGAGCGACGCGCGGGCGCTGGCCCCGAGCGCTGCGAAGCGCGCGGCAAGGTCGGCCGCGTCGATGTCGTCAAGGCGGGCGAGCAGCGTCTCGGACTGTTCGGCCGCAAGGTCGGTGACGAGAAGGCCGAATGCGCACAGGTTGCCCGGAGCCGGCGGGATGATGACACGGGGCATCGAAAGATCGCGCGCAAGGTCGACGGCGTGCATGGGCCCGGCGCCACCGTAGGCGACCAGGGCGAAGTCGCGCGGGTCGTGGCCGCGCTGGATGGAAATCTCGCGGATCGCGCTTGCCATGCGCGTGTTGACGAGCTTCAGGATCCCCTCGCCCATGGCCTCGCGCGAGAGGCCGAGCGGCTTTGCGATGGCGTCCACCACCGCCTCGGCCCGCTCCGGCCGGACCTTGATTTCACCGCCCAGCGCGTAGCTCGACGACAGGCGGCCAAGCACCATGTTGGCGTCGGTGACGGTCGCCTTGTCGCCCCCTTTGCCGTAGCAGGCGGGACCAGGGCTTGCGCCGGCGCTCTCCGGCCCAACGCGCAGTTCTCCCGCAATGCCAAGGTGCGCGATCGAGCCACCACCGGCGCCGACCGTCACGATGTCGATCTGGTTGGTCTTGAGCGGCAGATCCGCGATCCGGGTCTCGGCCGTCCGCGTCACCTGCCCACCGGCGATCAGGGCGACGTCGGTGGAGGTGCCGCCCATGTCGTAGGTGACAAGGTTTTGCGTGCCCGAACTCTCCGCGATCCGCAGCGCACCCATGACGCCGGCGGCCGGGCCGGACAGAAGCGTTTCGACCGGATAGCGCCGTGCGGTGTCGGCACGCATCAGGCCACCGCCGGAGCGCATCACCTCGATGGGGTGCCGATAACCGCCCTCGCCGAGCCGTCCCTCAAGGCCCGAAAGGTAGCGCGCCATCACCGGCATCACGTAGGCGTTCAGCGTTGCGGTGGAGAAGCGCTCATACTCCTTGTATTCGCGCACGACATCGGACGAGGCTGTGACATGGATGTCAGGTGCCGACGCGCGGATCGCGGCCACCGTCGCCTCTTCATCGGACGGGTCGGCGTAGGAGTGGAGGTAGCAGACGGCGATCGCCTCCACCCCTTCCGCGCGGCATCGCTCGAGCGCGGCATCGATGTCGGCGGCCGACGGTGGGGTGGCCGGAAGACTGTGAACGTGGGTCCGCTGGGCGACTTCGAAGCGCAGGCCGCGCGGCACGAGCGGTGCCGGCTTCATGAGCTTCATGTCGTAGACTTTGGTACGGTTCGTCCGCCCGATCTCGAGGAGATCGCGGAAGCCGGCGGTGGTCATCATCGCAACCCTGGCGCCCTTGCGCTCCAGCACCGTGTTGGTGGCGACCGTGGTGCCGTGGGTGAAGCGATCGATCGTGTGCGGATCAACGCCGAGGCGCTTCAGGCCGGCGAGGATGCCGATCGACTGGTCCTGGGGTGTCGACGCGGTCTTGGCCACGTGCAACCGACCGGCAGCGCGATCGATCATGACGACATCGGTGAAGGTGCCGCCGACGTCGATGCCGATCTCGATCATGAGGCGTGTCCCACTTCGTGCAGAGCCTCATCGAAGCGTTCGACAAATGCGTCGATGGTGGCTTCGGTGTGCTGCAGGCTGACGAACCCGCGGCCCCCGGTGAGGTGGATCTGCCGACGCAAGAGCGCGTCCCAAAGGCGCTTTCGGAACGCACCGTCACCGGTCAGTGCTTCACGCGCATTCTGGGGCACGTTTGCGCCGATGTGGATGTGGAACATCGGCCCCGGGCAGAGGATGTGTCCTGGGACGCCGGCGCGCGCGAACGCGTCCCTGACGCCGGTGCGCAGCCGATCCGTCAATGTCTCGAGCTGCTCATAGACGCCGGGTTCGGAGAGGACCGAGAGGGTCGCCGCACCACCGGCGGAGGCCACGGGATGTCCTGCGAAGGTCCCGGCAAGGTAGACCGGCACACGGGCCGACGGACCAAAGAGGTCGCGCATGATGGTGTCCGGCCCACCGATGGCGCCGTTCGGGAACCCTGCGCCGATGATCTTGCCCATCACCGTGAGATCGGGCGCGACGCCATAGCGGCCCTGCGCCCCGGAGGGCGAGAGGCGAAAGCCCGTCACGATCTCGTCGAAGATGAGGAGCGCACCGTGTCGCTTCGCGATCTCACGGACGGCTTCCAGGAACCCGGGCTGCGGCTCGATGAACCTTTGGAGCGGTTCCATGATGACCGCGGCGATGCGGTCCCGGTGGGCGGAAAAGATCTCGTCGAGCCGGGCGGCGTTGTTGAACTGTGCGACAAGGCAAAGATCGGTGATGGCGTCCGGAATGCCGGCGCAGTCCGGGATGGGGCGCAGGCCCGGCATCTCATGGGCATCCTGCGGCCCGAGCCCGGCGAGCTTGTTCGACAGGGACACCATGTCGAGGTGTCCGTGGTAGGCGCCCTCGAACCGGACGATGAGGTCGCGGCCGGTGTAGGCGCGCGCCATGCGGATTGCGTGGAGGGTCGCCTCGGTGCCGGAGTTGGTGAACTTCACGCATTCGATCGACGGAACAGCCGCGACGATCCCTTCTGCGAGCGCGACGGCAGACGTGTTCATCGCCCCGAAGTTGAAGCCCTTGTCCACCTGGCGGCGCACGGCATCCATCACGCGCGGATGGCCGTGGCCGAGGGCGAGCGCGCCGGAGGAAAGGTGAAAATCCAAGTACTCGATCCCGTCGGCATCGAAGATGCGGTCTTTGTCGCCGCGGGCCATGACGACGGGGAAGGGCCGCGTGTCCGCCGCCGTCAACCGCCCGTCCGGAAAGACGCTCCGAGCCCGGTCAGACACCGCGCATGTGCGCGGGCCGGGGTCTGGGGCCACGGCGGCGGGAGAAGGGGCAGACGCGGCGTTAGGCGGCGTCACGGCTCGGCCTCCAGCGCATGAGGTCGGTTTCAGAGGGACGGATGAGGCCGTCCTCCATCAAATGGCCTCGTCGATCTGTGCGCGCGTGCGCCATCAGCCTGCGGCCTTCAGCCTGTAGGGGCGGGAGGGGCCTTGCGCGTCGGCGGTGGCATAGCGGGCATCGAGCTCGCGGATTCGGCTCTCACCCATGAGGTCCCAGATTGCGTCGATGCTCACGAGAAGGTCCGGACGGTCCACGACCTCGCCCGAAGCGATCGACTGGGCCAGGACGTCGAGTGCGGACTGCATCGCCTGGATTGCCGCGGCCGGCAGCATTCGGGGCAGCGACACGCGCTTGACGCCGAGCCGCTCCAACTCGCAGATCGACAGGAGCGGCGTCGTCGGCCGCTGCCGGATGCCGAACCCCATGTTGATGGACACCGGCACGGGCGATGCGTCGACGATGCGCTTGATGTCGTCGGCGGCGCGCACGGCGTCGGGGAAGATGATGTCGGCGCCTGCGCGGCAATATAGGTCGATGCGGCGCAAGGCCTCGTCCATGCCGCCGACGGCGATCGCGTCAGTGCGTGCCAGGACGACGAAATCGTCGTCGCGCCGCGCGTCGCAAGCGGCCTCGATCTTCTTGGCCATCTCGTCGGCATCGATGATGGCCTTGCCTTCCATGTGACCGCAGCGTTTGGGGATGACCTGATCTTCGATGTTGATGCCGACGACGCCGGTCTCCTCGAACAGCCGCGTCACCTCGTAGACGGTGACGGCATTGCCGTAGCCGTTGTCGGCGTCGGCCATCACCGGAATGTCGATGGCGCGGGCGATGACGCGGCAGGCGTCCAAATTGTCCGACAGGCTCATGAGGCCGACGTCCGGCACGCCGAGGCGCGCATTGGCAAGACCCGCACCGGTCGTGCAGCAGGAGGTGAAGCCGGCCTTCTCGACCATCTTGGCGCTGTAGCCGTCGTAAACGCCGGGCGAGGCGATGATGCCGTCCGCCCGCAGGAGCGCCCGCATGCGTTGTGCGCGTGTCACGTTGAGCGCTCTCGTCGAAACGGGTGGCGGACCCGATGCCCGCCACTCCAAAGTGTCAACACTTTCCACTCTCGAGCCGAGAGTGTCAACGCTTTGTGCGTCGATGGGGGCTCATGCGAGGGCTGTTGCGGGAACCGGCGCAGCGGCGCCGTTGAGCGTCGAGAGCAGCGTGTCGGTGGCCGAGGCGATGTGCGCGCGCATGAGCGATTCGGCAAGCTCCGGATCGCGCGCGCGCAAGGCCCGGCCGATCCGCCAATGCTCTTCCAGGGCGGCTTTGGGGCGGCCCGGAGCGTAGCGTGAGCGCACCCGGTAGAGCCGGATCAGGTGGTGAAGATCGCGCGTCAGGAGATGCTCGATCCGGCTGTTGCCGCAACCGCGCGCGATGCGGGTGTGGATATCGACGACACTGTCCGACAAGCCGCTTTGCGCGGGCCGTGGCTTTCCCTCGCGTGCCGCCTCCAGATCGTCCAGAAGTTCTGCGATCTCCTCATCCGGCATGTGCTGCGCCGCCAGCCGGCACGCCATCCCTTCCACCGCTTCCCGGAGCTGGAAGATCTCCACGAGATCCTTGCCGGAGAGGGACACCACCCGTGCACGCATGAAGGGTTCGCGCGTCACGAGACCAATGCCGTGAAACCGCTGGATCGCCTCGCGGACGGGGCCGCGACTGACGCTGAAACGCTGCGCCAGCGCCGCCTCGTTCACCACCCCGCCTGGCTGGAGATCGCCCGACAGGATGAGTTCGTAGATCTGCGCGAAGACCTGCTCGACGAGCGTCTGCTGCTGTTCGGCCATCTGCTCCACTTCTCGTTCGCAGCGCATCGTGCATTCTCGTTGCACAGTCCGTGTGGCGTTGCCAGCTCGGTAAAGTGTTGACAATCTAAGCGTAGTCACGCCATCTTCGGTCATATCGACCAATGTCGGCACCACTGAGGTCCGGCCAAGCCGGAACGGTTTTTCAGCGCGATAGGCCCAATGCGACCCGGATGGAGCGGAACTTTGCGTGCGTCAATCGTGTTTTGCGCGATCTCATGGCGTTCGGACCGCGTTGACCCGGGCGGCGAGCGCACTTGAGGACGTCTCCAGACCCCGTGAGGGCGGAAATCCCCACAAAGCGCCTCACGACCGGCCATGCGGTGATCGACCTTGGCGCGGTGCTGGGGGATAAGCTCGGCACGACGCCCTACAGCCTTCGCCTTCTGACCGAGAACGTCGCGCGGCAGGCACTCACCGATCCGGCGGCCAAGGCCGATCTCGTCCGCCTCGCGAACTGGCCCGGCAGTGGTGGTGCGGCGATCTCCCTGAAGCCCAACCGTGCGATCCTGCCCGATTCGAGCGGCCTGCCGGTTCTGCTCGATCTGGCGGCTCTGCGCTGGGAAGCCGCCCGGCGCGGCATCGATCCGCAGACCGTGGATCTGACGATCCCGGTGGACCTCGTGGTCGATCACTCGCTCATCGTCGAAGTCGCGGGGACGAAGGATGCGGTCGCGAAGAACCTCGCGGTCGAGTTCGACCGCAACGGCGAGCGCTATGCCGTCTTCAAATGGGCCGCCCAAGCGTTTCGGAACCTTCGGGTGTTCCCGCCGGGCACCGGCATCATCCACCAGGTTCATTTGGAACACGTGGCAAAGCTGGTCGCAACCGGCTCGGTCGGAGGCGCGCCGTTCGCCTTCCCGGAGTTCGTTTTGGGGTGCGACAGCCATACGCCGATGGTGAACGGCATCGGGCTTGCCGCCTGGGGGGTCGGGGGCATCGAGGCCATGGCATCGATCCTCGGGCTCCCCTACACGATCGAGTTGCCGGAGATCGTCGGCGTGCGGCTCGACGGTGCCCTCAGCCCGGCACTCGCTGCCACGGATATCGCGCTGTCCCTGGCCCGTGTGCTTCGGGAAGCGGGCGTCGTGGGCGCATTCGTCGAGTTCTTCGGTACGGGGCTGACGCAGCTTTCCGCGCAAGACCGGGCGACCATCGCGAACATGACGCCGGAGTACGGCGCGACCATGGCCTACTTCCCCATCGACAGGGCCGTGCTCGACTATCTCGCCAGAACGGGGCGGGAGGCCGCGCACATCGCCCTCGTCGAGGAAGCCGCCGGCGCCATCGGCGTGCTGAGGACCGCCGATGACCGGGATCCGCACTATTCCCGGATTATAGAATTCGATCTGTCGGCGCTTTCTCCCTCGCTCGCCGGGCCGTCGCGCCCGGATGCGAGACTGGGCTTGGCGGATGTCCCCGCGAGCTTCGCGGCCGTTGCGAAAAAGGGGGCGAGCCGGCAGACGGAGCCGGCGGCGGGGGCGCTCGCCATCGCCGCCATCACCGCCTGCACCATCACCGCCAACGCGCCCGCCATGCTGGCCGCCGGTCTTCTCGCCCGCAATGCCCGCGCGGCCGGCCTCAGCGTGCCGGGCTTCGTGAAGACGTCCTTGGCGCCAGGCTCCCGCGTGGTTGCGCGCTATCTCTCGGATACCGGGCTGCTCGATGACCTCGAAGCCCTCGGCTTTCATCTGGTCGGCTTTGGCTGCACCACGTGTTCGGGCAAGTCGGGGCCGCTCACGCCGCAGATGGCGGCCGCCATCGAGGCCGGCCTCGAACCCGCTGCGGTCCTTTCCGGGAACAGGAACTTTCCCGGACGCATCCACCGCCAGATCCGCGCGAGCTACCTGGCTTCCCCGGTGCTCGTCATCGCCTACGCGCTTGCCGGTCGCATCGACATCGACCTGACACGCGAACCCATCGGCACCCGGCCGGACGGGACGGCGGTTTATCTTCGCGACCTCCTTCCCGATGCGGGCGACGTGGCGGCGCTCGTCCCGAAGGCCATGGCGCCGAGCCTTTACCGAAAGACCTACCAGGACTGCGAGGACGGGACGGACCGTTGGCGCTCCCTGGAAGCGCCCGACGGCCCGCTGTTCTTGTGGCCGCAAACATCGACCTACCTGAAGGAGCCTCCATTCTTCGCCGCGGCACCGACGCCCGCGGACGATGTCGTCGGCGCCCGCATTCTGGCCGTGTTCGGCGACGACCTTTCCACCGACCACATCATCCCGGCCGGCGAGATCCCGCAGGACAGCGAAGCAGGCCGTTATCTTGCGGCATCCGGCGTGCCATCGCGGGCGTTCAACGCCTTCACCATGCGTCGCGGCAACCACGAGGTGATGGCGCGGGCGACTTTCGCCAATCCCCAAACCCTGAACCTGATGGTGCCGGACAGGGTGGGCGGGTTCGCCATCGGGCCCGACGGCGATGCGGCGACGCTATATGAGGCGGCTGCTGCCTACGGCGCGACACAGACGCCACTCGTCGTGTTCGCGGGCCGCAACTACGGCGCAGGCTCCAGCCGGGATTGGGCGGCAAAGGGGCCGTCGCTCCTCGGGGTCCGCGCCGTGATCGCCACGTCGTTCGAGCGGATCCATCGCGCCAATCTGATCGGCCTCGGCATCCTGCCCGTGACGCTCGCCGGGGAAGTCGACGTCGAGGCCCTGCCGCTGACCGGGATGAGCACGGTGGATATCCGCAACGTGCGCGCCGCGCTTGCCGGCGACGCGCCCACCGTTGCAGTGACGATCACCGGCGAGCGCGTCATCGAGCTTTCCGCAACGATCGACGTGCGGCATGACGCGGAAGCGGCGCTCCTCGGAGAGGGCGGCATCTTCCCCGCCGTGATGCGGACCCATATCGGTTCCGAGGATCAAGTTATGGCGGTGTGCGGATGACGGCGACGCATCCGCTCGGCAGGTCATGGCGACGGCAGGGGTGTCGGCTTGCCTCTTTCGGGGCGTTGCCCGAAGCGTCACGGAGGTTGACCCACGCCCGCTCTCGGCGGCTTGCGGCCCGATCGGCCGAACACCCACGCAAGCCACCGCCGAACGGTGCGGGGACCGACGAGAGCGAGGTCCGACGGTGAGTGAGGAAGCCCCCGCCACACGCCCGGACGCCGGCGAGATCGCGGTCGCCCTCATCCTCGGCGCCATCGGCGTCTACGTCATCCTCGAGGGACGGACCTACGGGCTCGGCACCATCGTCAGGATCGGTCCGGCTTACTTTCCGATCGCGCTCGGAACGCTTCTCCTGGTCCTGTCGATCGGCCTCGTCATGGAGGCCCTGCGCGGGCGGAACCGTACCGTCCTGCCTGCTTTCGCTCCGTTCCTTTTCGTCATGGCAGGGCTCGGCGCCTGGGGGCTCCTCGTGGAGCCGTTCGGTCTGGTTCCGGCGACCTTCGTGCTGGTGATCCTCGCGGCGTTTGCCCACCCGCCCGCAAGGCCACTGAGGATCCTCGCGATCGCGGCGGCGCTGTCCGGCTTCGGCTGGCTCGTCTTCGTGCGGGGCCTTGCCATCCCGCTGACCGCGTTCGGAGGTTGAGGGGGATGAACCTTCTCGAAGGTCTCGCCATCGGCTTTTCGGCGGCGCTCTCCGGCGAGGCGCTCCTGTTCTGCTTCGTCGGCGTGTCGATCGGCATGTTCGTCGGTGTGCTGCCGGGCATCGGCGCGCTCGCGGCCGTCTCGATGATCCTGCCGGTGACGTTTCACCTCGAGCCGATGAGCGCGATCATCATGCTCGCCGGGATCTTCTACGGATCCCAGTACGGCGGCTCGATCGCCTCCATCCTGCTCAACCTGCCCGGCACCGCGCCGAACGCGGTCACATGCCTCGACGGCTATCCGATGACGCGCCAGGGGCGGGCGGGCGTTGCCTTGTTCATCACGACGATCACCTCCTTCGTCGGCAGCACGCTCGCGATCCTCCTCCTCATGGGCTTTGCCCCGGTGCTCGGCCAATTCGCGCTGCGTTTCTCGTCGGCCGAGTACTTCTCGATGATGCTGCTCGGTCTCGTCGCCGCCTCGGCGCTATCCATCGGCTCGCCGCTGAAGGGGCTCGTCGCGGTGGTGGCCGGCCTGGTGCTCGGCCTCGTCGGAATGGACGTCAATTCCGGACAGGACCGCTTCACGTTCGGCATCGTGGAGCTCTTCGACGGCCTCAACCTCATCGCCGTCGCCATGGGCCTTTTCGGCGTCGCCGAGATCCTCGCCAACATCGGCAATCGGCGTACGACCGTCATCGACCCGCGCTCCATTACCATCAAGTCGCTGATCCCCACCCGTCAGGATATGCGCCTGGCCTGGAAGCCGGCCCTGCGCGGCTCGGCCATCGGATCGTTCGTCGGTATTCTGCCGGGCGCGGGGCCGAGCATCGCCGCCTTCATGTCCTACGCGCTGGAGAAGAAGATCTCGCGAACGCCGGCGCGCTTCGGGCGCGGTGCGGTGGAGGGCATCTCCGCACCGGAGGCCGCCAACAACGCCTCCGTGCAGGCCGCCTTCATTCCGACGCTGACGCTCGGGATCCCGGGCGACGCCACCATGGCCATCCTCCTCGCGGCCATGATGATCCATGGGATTCTGCCGCAACCGGAGTTCTTCTCCACCCAGCCGCAATTGTTCTGGGGGCTTGTGGTCAGCTTCTGGATCGGCAATCTGATTCTCCTGATCCTCAACATCCCGCTGATCGGACTGTGGGTGCGGATCCTGACAATCCCTTACCACTACTTGTTCATCGGTATTTTGTTCTTCATCTGCGTTGGGGTCTACAGTGTTAATAACAATCCGTTTGACGTTTTGATTGTGATCATCTTCGGCGTGATCGGTTACTTCATGTTGATTTATCAGTACCCCGCCGCGCCGCTGTTGATGGGCTTCATCTTGGGACCCATGATGGAGGAGCACTTCCGCCGGGCGCTCCTGTTCTCCCGGGGCGACCTCGCCACGTTCGTGGAACGGCCGATCAGCGGTGCCTTCCTCGCCGCCGCACTCCTCGTCCTTGTGGCAAGCCTGGTGCCGATCGCCCGTGCAGCGTTGCGCCGCCGGGCGGAAGCCGGCGGTATGGACGCAAGGAGCCCCGAATGAGCACCGACACGGCGACGATCGTATCCGACCCGGCGGCCGAGGCCGAGCGCATCGTGGGCGACTTCCTCGCCGCTCTGGAACGGCGCGACGTGGCGGCGGCCGGCGCTCTCCTTGCCACAGGCGTCGACATCACCTTCCCGGGCGGGGCGAAACGCGCCTCGATCGAGGAGATCGTTGCCGGGTCCACGGGCCGCTACCGCCATGTCGGCAAGTCTTTCGAACGCTTCGACGTGCTTGCCGATGGCGCATCCACCATCGTGTGGTGTTTCGGCACGCTCAACGGCACATTCCGTGATGGAACCCGCTTCTCCGGCATCCGCTTCGTGGACCGTTTCGAGATCCGGGACGGGCTTATCGTACGCCAGGACGTCTGGAACGACGTCGCTCATGTGACCGCTGCCGGGAATGGGTCTGGAGCGGGGCAACCCTCAAATTGTTGACACTTTTCCGCGGAGAGGCCAATAATGCGGTCGGAGCAGCGGTACAAGAGCAGCACGAGCAAGAAACAACCAGAGCGAGAGACGGGACAACCTCCGAATTGTTAACACTTCGCCGCGGAGAGACCGATAATGCGATCGGACCGGCGGCACCGGCAAGAATAACCAGAGCGGGAGACGCAGCATGAACTCGATCCTCAAGGTCGCCCTCGCGGCGGCGGCGGTCACCGGCATCGCGGCCGGAACGGCGGTTGCGCAAGACCACTATCCCTCGCGGCCGATCACCTTCATCGTGCCCTACTCGCCGGGTGCCACCGACACCCTCGCACGCACGGTCGCGGAGGTGATGAGCGAGGAACTCGGCGTGCCGATCGTAGTGGAGAGCAAGCCGGGGGCGGGCGGCACCGTCGGCGCGCGCGAGGTCGCGACCTCCGATCCCGATGGCTACACGGCATTGTTCGCCTTCGCTTCGGTCCATACCGTCGGCCCGCACCAGCGGGACCTCGGCTACGATTTCGACGACCTGCAGCCCGTGGCCCGTGTCGCCACCGGCCCGAACCTCCTTGCGGCCCGCGTCGGCACCCCCTTCGCCACGCTCGACGAGCTGATCGCCTACGCCCAGGAGAACCCGGGCGTGGTCAGCTTCGGGACCGCGGGCACGGGCGGCCTCTCCCACCTCCACGGCGAGGCGTTCTCCCGTGCTGCGGGGATCGAACTCTTCCACATTCCCTTCCAGGGTGTGACGCCCGCCATCGCGGCCGCGCTCGCCGGTGACATCGACCTGGTGATCGGCATGGCCTCCTCGATCTTGCCGCAGGACGAGGCGGGTAAACTCGTCGCCCTCGCCCAGTTCGGCGAGGAGCGCGCCTCCGTGGTGCCGCAACTGCCGACCTTCCGCGATGCTGGCGTTGACGCCTCGTTGCCGACACTGATCGGCATGTGGGTGCCGGCCGGAACGCCCGAGGATGCGGTTGAGAAGTTGAGCGGGGCACTGAAGGCCGCGCTCGAGACCGACCAGATCCGCGACTACGGGAACACGGTCCTGGTGGAGTTCAGCTACGCCGACACCGGCGCCTTCGCCGGCCAGCTCGCCACGGACAACGAGTCGAACCGCGCGATCCTCGAGGAACTCGGCCTCGCCCAATGACCGTGAAACCGGACGTCGCGGGCGCCGAGCCGCACTATTTCGAGCACCCGGGCATCGACCGGGCGCTCGGGCTTTGCCTCGCGCTCGGGGCGGAGGTATGGGTCTTGCGGGACCGCGTGCGGCGGCTCGAGACCGCCCTTTCGACAGCGGGGATCCTCGACGTCGACGCCGCACCCGATCCGTCGGAGGCGGAACGCCTCGTATCGGCGGCGGAGCGGAAGGCGTTCGTCGGCTCGCTCCTCGCTGAGATCGCCGGGCGCCAGGCTTCGCGGGGGCCGGACGCGGGAGGTCGGGATGGCTGAACACGGCAGAGCGGATCGGCGAGAGTTCGAGGCCTACCAGGCCTTCCTTGCCGACGCGAAGGCGATCTGGGCTACGGAACTCTTCGGCGACCTGAAGCGCACCGCCGAAGAGCGGCAGGCGATCGGCCCGGGGGCGAGCGCCGCCTCCGTCGCCGACGCCGTTGCGGACCATCCGGCCGCCCGCACCTTCGCCTTCCTGGAGCGCCGCCTCCAGGCGCTGAAATACACCGGTCGGCTCGGCATCGTGCCGTTCCTCCAGCGGCATCGGGCGGACCATGCCGAAGAGATCGCGCCCGATCTTCCGGACGGCCTCCTCGGGCTCGACCCCGAACTGAAGCTGCCCGCCTACTATTGCGACGTCGACGTCCACCAGCAGCCCGGCGGTGTCTGGCGCGAGGACATCGGCGGCCTCTCCTACGCTTACGGCGCGCGCGGGACCACCGGACGGCAAGTGACCGGCGCGGATGGGCGTGGACGGGCCCAAACGCTCCACACCCGCTTTGCGGACCTCCTCGGCGAGGCGGCACCGGATCCGGGACGGATCGCCGATCTCGGCTGCGGCTACGGCAAGTCCACCCTGCCGATCGCGGAGGCCTTCCCCGACGCAACCATCGACGCGGTGGACCTTTCCGCGCCGTGCCTTCGCCTGGCCGCGCGGACCGCGTTCGCCGGCGGGATCGACGACGTGCGTTTCCACCAGGCCGACGCCGCGGCGACCGGGCTCGCGGCCAGCGCCTACGGGCTCGTCACGTCGACCATGCTCCTCCACGAGATGCCGCCAAGCCATGTGCGGGCCGTGTTCGCTGAAGCGCGCCGGCTCCTCGCGCCGGGCGCGGCGTTCATGAACCTCGACTTTCTGCCGCCGGACGATCCGTTCCTCGCCTTCATCCACGCCGGCCACGGCGAGCGCAACAACGAGCCATGGATGGCGACGCTCGCCCGGATGGACCTTCCCACGGAGCTCGCCGCCGCCGGCTTCCGCGACGTCACCATCGCACCGTTCGAGGAGTTCGATGGCGCCTTGGCGACAGCCGGCCGGCGCTGGCGGCTGCCCTTCACCGTGATCGCGGCGCGCGCGGCCTGAGCCTTATCGAAGCGCCGGGCACAGAAGACCGGCAGCACGGGTGTCCGCGGGACCCGACAGGAGGGCCGAGACCACCCGCTCGACGGCCTCCGCATCGCCGATCGGTGCAAGGTAGCGCCGGGCCTTTTGCGCGAGGGCGGCGTCGGTCCATGCGTGGCCGGGATCGCCGGTGACGCCGTCCACCTCGGCCGAGAGCAGCGCGCCGCCCGTGGTGATCTCCAGGCGCGCGCCGCGGTGGCCGGCCGGGAAGCGCGCCTCGTCGGCGACGAGCCGGACCCGCGCCTCCAGCCTGCGGGTGAGAGGGTCCGCGAGCGCGTCCGGCCGCGTCGCCTCCGGTCCAAGATCGCCCGAGACGAGCGCCCGCGCGCTCGCCCAGGACAGGCTGAACTGGGCCGCGATCGACGTTTGCGGCGCCCGGTTCGAGGCGTAGGTCAGCGCTTCGGTGTAGGTCGCCACCGTGATCTCCTCGACGGCGTCGAGCCGATCCGAGACCTGGGGGGACAGCGCGATCGCGGCCGCCGCCGGATAGTGGGCATGCCGCACGGCCGCGAACGGCTTGAGATAGGCCTCCACGACGAGCCACGCGGCGCCATCCGGTAGGGCTGTGGGATCGACGCGGAAAGTGAAGTCGCCGACCGCCTCGAGGGCGGCAAGCGGAGCGGTGAAGCCGGCTGCGAGCGCGTCCGCCACCGTCAGCGCAAAGGCGGCAGCGTGGCCGGTATAGAGGTTGCGGACCGTGTCGCCATGGGCGAGCGGGGCGAAGAGGCTCGCCGGGAGCTGGCAGGCGAGGGCGGCGAGGCGCTCCGTCGCCGCCTCTGCCGGAAGGCCCGCAAGCCTGGACAACGCCGCCGAGGCGGCGAAGGCGCCCCATGTGCCGTCGACGTGCATGCCGGGCAGGATTCTCAGGATGGCGCCCGCCCGTCCGCCGACCTCATAGCCTGCGACGAACGCCTCGATCACCGCACCAAGAGGCGCGTCGGCCCGGCAGAGCGCCCCCACCAGCGCAGCGTAGGCATGGATACCCGGCCGACCGTGAGCGCGCGCGAGCCCCTCGCACGCCTCGTCCCGGCAGACGGCCGCGCCCGCCACCAAGGCCGCATCGCGCGCTGGGAGCGCAACGGGTGCGCCGAGCGGCCCCCTCGTCGCACCGGTTCCCGCCGCGAGGGCGCGCGCAAGCCCGTCCACTTCCGTTTCGGTGAAGCCCGCAGCCGCGCACGCCGCACAGTCGAGAAGGAGACGCCGCGCCGCGCGCTCAGCCTCCGCCGGCACACCGGCGTCGAGCCTGCGCCAGGTGTCCGCGACGATCTTCGCAAGCGTCGCGCCGATGGCCACCCGGTCCGTCATCGCCCTGTCCTGCTTCTTGCCTGAGGCCATGCGCGGCCCGATCTCGGCCCATCAAGAGTCGCGCGGATGGCCTATGCCCATCCTCGGATCGTTCGGAACACGGGAGGCCATGACGGTGTGGAAGGTCCGGCTCGATCCTGACGAGGTTAGCCGGCGGGCTGCTGGTTGAGCAAGCAACACCGGTGGAGAGGCACTGCGCTTCTACAGCAGTCCGGTGTGCCCGGGGGTGGACTTAGCAACCGGAGCGATGCGTCCGCGGCTATATCCCGGCTTCGGCGTTGATGACGGGCGGGAGATCGCCGAGCTCGCGCAAGAGCCGCGATCGGCGATCTGGAAGGCTGCCCTCCTTAACTCGTTCGGTCCACCGATGCTTGACCTTCGTTGACCGTTGATCGATTTCACACGCTCCTGAGCCACATAATGAAACGTCAGACCCGCCCGCCCGGGCCGTCGCGGTGGGCGACACCGTCTTGAAAGGCCACATCCAGACCATCCCGTGTTCTGAGGAGCTCCCTCAAAACACGGAAAGGTGATCGGTTCCAAGAAATCGGGGCGCTCCGCACCGTTTCCGGAACAGTGTGCCCCAGCCCCGCCAGCCCGCGAGACGGCCATCGGTTGCCAAGCACGGCGCGGCGTCGCTATCCCTACCGGCTAGAGCGGTTTCAGGGATTTCCGAGCCGATCTGCCGAGGTGGATGGGCCCTGATGCCAGGAGCGAGGAGGAAGGACATGCCGGGGCATATTCGACGACGAGCGACGCCGCAGCAGGGCCCATCCGTCCGGCCCTTCGGGTTGGCGTGTGCCGGCCGACCGCTGCGGTGCGCCGCTTGCCCGATGCACCGCATCGCGCCGTGCTACGCGCCTCCACGGATCGATCCGGCACACGCCAACAGATCGATCCGGTATTCCCTGAAAACGCTCTAACTTGCGTAGCGGTTGGTGCCCTTCGGACCCAGGCCGATGGCCGCGAGCAGGCCGGCGGCGATGCACATCGCCCCGGCGGCGGCGCAGACGCCCCGGAACGCGTGCAGTGCCGCGCGGTCGACCGCCTCGGCGAACCGGGCCGCCTCTGCCGGACCGAGGCCGGTCGGGGGTCCCAGGCCCGCCATCTTCAGAACCTCGGGCCCCAGCGCCGCCATCAGGGCCTCCGCATCGAAGCCGCGATCGGTCAGTGCGTCGGCCAGGGCGGGCACGAACAGGGAGGCCGCGATGGCCCCGAGGATCGCGACCGCCAGCATCGTGCCGAGCCGGCTGAGCGCGTTGCTGATCCCGCTGGCGAGCCCCGACTTGCCCGGCGGTGCCGCATTCATCACCGCCGTGGTCAGGGGGGCCACCGACAGGCCCATGCCGACACCCAGGATCGCGACGCCCGGCAGGAAGGTCGCCCAATAGGGGCCCGCCGTCCCCGGCACGGCCATCGCCAGGATGCCGATACTGGCGGTGACCGGACCGATCGTCAGCGGCAGCCGGGCCCCGTACCGGTCGACCAGTCCGCCGGAGCTGCGCGACAGGGCGCCGATCAGCAGGGCGAAGGGGATCAGCGCAAGGCCGGCCATCGTCGGGCCGTAGCCGACCACCTGCATCAGGTGCAGCGGCAGGAAGAACAGGATGCCGCTCATCCCGCCATAGAGCAGCACGGTCATCCCGCAGGCTGCTGCGAACGCCCGCTGCCTGTAGAGGCTCAGCGGCATCATCGGCCCGGGGCTGATCCGCTCGACCCACAGGAAGCCGGCCAGGGCCAGCGCGCCCACCGTCATCGGCAGCCAGGCCAAGAGATGGTCGAAGCCCAGCCGGCCGCCTTCGATCATCCCGAACACCAGGGCGCCGAGGCCCAGGGCCGCCAGCGCCGCACCGGGCCAGTCGAGACGCTTGGCCCCTTCCTCATCCCGGCTTTCGGGGATCATGCGCAGCGACAGCCACAGCACCAGCGCTGCCGGCGGCAGGTTGATGAAGAAGATCCAGCGCCAGCCCCCGGTTTCCACCATCGCCCCGCCGATCAGCGGTGCCGCCGCCGTGGCGATCGCGGAGAAGGCGGACCAGGTGCCGATCGCCTTGCCGCGCCGGCCCGGCTCGAAACAGCTCGTGATGATCGCCAGGCTGCCGGGCACCAGCAGCGCCCCGCCCACGCCTTGCAGGACACGGGCGGCCAGCAGCATGTCGAGCGATGTCGCCAGGCCGCACCACAAGGAGGCCAGCGCGAACACGGCCGTCCCGATCGCGAACACCCGGCGCCGGCCGAACCGGTCCCCCAAAGCCCCGCCGATCATGACGAGCGCCGTCAGCGCAATGAGATAGCTCTCGACCACCCATTGCAGCCCGGCGAACTGGGCGTCGAACTCCGCCTGCAGCGAGGGCAGCGCCAGGTTCACCACCGCCCCGTCGATGAACACCATGGCCGACGCCAGGATCGTGGCCAGGAGCACCGCCCGCGCGGTCTTCGCATCGTCGACCGGCGACAGGGCAGCCGGTTCGGCGACCGCGGCGGTGGTGCTGGGTCCATCGGCCATGGGCTGGAGGTCCGTCGGGACGGAGCGGGTGTCGGCGGTCCCTGAAACCGCTATAGCCCGACCGGGGCCATGGCGCGATTGATCGAGCGCAGGATACGGGGCGGCCGGTCACCGGATCGGCGCCTGTCGCATTAATTGAGTTCATCTTATGATTTTACATAGTAAGGATCTATGGTCGGAGCCGTTGTCGCGCCGAACCGCCGCGGAGCCGCCGGATATGATGTGCCGATCACGATGCCGGCACGCGAGGGGCGTGTTACGCCGGCTGATCGCCGTTACGGCCGTCGCCGCGATCTCGGCGCCGGCCGGCGCCCGGGCCGATCTGCCGGCGGAGGTTGAAGCCCGTCTCGCCCACACGCTGGAGAGCGTGGCCGCAGGGATGGGCGTGTTCGGGGCCACCCACGCGGTCCGCCTGACCGACGGCAGCGACGAGGTGCTGGCGACCGGCAGTGCGGGGCCCAACTTCGCCTCGCAGACCGGTCGTGTCCTGGCGCCCACCGATCAGGTGCGCATCGGCAGCCAGACCAAGACCTACGTCGCCACGGTGGTCCTGCACCAGGTGGATCAGGGGCTCGTCGGCCTGGACGACCGGGTGTTCGACCTGGTGTCGGACCCGGGCTGGACGCTGCAGGACTGGCACCGGGAGATCACGATCGAGCACCTGCTGTCGATGCGCAGCGGGCTGGCCGACTATCTCAGCGTTCCGGACACCGAGCAGTCCGACCGGTCCACCATCGAGCTGTGGAACAGCCGCAACGGCCTGCTCGCGCGGTCCCCCCAGACGCTGGTCGCGAGCACGCTGCCCTTCGGACCCACCGGCACACCGGGCGATCCGGACGCGTTCTTCTACTCCAACACCAATTTCGTGCTGCTCGGCCTGGTTGCCGAGACGGTCAGTTGTTCGGCGCCCGGCGGCTGCCGGGGTATCGACGAGCTGGTCGCGGACGTGGTCACCGGGCCGCTCGCCCTTTCCGGCACGCTGCTGCCCACCGGCCTCGATCCGAGCCAGCCGTTCAGCGACGGCACCTGGCTCGATCGCGGTGTGCTGTGGTCCGGCACCGTCGCCTCGTTCAGCCGTATCGACCCGTCCGTGCCGGGCTCGGCCGGGGCGATGCTGTCGGTGCCGGCCGACCAGCTGCGCTGGGTGGTGGACCTGACCACCAACGACACCGGGCTGCTGAGCGATGCGACCTTCCAGGAGCGGCTGCGCCTGACCACCATCGACGCGGGCGAGGTGTCCGGCACGCCGGCCGGCTATGGGCTGGGGATCTATCGCGTGGTCAGCCCCAACACCGGGGCGACCCTGCTGGGGCATGGCGGCACGATCAGCGGCTATCAGACGGTGATGTTCCAGCATGGGGGCGACGGCCACTTCTCGGTGCTCAACTTCAACACCTTCGTCGCCAACCGGGCCGATCCCGGCACCCGGCCCTCCGATCCGATGGCGGGGGCCTTCGCCCTGGAACGGGCCCTGCTGTTGCCCGATCCGGCCGACCGCATTCCCGGCGCGTGCGAGACGGCCGGGAGCGAGACCCGGTGCCGCGGCACGTTCGAGACGCAAGTCGCGGCCAGCGGGACGACGGTGATCGAGCCGTCCGGCAATGCCTGGCCGGGCAGCCGCGAGGGAGCGTCCCCGGTTCCGAGCGTGCTCGCCTATCGGGACCAGGCCGTCGGCATCGCCCTGGAGAGCGGCAGCCTGACGATTGCCCAGGGGGCGGCCGTGGAGGTCGTCGGCGACGCCGCGATCGCGGTCGCCATCGATGCCGGGGCGGTGACGGTGAGCGGGTCGGTCACCGCCATCGGCCACGGGGCCCGGGCGCTGGCGCCGGCGGGGGGTCGGGGCACGCCGGGCGCCGGCATGATGACGGTCGCTGCGGGTGGCTCGGTATTCGGCATCGTGGATGTCCCGACCGGCGGTGTGCTGTCGGTCTCCGGCACGGTCAACGGACCCGTGGCGGTCGGAGCCGGCGGCCGGGTCGACATCCGCGAGGGCGGGGTCGTCTACGGACCGATCCGGCTGGCCGGAGACGGTGTGCGGATCACCGTGGCGGGCACCCTGGTCTACGGCGTCGAGGACAACGGGTTCGAGCACGAGATCGCGCGGCCGCCGGCCCCTGCGGCTCTGACCACCGCCCCGGCCTTGCTGATGGCGCCGCCACAGCCCGAGGTGGTCGCGCCGGCCCCGCTCTCTTCCCCGACCGCCAATCCCTGGCTGCCGCCCGGGCTGATCACACCGACCGGGGCATCGCCGTTCTAGGCTTTCAGTTCCTCCCGGTTCCGCTTGAGCGGGATCAATCGTCCGGGCCGGGACTTCCGCAACACACGCACCGTTCCCATATCGCCGTGCAGGTTTCTCCCTGGTCGCCGCTGGCGGGGCCGGGCGGGGCCGTTGAGCCGGGATGGCGCCTGCGATCGAGGGCCAATCCCCCTCATCAACCGGTCCTGCGCGGGGGAGACCGATCGTCCACATCCGGAGATCGCAAAGGACCGTCCATGGAATTCGACAAGTACACCGATCGGGCCAAAGGCTTCATCCAGGCCGCCCAGACCATCGCCCTGCGCGACGGCCACCAGCAGTTCACGCCCGAACACCTGGCCAAGGCCCTGCTCGACGACGAGGAAGGCCTGGCCGCCAACCTGATCACCCGCGCCGGGGGCGATCCCAAGCGCGCCCGGGAAGGGGTCGACCAGACGCTGGCGAAGCTGCCGAAGGTCCAGGGCGGCGGCGGTGCCAACCTCTACCTCGCCCGCGAGACCGCCAAGCTGTTCGACCAGGCGCTGGAGCTGGCCAAGAAGGCGGGCGACCAGTTCGTTACCGCCGAGCGGCTGCTGCTCGCGCTGGCCATGCTGCCGGGCACCGAGGCCGAGAAAGCGCTCAAGGCGGCCGGGGTCACCCCGCAATCCCTCAACGCGGCGATCGAGGATCTGCGCAAAGGCCGCACCGCCGACAGCGCCTCGGCCGAACAGGCCTATGACGCGCTGAAGAAGTACGCCCGCGACCTGACCGACGCGGCCCGGGACGGCAAGATCGACCCGGTGATCGGCCGCGACGACGAGATCCGCCGCACGATCCAGGTCCTGTCCCGGCGCACCAAGAACAACCCGGTCCTGATCGGCGAACCGGGGGTCGGCAAGACCGCGATCGTCGAGGGTCTCGCCCAGCGCATCGTCAACGGCGACGTGCCGGAGGGGCTGAAGACCAAGCGCCTCCTGGCCCTCGACCTGGGCGCGCTGATCGCCGGGGCCAAGTATCGCGGCGAGTTCGAGGAACGGCTCAAGGCGGTGTTGCAGGAGATCGGGGCCGCGGCCGGGGAGATCATCCTGTTCATCGACGAGATGCACACCCTGGTCGGCGCCGGCAAGGCCGACGGGGCGATGGACGCCTCCAACATGCTCAAGCCGGCCCTGGCCCGGGGGGAACTGCATTGCGTCGGTGCCACCACGCTGGATGAATACCGCAAGCATGTGGAGAAGGACGCGGCCCTGGCCCGGCGGTTCCAGCCGGTGTTCGTCGAGGAGCCGACCGTCCCCGACACCATCTCCATCCTGCGCGGGCTGAAGGAGAAGTACGAGCTGCACCACGGGGTGCGGATCACCGACGGCGCGATCGTGTCGGCCGCGACCCTGTCCAACCGCTACATCACCGACCGGTTCCTGCCGGACAAGGCGATCGATCTGGTGGACGAGGCCGCCAGCCGGCTGCGCATGGAGGTCGATTCCAAGCCCGAGGAGATCGACGAGCTCGACCGCAAGATCATCCAGCTCAAGATCGAGCGGGAGGCGCTAAAGAAGGAGACCGACCAGGCGTCCCGCGACCGGCTGGAGACGCTGGAGACGGAGCTGGCCGAGCTCGAACAGCGGTCGGCCGAGCTGACCGCCGCCTGGCAGGCGGAAAAGGACAGCCTCAACGCCGCCCAAGGGGCGAAGGAACGGCTCGACCAGGCAAGGGTGGAGCTGGAGCAGGCGCAGCGGGAAGGCAACTGGACCCGTGCGGGGGAGCTGACCTATGGCGTCATCCCGGAGCTCGAACGCCAGCTCGCCGCCGGCGGCGAGGCCACGGAGCGGCGCATGCTGCGCGAAGAGGTGACCGATGGCGACATCGCCCATGTGGTCAGCCGCTGGACCGGCATCCCGGTCGACAAGATGCTGGAAGGCGAGCGGGAGAAGCTCCTGCACATGGAGGAGAAGCTGCAGTCCCGCGTGGTCGGCCAGTCGGCCGCGGTCAAGGCGGTGGCCCATGCCGTCCGCCGCGCCCGCGCCGGCTTGCAGGACCCCAACCGGCCGACCGGCAGCTTCCTGTTCCTCGGCCCGACCGGGGTCGGCAAGACCGAGCTGACCAAGGCGGTGGCGGAGTTCCTGTTCGACGACGAGACCGCGATGGTCCGGGTCGACATGTCCGAATACATGGAGAAGCACGCCGTCGCCCGGCTGATCGGGGCGCCGCCGGGCTATGTCGGCTACGACGAGGGCGGCGCCCTGACCGAGGCGGTGCGGCGCCGGCCCTATCAGGTGATCCTGTTCGACGAGGTCGAGAAGGCCCATCCGGACGTCTTCAACGTGCTCTTGCAGGTGTTGGACGACGGGCGGCTGACCGACGGCCAGGGCCGCACGGTCGACTTCCGCAACACCCTGATCGTCATGACCTCCAATCTCGGCTCCGAGCATCTGGCCGCCGGCGCGATCGAGGACGAGGATACCGGCCGGATCGATCCGGTGGCGCGGGAGAAGGTGCTGATGGCGGTCCGCGCCCATTTCCGGCCGGAGTTCCTCAACCGGCTGGACGAGATGATCGTCTTCAACCGGCTGGGTCGGGACGACATGGCCGGGATCGTCGACATCCAGCTCGCCCGTCTGCAAGGCCTCCTGGACGACCGCAAGATCGTCCTGGAGATGGACCCGGCGGCCAAGAGCTGGCTGGCCCGGGAAGGGTACGACCCGGTCTACGGCGCCCGCCCGCTCAAGCGGGTGATCCAGCGCGCCGTGCAGGACCCGCTGGCCACCGCGATCCTGGAAGGCCGGATCAAGGACGGCGATACCGTGCCGGTGACCGCGAGCCCGCTCGGCCTGGTGGTCGCCGGCCAGGCGATCGAACTGGCGGCGTAGAGCGATCGTCGGCCGCGGCCGACGATCATGGCGTGATTCACAGCGGCCGCTCAGCGACGCGCAGACTGTTGCTGAGCGGCTCTGCCCCGTCTTCGGGACCGATCCCAGTCCATCGCCGGGGCCGCCCGCGGGTTCCCCAGGGGCGGGCACCGCTCGACGGCGGGTGCCCCGGGCTACTCTACTCGGCCGCGACCGCGCTCTGTTCCGCCGCCTCGGCCGCCTCACGGGCTTTGATCTCCTCGGCCTTGGCTTCGATCATCTCGACCAGATGGTCGACGATGTCCTGGTCCTGCAGGCGGTGGTCCTTCAGCCCGCCGACATAGATCTGATGGGTGCCGTTGCCGCCGCCGGTCAGGCCGATATCGGTCATCAGCGCCTCGCCGGGGCCGTTGACCACACAGCCGATCACCGAGACCGTCATCGGCACCGTGATGTGGGCCAGCCGCTCCTCCAGCCGCTGGACGGTCGGGATGACGTCGAACTGCTGCCGGGCGCAGGACGGGCAGGAGATCACGGTCACCCCGCGCCGGCGCAGGCCCAGGGTCTTGAGCATCTCGAAGCCGACCCGGATCTCCTCCACCGGATCGGCCGACAGGGACACCCGGACCGTGTCGCCGATCCCCGACCACAGCAGCATGCCCAGCCCGATCGAGGATTTGACCGTGCCGGGGATCATCCCGCCGGCCTCGGTCACGCCGATATGCAAGGGGTAGTCGCAGGCGTCGGCGAGCTGCTGATAGGCCGCGACGGTCAGGAACACGTCCGAGGCTTTGCAGGAGATCTTGGTTTCGAAGAAATCGTGGTCTTCGAGGATGCGGATATGGTTCAGCGCACTCTCGACCATCGCCTCGGGGCAGGGCTCCCCGTACTTCTCCAGCAGGTCCCGCTCCAGCGAGCCGGCGTTCACCCCGATCCGGATCGAGCAGCCATGGTCCTTGGCGGCCCGGACGACCTCCCGAACCCGCGCTTCGGAGCCGATATTGCCCGGATTGATGCGCAGGCACGCCGCACCGTTCCGCGCCGCCTCGATCGCCCGGCGGTAGTGGAAGTGGATGTCGGCGACGATCGGGACGGTCACCTCCTTGACGATGTCCTTCAGGGCGGCCGAGGAGTCCTCGTCCGGACAGGACACCCGCACGATGTCCGCGCCGGCGATCTCCAGCGCCCGGATCTGGGCGACGGTCGCCTCGACATCCGTTGTCGGGGTGTTGGTCATCGACTGGACGGTGATCGGCGCGTCGCCGCCGACGGGCACCTTGCCGACATGGATCTGCCGGCAGGGGCGGCGGTGGATCTGGCGGTACGGGCGGACGGAGTTGGGGTCGGTCAAGGCCGCTCCTCACGCGCTCTTGCGCGTCGGGTTGCGAGAGGCTCGGGAGCTTTGGGACGAGAGTATAAACCAGTGAAACGGCGGTCGCCACCGGCGTCCCTGTCGCGGATATAGGTCTTGACCCCGGTCAAACGGCGGCGAGCGAA
This sequence comes from Alphaproteobacteria bacterium, assembly GCA_028281265.1. Lineage (GTDB taxonomy): Bacteria > Pseudomonadota > Alphaproteobacteria > DSM-16000 > Inquilinaceae > JANQKE01. Next base: position 7,722 of record JANQKE010000089.1, on the reverse strand, counting down.
CCGTGATCCCCGCCCGGGGCGGAGACCGGCCGGACGGTCGGAGATCAGCGCGCGAGATCGGCAATGTCGAGCGAGATGTTCCGGATCACCTCGCCATCGTCGCCCAGGGGGGGAAGCAAGCGGCCGTCGAGCAGGACGCCGAGCCCACCGGCATTGCCGGTCACCATGGTCACGCCCTCGGGCAGCCCGTCGGGCAGGACATACTCCTCCCCCGGCCGCATGACCCGGGTCATGACCAGATCGCCGTTGCCATCGCGGATCTGGACCCAGCTATCGGCCGTCGCCCGAAGCACGACGCGCGCCTCGGATAGTGCTGCAGTGCCGGTGCCGTCCACCGAAGGGGGAACCGGCGGGGCGGCTGCCAGGGCCTGGGAAGGCTCGACCCGCGCACTCGGCGGGGCGGCCTGATCGGCGGAGGGAGTGGTCACGGCCGGCGCCGCGGCATCGCTCGGCGCCGGATCGCGCGCGGCCAGGGCCGCCGTCTGCGGCGGCACCGGCCCGGGGGCTTGGGGCGCGCCCTCCTCCAGGGCCGGCAGACCGGGCAGCGGGTCCGCAGCCGATGGCGGCTCGGTGCCGGGAGTGCGGTCGTCGTCTGCCATGCGGGCCGCGTCGACCATCGGCGGTGCCGGGAGCGCCCCCGGCGATCCCGGTTCGGCTGCCGGGTCGGTCGCCACCAGCTCGGTGATCCGCTCGGACAGCTCCGGCACCAGGGTGGCGACATCGCTGTCGCCCGAGGTGGCATACAGCCAGCCCCCGTATCCGACCGCCAGCAGCAGCAGGGAGATCAGGGCTATGGCACCGACCGGCAGGCGGTTCTCCGGCACCGGGGCGGGGAAGTTGAGCGCCTGGGTCGGACCGATACGGGCGGCTTCGTCCTTGTAGAGATCGACCAGATAGCCCGCGTCCAGGTCGAGGAACTCGGCATAGGTGCGCACGAAGCCGATCGCGTAGACCGTGCCCGGCAGATCGTCGAACCGGCCTTCCTCGATCGCCGCCAGATGTGCCTTGCGGATGCGTAACGCTTCCGACACGGTCTCGATATCCAGGCCGTGGCGGCGTCGACCTTCCCGCAGCATCGCACCGACCGAGCCGATCGGGCCGGCCTGTTCCTGACGAACGTCGGACCCCGAGGCGGCGCGGTCGGCGGTTGCCGCGTCTTCCTCGATCACGCTCAGAACGTGCCGCGTGCTATGTGCCATACCGAGTGCCGTATCCCTGAAGCTGCGATCGGCCGGGCCGCCGGCTGGAACGAGTGGACGACAGTAGCGTGCCCAAACCAAGGCAGGCGTGCCATTGTGACCGTCTGCGGCGACGATGCAATGCACAATACCCGGTTGCGACACCTATAGAGACTCAGATCTCCATCCCATGGTCGCGGGCAAAGGCGTGCAAAGCGAGCCGCAGACTACCATCTCGGCTTTCCAATAGCTGAAGGAGATAGGCCCTTGTTCGCCCGATGTCGAGGGAGCGGATGGCGGCCTTCACCGGCCCGGTGGCCAGCGGCGTCATGGACAGATTGCGGACGCCGATCGCCACCAGACCGATCGAATCGAGCGGCCGGCCGGCCATCTCTCCACATACCGAGACATCGGTGCCGTGCCGTTCGCCGACCTCGACGATCTGGCGGACGATCCGCAGGAACGGCGGCGACAGCGGGTCGTAGCGGACCGACAGGTCCGGATGGTCGCGGGCGGCGGCGAACACGTACTGGGCCAGATCGTTCGAGCCGATCGCCAGGAAATCCGTCTCGGCCGCGAGCCGATCGAGATCGAACAGCAGCGACGGCACCTCCACCATCACGCCGCACCGCAGGACCCGCGGGGGCGGCACCGCCTCGTCCCGCGCACGGTCGAGTTCGAGACGGAGCAGGGCCATAGCCCGGCGCCATTCTTCGACAGTGGCGATCATCGGGAACATCACGTCCAGCCGGCGGCCGTTGCACGCCCGGATCAGGGCGCGGAGCTGGATGCGGAGCATGCGCGGCCGATCCAGGCCGATCCGGATCGCCCGCCATCCCAGGGCCGGGTTCGCCTGTTCCCGGTCGATCGGCATGTAGGGCAGCGTCTTGTCCCCACCGATATCGAGCGTGCGGAACACGACCGGCCGTCCGGCGGCCTGCTGGTAGATCCGGGCGTACAGATCCGTCTGGGCGTGCACATCCGGGTAGGCGGACCGCACCATGAAGGGGATCTCGGTGCGGTAGAGCCCGATGCCGTCGGCCTGGGTGCTGAAGAGCTGCGGGACGTCCAGGAGCAGACCGGCGTTGATGTTGATGGACACCCGCACGCCGTCCCGCGTCAGGGCGGGCTGATGCGCCTGCTCCTGGTGCTGGGCGCGGCGGCGGAACCGGGCGGACCGGTTCTGCTCGAACGCGTCGATCACGTCTTCGGCCGGCCGGACGAAGACCTGTCCGTTCTCGCCGTCGACGATGACGGGATCGAATGGCTCGATCTCGTCCATCGCCCCGGGGCAGCGGCCGATCACCGGGATGTCGAGCGTGCGGGCGACGATCGCGACGTGGCTGGAGGGCGAGCCCTCTTCGAGCACCACGGCCCGCAGCTTGCGCTCGTCATAGTCCAGCAGTTCCGCCGGACCGATCGAGCGTGCCACCAGCACCACGTCGTCGGGCAGCGTGCCGGCCGCCGCCGCCGAGGTCTTGCCGGCGAGGTGCAGCAGCAGCCGGTTGGTGAGGTCCCGGAAGTCCTGCAGCCGTTCCTTCAGATAGGCGTCGGTGATGGGGGCCAGTCGGGCGGCCAGGTCGTTCTGGACCCGTTGGACGGCCGCCTCGGCCGACAGACCGGTATCGATCGCGTCACGGATCCGGCGCAGCCAGCCCCGGTCCTCGGCGATCATCCGGTAGGTCTCCAGGATCTCGCGCCGCTCGTGGGAGGAAGCCGGATCGCTGGCATCGAGCAGGCTGTCCAGGGAACTGTACAACGCCAGCAGCGCGTCATCGAGACGCGCGCGCTCTTCCTGCGGGTCGCCGCCGACGATCTCCCGCATCGCGACATGCGGCCGGTGCAGGACCGCGAGTCCCCGCCCCATGCCGGTGGCAAAGACCATGCCCTCCAGCCGGTTGGGAAGGCCGCCTTGGGCGGCGGCGGGGGCGGTTTCGAACTCCGCTCCGAACGGCTGGCCGGCCAACAGCTCCGCAATCACCATCGCGATCGTCTGAAGGCTTTCGATCTCCTCTTCGTGGTAGGTGCGGCGGGTGCGGTTCTGCACCACCAGGACACCGCGCACCTTGCCGTCCCGGATGATCGGCGTGCCCAGGAAGGACTGATAGGGGTCCTCGCCGGTTTCCGGCCGATAGGCGAAATGCGGATCGGCCGGCGCATTGGCCAGTGCGATCGGCACCCCGCGCTGGGCGACCTGGCCGACCAGCCCCTCGCCGACGGCAAGCCGGGTGCGGTGCACGGCCTCCGGCTTCAGGCCGACGGTGGCGAACAGCTCCAGCACCTCGCCCGGCCGCGCGACGTAGCAGGAGCACACCTCCGTCACCATCTGGGCGGCGACGATCTGCACGATCCGGTCGAGTCGGGCCTGCACCGGCCCGCTGCCGGCCATGACCCCCCGCAGGCTGTGCAGCAGCCGGCGCTGCGGGCTCAGCCCGACCGGTCCGGGGCGACGACCGCCCAGCGGATCGGACGGGGAGACGCCCGTCCGCCGTGTCATCCCGATGCGTCCAGGCCGTAGGCCGTGTGCAGCGCACGCAGGGCCAACTCGGTGTACCGCTCGGCAATGAGCACACTGATCTTGATTTCGGAGGTCGAGATGACCTGGATGTTGATGCCGTTCTCCGCCAAGGTGGAGAACATCTTCTGCGCCACGCCGAACTGGCTGCGCATCCCGACCCCGATGACCGACACCTTCACCACCGAGCCGTCGGGCACCAGGTGCTGATAGTTGAGCTGATCCTTCAGCGAACCGATCACCTGGACCGCGCGGTCGAGATCGGACCGGCCGACGGTGAAGGTCAGGTCCGTCGCCCCGGGATGGTCGGCGGCGATGTTCTGGACGATCATGTCGACATTGATGCCGCGGTCGGCCAAGGGGCCGAACACGCGGGCCGCGACGCCCGGCTGGTCGGGGACCTTGACCAGGGTGATCTTGGCTTCGTCCCGGCTGTAGGCGATGCCGCTGACGACTTCCTGTTCCACGATCTCATCCTCACCCACGACCAGCGTGCCGGGCCGGTCTTCGAAACTGGACAGAACTTGTACCCGCACGCCGTGCTTCATGGCCATCTCGACCGAGCGGGTCTGCAGCACCTTCGCCCCCAGCGAGGCCATCTCGAGCATCTCCTCATAGGTGATGCGGTCGAGCTTGCGGGCCTTGCGGACGATGCGGGGGTCGGTGGTGTAGACGCCGTCGACGTCGGTGTAGATGTCACAGCGTTCGGCCTGCAGGGCGGCCGCCATGGCGACCGCGGAGGTATCGGATCCCCCGCGGCCGAGGGTCGAGATCCGCGCCCGATCGGTGACCCCCTGGAAGCCGGCGATCACCGGAACCTCCCGCTGGGCCATGCGCGTGAGCAACTCCCGGGTGTCGATCTCGCGGATCCGGGCCTTGCCGTGATGGTCCTCGGTGCGCACCGGCACCTGCCAGCCCAGCCACGAGCGGGCCTGGATCCCCATGCTCTGGAGCACGATCGCCAGCAGTCCGGCCGAGACCTGCTCGCCGGCGGCGACGATCGTATCGTATTCGCGGGCATCGTAGACCGGGGAGGCCCGGGTACACAGCTCCACCAGCCGGTTGGTCTCCCCGGACATGGCGGAGACCACGACCGCGACCTCGTTGCCGCGGTCGATCTCGGCCCGCACCCGCCCGGCCACGGTGTGGATGCGGTCGATCGTACCGACGGACGTGCCGCCGAACTTCTGGACGATGCGGGCCATGGTCGGAATACGCGGATGACGGAATGCGGAAACGCGAAGTCGGGCGCCGGTCCGCATGCGGCCCTGTGGCACCCGGCCCGTGCCGCGGTCGACGGGCGATCCGGGCGCGGCAGCCGGCGCCGGGTCGTTCGGGCCCGTTGCGGTGCGGCAAGTCGGTACCCATACTGACCCCCCGACACCGTTGCAACCGAGCCGAGGACAATCCCGATGGCCGCATCCGCCGCCACCTCGACCGTCGATCCGGCGGAGATCGACCGGTTCTCCGAGATGGCGGCCACCTGGTGGGACCCGCATGGGGCGGCCCGGCCGCTGCACGCGATGAACCCGACCCGGCTGGCCTTCATCCGCGACCGCGCCGTTTCGGCCTTCGGCGGCGATGCGGACGGCGCGGCGGCGCTGGCCGGGTACACCGTCCTCGATGTCGGCTGTGGCGGGGGCCTGCTGTCCGAGCCGCTGGCCCGGATGGGTGGCCGGGTCACCGGCATCGACGCCAGCGCACCGGCGATCGCGGTCGCGCGCGGCCATGCCGAGCGATCGGGCCTGTCGATCGCCTACCGGGCGGAGCCGGTCGAGACGCTGGCGGAGGAAGGGCAGCGGTTCGATCTCGTCTGCGCGCTCGAAGTCGTCGAGCATGTCGCCGACCGCGCCGCCTTCTGCCGTGCCCTGGCGGCGGTGCTGCGGCCGGGCGGGCTGCTGGTGATGTCGACGCTGAACCGCACGGCGCGCAGCTTTGCCCTGGCGATCGTCGGGGCGGAGTACATCCTGCGTTTGCTGCCCCGCGGCACGCATACCTGGCGACACTTCGTCCGCCCCCGGGAGCTGGCGGCCGATCTGCGGGCCGCCGGTCTGGCCGTCGACCGCACGGCCGGGATGGTGTTCGACCTGCACGGCCGTGCGTGGCGGCTGGATCGTCGGGACCTTGGCATCAACTACATCCTGTCCGCCCGCAAGCCGGGCTGAACCGCCGCTGGGGCGACGGTGAGGTCGTTCACAGACGTCCCTTCACCGGCGGCCACACTGAACGCTCTCGCGCTCACGAAGCCTCCGCGGTAACTTGTGACCTGGAGCAGGGGGACCCATGACGATCCGGACGATTCTAGGGGCTCTCCTGATCGGGAACGCCCTCGCGCTCGCCATGCCGACCGCCGCCGAAGCGCAGCGCAGCCGTGCCCAGTTCGAGGCCGCGATCGACGCGGTCATCGCCGAGCTTCCGCCCCAGGCGGGGGCCGTCACCGAACGGATCGTCACCTATTTCCGGCACAGCCGCGGCAGTGACGAAGGCCGTCTGCGACGGGTCGTGGCGTGGCTGAGGGTCGAGGGCTGCGAGGAGGGGTACGTCAACATCACGCTCAGTCCCCGGGCGCGGGTTGTCGACGTCTACACACGGGGCGGATGCGTGTTGCCGGGACTGTAAGCCGATGGTCCGAGCCCGCGGGCTCAGGGGTGACGGGCGTGTCCGGGAGACCCCTTGCCCCGTCCGGTCATGCGGGGATCGACGCACCCGGCGTGGAGCCGGTCGCCCGGGCCTACGCGTCCGAGGGCGGCATGCTGGGGATCGGCAGCACCGGGATGCCGTCTTCGGCGAGGTCCTTGACCTCGTCGAGCGTGGCCTGGCCATAGATCTCCCGCGGGTCTTTGACGCCGTCATGGATGGCCCGCGCTTCGGTGGCGAAGTCCCGGCCGACATTCTCGAACCGCGCCTCGATCACGCGGTGCAGTGCCTCGATCCCGCGGCGCAACGCTTCGGGGGACGGTGCGGCGGGGGCGGCGGGAGCGGTGGGCGCTCGGGTTTTTTCGACCGACCCGGTGGTGTTGTCGATCGTCACCGGAGCCGAGCCGGTCGACCGCACGATCCGCGGGGCCATCGGCGCCTTGTCCACGGACGTGTCGCCGCACACGGCACAGCTCAAGAGCCCCCGGGCCTTCTGATCCTCGAAGCCGGCATTGCTGGGGAACCAGGCTTCGAATTCGTGGCGGTTGCCGCAGCGGAGTTGGAAGCGGATCATCGGTCGGGGCGGGCGCGGGGTTATCGGTGCCGTTACGTCATCGGATTGACACGAGAGGTGGTCGTAGCACTCTCATCCCGCAATGGCTAACGGATCCATAACACCGCAATGGGGCCATGGGATGGCCGGCCCGCCCGCGGCTTGGGTGGTCCGGTTCGCCCCCCTGGTGCCCGCCGGCGCACCGGTGCTCGATCTCGCCTGCGGCCGCGGTCGGCACGGGCGGCTGTTTCTCGATCGCGGGCACCCGGTCACCTTCGTCGATCGCGACCTGTCCGCTGTCGCCGATCTGGCCGACCGGCCGGCGGCCACCTTGATCGAGGCCGACCTCGAAGACGGCAGCGCCTGGCCGGTGCCGGGGCGCCGGTTCGGCGGTGTGGTGGTGACCAACTATCTCCATCGTCCGCTGATGCCGGCACTGATCGACGCCGTCGCCGCCGAGGGCGTGCTGATCTACGAGACCTTCGCCGACGGCAATGCGCGCTTCGGCCGGCCTTCTTGCGTCGACTTCCTGCTCAGGCGCGGGGAGTTGCTCGGTCTGTTGGGCGACAGCCTCAGCACCGTCGCCTTCGAAGACGGGGAAGTGGCCGTCCCTCGGCCCGCCATCGTGCAGCGGATCGTCGCCGTCGCCCCGGCGCGGACCCCTGTCGCGATCCCGCCGGCCTGATAGAGTGCGGGCCGCCGGTGTCGCCGCGCCTAGATCAACCTGGGTTCAGATGATTTCATCTGAACGCAGATAAGATGATCTAGTTTAAAGAGTTAGAGCATCTTATCTGCGTCCGTTCGGATGCAGGATGCTCTAGCACCACAGCCGGGCGGGC
>JANQKE010000085.1 GCA_028281265.1 Alphaproteobacteria bacterium | reverse complement strand
GCTTGCCCGATGGCACCGCATCGCGCGGCGCGACGCGCCTCCACGGATCGATCCGGCACACGCCAACAGATCGACCCGATAGTCCCTGAAAACGCTCTAACCGGTATCCGGTGCCAGCAGCCGGTCGATGTTGCGCCGGGCGGTTTGCGCCAGGGCGGTGTCGGGGGCGACCTCGGTCACCCGGGTCCAGTCCGCCAGGGCCGCGTCCCCGTCGCCGGCCAGCGCATGGGTGTTGCCGCGCTCCAGCAGGAGTTCGGGGTCGTCGGGCGCGATCGTCATCCCGCGGGCGAGATCGTCGAGCGCCAGTTCGTACACCTCCAGATGGCGATAGGCGGCGGCCCGCAGCAGCAGGAGTTCCACCGTCGGCGCTCCGAGATCGAGTGCCTGGGTCAGCACCTCGATCGCCTGCCAGTAGTCGCCCACACCGGCATGGGCGTAGGACCGCAAGGTCAACAGCGGCCGGCTGGGCCCCAGGCTCGACAAGGCCGATTCCAGCGCCTCACCGGCCTTGCCGGGGTCGCCCGCGAAGAGCCAGGCGCGCCCCGCCTCCCCGAACAGCTCCCCGGCCAGCGGATCGCCCACCGCGGCGAGGTCGCCGGCCAGGGTGTCGAGCAGGATCGCCGCCGTCCGGTGGTTGCCGAGCCGACCATGGGCGACCGCCTGGCAATGCCGGGCGGCATTGCCGCCGCTCTCATACTCCCACGCTTCGGCCAGGCCGACGGTCGGCCGGGGGAACCGCTCGGCCTGGGACAGGCAGAGATCGTAAGCCGCCGCCGGGTCGTCCGCCGGCAGCGGGGCGAGGGCGGGCTGCGCGATCGCTGCCCCGCCCGCCATCATCAGGCCGAGGGCGGACAGAACCGACGGGAAGCGGGGTCGAAGGGCCAGTCGCATCACGCCAGTCAGCGGCAATCGGGCGGGGATCGCAAGTCCAGACCAACCTTGCGTTCGAATGGACCTCTCTGAACGCAGATAAGGGGGTCGACTTCAAAGCGTGAGAGCCCCTTATCCGCGTCCGTCCGGACGCAGGGTGCTCTGGTCGATCAGATCCCTGTCGAACTGGCCCGGACCGAAGACGAGGCCGAGCGCACCGGCCGGCCCGGCACACGCCGACCCGAAGGGCCGGGCGGATCCACCCGATCGTCCCTGAAAACGCTCCCGTTCGGATCGCCGGGCCGGCTCAGGGGGCCGTCATGCGGATCCGGTCGCGGGCCGGACCCGGCCATGAGCAAGGCGGTCCCGCGCTCCGCTTGTCTGCGGCTCGATGGCGGCTGTAGTCTCCGCCGCACCAAAAACCCGCCCCGCCGCGGGTCCGCCGGATCGATCCGATCCGGCCGATCCGGCGCCGGCCGATCACGTCAGACGAGGAACCGCCATGACCGCCCGCATCCCCCATTTCATCGACGGCCGTCAGCATCCCGGGACCAGCGGTCGGCAAGGGGATGTCTACGACCCGGCCACCGGGGACGTCACCGGTCGGGTCGATTACGCCACCGCGGCGGAGGTCCACGCGGCGGTCAAGACCGCCCAGGCCGCTCTGCCGGGCTGGGCCGGGACACCGCCGGTGCAGCGCGCCCGGGTGATGTTCAGGTACAAGGCGCTGATCGAAACGCATCTGGACGACCTCGCCGCCCTGCTGACCGCCGAGCACGGCAAGGTGTTCTCCGACGCCAAGGGGGAGATGCTGCGCGGCCTCGAAGTCGTCGAGTTCGCCTGCGGCATTCCGCATTTGCTTAAGGGCGAGTTCTCGGAGAATGTCGGCACCAACATCGACAGTTTCTCGATGCGTCAGCCGGTCGGCGTGGTGGCCTGCATCACCCCGTTCAACTTCCCAGCCATGGTGCCGTTGTGGATGTTCCCGATGGCGATCGCCTGCGGCAACACGGTCATCGTCAAACCGTCGGAAAAGGACCCGTCGGTCACCAACCGGCTGGCCGAACTGGCCCTGGAGGCGGGGCTCCCCAAGGGTGTCCTCAACGTCGTCCACGGCGACAAGGTGGCGGTGGACGCGCTGCTGACCGATCCGGGCGTCGGGGCGATCAGCTTCGTCGGCTCGACCGCGGTGGGCGAATACATCTACCAGACCGGCTGCGCCCACGGAAAACGCGTTCAGGCCCTGTGCGGGGCGAAGAACCACATGCTGGTGATGCCCGATGCCGACATCGACAAGGCGGCCGACGCGCTGATGGGCGCGGGCTACGGGGCGGCGGGGGAGCGCTGCATGGCGATCTCGGTCGCCGTTGCGGTGGGCGATCAGGTCGGCGACAGGCTGATCGAGGCGCTGGAGCCGCGGGTGCGGGCGCTCAAGGTCGGCCCCGGCATGGACCCGGACAGCGAGATGGGGCCGCTGATCACCGCCCAGCACCGTGACAAGGTGAAGGGCTATGTCGACCTCGGCGTCGACGAGGGCGCGGACCTGGTGGTCGACGGCCGCGACCTGCACCTGCAGGGCTACGAGAACGGCTTCTTCCTCGGCGGCTGCCTGTTCGACCGGGTGCAGCCGCACATGCGGATCTACAAGGAAGAGATCTTCGGGCCGGTGCTGTCGGTCGTCCGCGCACCCGACTTCAAATCCGCGGTCGATCTGGTCAACGGCCACGAATACGGCAACGGCACCTCGATCTTCACCCAGAACGGCGACGCCGCCCGCTCTTTTGCGCATAACTGCAACATCGGCATGGTCGGGGTGAACGTGCCCATTCCGGTGCCGATGGCCTTCCACACCTTCGGCGGCTGGAAGCGCTCGGCCTTCGGCGACCACGGCATGTACGGGATGGATGCGGTGCGGTTCTACACCAAGCAGAAGACCGTCACCGCCCGCTGGCCGACCGGGATCGCCGCCGGGGCCGAGTTCACCATGCCGGTGATGCGCTGAGGCTCACCCCGCCCCATCGGTCGGCCCTTCGCCGGCCGGCCATGGCCGATCGGACCGGGGTTCGATCAAGTCCCAGCGGTTGCCGAAAGGATCCTGGAACACCGCGACGGTCCCGTAGGGTTCGTGTCGCGGAGGCTCCAGGAAGGCAATGCCGGCGCGGGTGAAGCGATGGTGGTCCCGCGCGAAGTCGTCCGTTTCCAGGAACAGGAACACCCGACCGCCGGTCTGTGCGCCGACGGCGTCCCGCTGAGCGGCGGTCGCGGCCCTCGCCAGCAGCAACCGGGCTCCGCGATCCCGATGCGGCGCGACCAGGACCCAGCGTTTGTCCGCGCCGATCGGGGTGTCCTCGATCAGCAGGAAGCCCAAGACACCGACGTAGAAGTCAAGGGCCGCGTCGTAATCCGGGACGACTACGGTAACGGTCGCGATCCGCTGCGGCATGTCTGCTGTCGACCTGTGCCAGGGGGACGCCCCCGATCCTATCGAAGCGAGCGCCGTCGATCACTCCTTGTACGGCAAGACGCTGCTGACGACGAAGGCGTCGCCGCGCGGATAGGCGCTGCCGATCTTGGCCCGCGCATCGTCCGGCGATATCGCCCACACCAGGAAGCGGTTGTCCTGGGCCCAGCGCATCGGCAGGCGCGGGTGGATGAGGCCGGATGCCGCGGCGCGCTTGACGTGCTTGTTGTGGACGCTGACCACCCAGCGGCGGTCCGTCGGCTTGCGGACGAGCACCACCTCCCGCAACAAGGAGACCGAGGCGAGCCCGTGCATGGTCGCTTCGGCATGGTCGGCCCGGGCCTTCTGATAGCGTTGGTCCTCGCCTTCCAGCGCGGCCTGTGCCGCCCGGACCCGTCGCTGCAGGTCGAGGCTGGTGCGGGCTTTCCGTCTGAGGGTGCGGGAGAGCGCGTCCGCCACCTGATACCGGCCGTCGATCCGCTTGAGGGCGGCCGTGTAGAACCGCTGATAGAGCGCGATCGCCGCCAGCGTCGCCGACATCAGAAGTGCTAGGCACAGGCCGTACAGCAGGATGTCGAAGGCGGAGATCATGCCGCGATCACCGGGTCGATGCCCTCATCCTCATCGAACCGCTCGCCGAAATGCAGTTGGACGATGACGTAGCCGAGGGCGAGCGGGAACTCCTTTTGCACCAGCGCCTGGGCTTCCTCGTAGGCGCTGGCGTAGACCAGCACGCAGATGCGCGGTCCGCTCATGCTGATGCCGGGCTTGCCCGGGCCGAACGGGTCCCGGTCGGCCGTTGCCTCCGCCCGCTGGCGAACGATCGCGCTCCACGCCTCGGTCCGGCCCGGGTACTCCTCGCCGATCTGCCGGACGATCAGGCTGTCGAGCTTGCCGATGCCCGCCTTCTTGCGCTCCATCTCGCGGATGTCCCGGCGGATCTGGTTGGTCTGTGCTTCGACGCTCGACAGCCGCTGCTCGGTCGCCCGGATGCGGCGGTCCATGCCGTGGTGCAGGCTGTTGAGCACCTGGATCCTGTGTTCGAGCCCATCGGCCCCCAGCCGGCGATGGGCGCCCTTCGCCGCGGCCCGGCCCAGGACACCACCCAGCAGCGTTATCGCCAGCAGGCTCACCAGTGTGACCACCATCAGCGGGACGGCTGACAGCACCGGACCCTCCCTGCCCTTTACGAGATCGCTCATGCCTCGATACATCGTAACCCGGCGCGCTTAAGCTCGGGTTAACCCGACCGCCGCCGGATGATCTGAAGGCAGGTGAACGTCAGGACCGCCTCGCCGTGCTGATTGAACCCGCAATAGCGCATTCGGACCCGTCCCCGGTCCGGCGCGCGGGCGGAGGGCTCGGCGGCGGCGACCGTGACCCGCACCTTGAGCGTGTCCCCCGGCTTGACCGGCACGAACCACCGCACCTCGTCGATCCCGGCCCCGCCGAGATTGGTGCCGGCGATCAGCCCGGTCTGATAGAACAGCCGGAAGCACAGGGCGAGCGTGTGGAAGCCGGATGCGATCAGCTCCCCGAAAATGGACTGGCCGGCGGCCACCTTGTCGAGGTGGAAGGGTTGCGGGTCGAAAGTCAGCGCGAAGTCGATGATTTGCGCCTCGGTCAGCGTGACGCCGGGCGTCTCGACCTCCCAGCCGACGGGCAGGTCCTCGAAATACAGGGGGCTGGTCATGGGCGGTCGCCGTCGATCCTATGCCAGGGGAAGGCCGTCGCGGACCCGGGCCCGATCGTGACCGTTCCGGGAACGGAAACGCCCGGATGACCGGCGAAACGACCTCGGTAGCCCCTGCTCTCTTCCTGTGAGAGCCCAACAAGATCAAATGGCTGGGGGACCTGGATTCGAACCAGGGCTGACGGAGTCAGAGTCCGAGTTAACTCTTTGTTTGTCAATGGACTATAGTCCAAATGGGCGATTTCTGTGGCTAACGAATACAATGACTTAGCGTCGAACAGCCAAACAGATCTTCGCCCAGACCGGCTTATGAGCACGCTCGGGAACGCCCGATGGTGCCCGTTAGGCCTCGTCCAAGTAGCGCTGGGCGGCTGCACGCGTCTCTCGGGCCGCCTCAACATCTGCTTCGGACGCAACGGTCGTGTAGACCTCCAGCGCCTCATCAATTCCGTTGGCGCCCTGATCGACCAGCGTGCGGTTGTCCGTCGCGAGCCCCAGCCGCACCCGCGCCATCCCAAGCGCCATAGAGCCCTTCCCCCAGTTGGCGGGCATGGCATCGCGGGTGAAGACCTGCAAGGCGGCCTCATAGGCGGCGACGGCACGCTCCAGGGCCCGGCGGCCGGCGTCGCCACCGGTGCGCTTGCCCAGGATCTGGAGGGCGTTGGCCAGGTTGTTCTGGGTCCTCGCCCAGTCGGTGGGGTGGTCGGTCCTGCTGCACGTTCGCAAGTTGGCTTCCGCCAGTGCGACGGCATCCGCCAGCGCGGGGCCGGGGAATCGGTCACCGTGGATCCGCAGCGCATCACTGTACGCGCACCGCCGCTCATGGGCTTCCGTGGGCGCCAGAGCGCCGACCATATCGGCGGCGCTGGTGAAGGCTCCGAACGCGGCATCCACGTCGTTACGCAGCAGGGCAGCCAGGCCCTGCAGGGCGATGATATCGGCAGTCTGCCGAACCGCCTGCAGGGACCGTTCCTGGGAGAGCTCGCGCGCGCTGGCCAGGATCGCCTCGGCCTCCTCGATCTCGCCGGCGTCGAGGGCGGCCTCGGCCGCGGCCACCTGATTGCCCAGACGGGCGTCGGCGTCCTTCAGCGCCTCCAGCTCCGTCCGCATCGTGCGGAGCTCATCGGCCTTGTCCCGGAGGAACCGCTGATACTCGGCGGCCGACGCGCGCGGCTTGTCGTGGCCAAAGTCCCAGGCGAGCCGTCCGAGGAGCCCTTCCGCCAGCCCTAGTTCGGCCGCGAACCCCTCGGGCAGGGACGGCACCGAGGGCACACCACAGTCCCGCAGATCCTGCTCCGTGATCGCCAGCGCCACGACCAGGGCGTCGACGGTCTTCTGTTGCGGTTTTGCGACCTTGCCATTCTCCAGTTCGGAGATCCGGTTGACCCGGCCCTCCTCTCCGAACGCGCGCACCGCCAACTGCTGTTGAGTCAGGCCCTCCACGCCGCGCCTGGCCAGCATCAGCGCGCCGAAGCGCGCGCCGAAGCTGTCCCGATTCGGTTCCGGGAATTTCGAGGAGTTTCCGGAACGTGCCATCGCCCTGTTGTCGGCACTCTACCCATGTGCACACGAACCGCCGTCCGGACGGCACAACCCCCAATCCCTGAGGTCGTGCCATGTTCCCCATTTCTCACAAGCTCGTCTACCTGAGCCTGTCCATCCTCTACGCGTCTTCCTGCTTTGGACTGGACAAGGTCATCCTCGGCGCCCTTCTCGCCGCCGCCTACGGGCTGCTCGCCTTGGCCCGCCAGCATTGAGACGCTCGGGCCGCTGGACCCGCTACCGGCTCTCGCCGTCGGGGCTGACAGCGCTCGACCAGGCCGGGCTAAGATCGACGGAACCGGCAGCGCGACCTCGCCCCCTAAACCCCGCCTACCAACACCCCAGCGCCGCACCGGCGGCATTGTGGCCCCGGATCTGGGTCACCGTCTCGGCCGTGTCCCCCGCTGCCGAGTAGGTGATCGGGGCGAAGGCTTCGCAGGCCACCCGTACCGCCTCATCCACCGGGGTCACGGTCACGGTTGAAGGGATCGTCCCGCAGGCGGTCATGAGCGGGATCGACAGCAGCACGGGCACGAGAGGCACGGGCGATCGCGGCATCGGTTTGCTCCTTGGCATCGAGCACGGCCCGGGCGACGGCGGCGTCCATCAGCCGCCGGTCCCGGGCCAGGCTGGCGAGGGCGGCTGCCAGCCGCAGCAGCCCCCGGATCAGGGTG
>JANQKE010000084.1 GCA_028281265.1 Alphaproteobacteria bacterium | reverse complement strand
AGCGGGCGGCCGGCACACGCCAACCCGAAGGGCCAGGCGGATGGGCCCTGCTGCGGCGTCGCTCGTCGTCGAATAGGCCCCGGCATGTCCTTCCTCCTCGCTCCTGGCATCAGGGCTCATCCCCCTCGGCAGATCCGCCCGGTATTCCCTGAAAACGCTCTAGATCAACCCGCGTTCAGATGGCCTCATCTGAATGCAGGTACGTTGATCGATTTCAAAGAGTGAGAGCTTCTTATCTACGTCCGCTCGGACGCAGGATACTCCAGCCGACCGATGCACATAGGCCCGGTGCCCGTAGGCGGCATCCACACGAGCCGTTCCGCTCGCGGTGATGGTGGACGACGGTCAGGGCTTGCCCGCGCATGGGCAAGGCACGTCCCCCGCGGTGCTTGAACGCAAGACTACGCGAGATCAGGTCGCCTCGGCGCAAACCGGCATCGGTCCCGCGCTCGGGGCCGAACCTGCTCAGCCGCGATGGGCGCCCGGGACCCACAGAACGTCGCCCGCACCCTCGGCATTCACCCAACGGGCGGCCACGAACAGGTGGTCGGACAGCCGGTTGGCGTATCGCAAGGCGGCCGGGTTGATTGGCTCGACCGCGAGCAATTCCGTCATCAGCCGCTCCGCCCGCCGCACCACCGTGCGGGCCAGGTGCAGATGGGCGGCCACCGGATGGCCGCCGGGCAGAACGAAGCTCTTCAGCGGCGCGAGCGTGGCGTTCATCCGGTCGATCTCCGCCTCCAGCCGGTCGACCTGGGCGTCGACGATGCGCAACGGCGGGTATTCGGGGTTCTCTTGCTCCGGCGTACACAGATCCGCACCGAGATCGAACAGGTCGTTCTGGATCCGGCCCAGCATCGCGTCGACCTCCGGCAGCCGGCCGGCCCCGCCGGCCGTCGCCAGCCGGGCGATGCCGATGATGCTGTTGGCCTCGTCGGTGGTGCCGTAGGCGGCGACACGCGGGCTGTGCTTGCCCACCCTCTGGCCGGTGCCCAGGGACGTTTGCCCCTTGTCGCCGCCGCGGGTGTAGATGCGGGTCAGTTGAACCATGGTCTGACGGACGATCCGTAACGGGGAAAGGGGTTGCCGCGGGCCAGAAAGGAGGTCAGGACCCGCCTCCCATCAGGAAGGCGATCGCCAGGAACAGCAGGGCCAGTCCCTGCAGGATGACGCGGGACCGCATCATCGTCTGGCTGCGGCGGTGACCGGCCTCGGTGTTCCGGCCCATGGACAGCAGGCCGGCCCCCAGGGATACGAGAACCCCGAGCATGCACAGCCCGCCGAGAATGAAGAACAGCATCTGCATGATGGGGCCCTTTCGGGTGCTGCGGGCACGGTTCCCGTCGGGCGTGTCCGGCGGGCAACGGCCCGGCGATGCCCGCACTCGGCCGGCCCGGGCAGGAACAGGTGCGCTATGGCCTGACGGGCGGAATCGGAACGTTATCCAAAGGCGGCAGGGACACCGGGCGGCGGGCCGGCAGCGGCACCCCGGACAGGGGAGAGGCGACCACCTGCTCGGGCCGTCGCGCCGGCCGGGGAACATCGATCGACGGTCCTTCGGCCGTGCTGACCGACGGCCCTTCGGCCGTGGCGATCGACGGCCCTTCGGCTGTGGTGATCGACGGCCCTTCGGCTGTGGCGATCGACGGCCCTTCGGCTGTGGTGATCGACGGCCCTTCGGCTGTGGTGATCGACGGCCCTTCGGCCGTGGTGATCGACGGCCCTTCGGCCGTGGTGATCGACGGCCCTTCGGCCGTGGCGGCGGCCAGGGCCGGATCGGCGCCGGACGCGTCGGCATCGGCTGCGCCCGCCAGGTCGTCGCCATCCGGCCCGGTGCCCGAGCGTGCGTCCGGGGACGCGGCATAGCGCAATGACGGCGTCTGGGACGGCGATCGCGGATCGGGTTCATCCCGGACCGAAGGTTCGGCCGGCTCGGCCGGCGGCGCGCTGCCCGGCCGGCGCGCCGGCAACGGCACCAGCACCATCTCCCGGCCGACCCAGAGGATGGCGGAGTTCGGCTGCGCGGCCAGCCGCAAGGCGTTTTCGGTCGCCGGCGGGGTCTCCGCCGGGTCGGCCGGCAGCAGCGTCCATGCCCCGTCGCCGATCCGACAGCCTTGGCCGACCGACTGGTCCTCGACCGCGAGCACCCGGAACCGGCGACAAACCTGCGGCCGGGTCCGGGTCTGGGTGATCACCAGCACCCGGCGGCTGTCGGGCAGAACGATCGGGGCGGCTGTCCGGCTACTCTCCAGCGCTTCCTGAACGATCGAAGCGTCGACAGCGCTGAAATAGAGCAGATCACTGACCGGTAACCCGCTGTCGTCGGTCGGTTGCGACTGGACAGGGGGGGCCAGCCCCAGCAGAACCAGCGCCATCGCCACAGCCACCGCCACCGTCTGCCAGCGGTGGTGCGCCGGCGGTCGATCCTTCGTCGACCCGAAGGGAGTGTGCATGGGTATCATGACGCCATCTAGCGACAGCAAGACGCCCGGAGCAAGCGCCGCCGCCGGCATACCGGCGCAGCCCCCGGCATCGCCGACCGGCGGGCCGGCCGAATCCCGGGCGCGGGCCTGGCTCGACCGCATCGCCGCGTGCAACCGGTTCGATCCCGGCCGGTGCCGGCCGTTCCGGGTGTCGGGAACGCGGGTCGGCTGGGTCGCCAAATCCGCGGTCACGGCGTTGGCGGCGGCCGGAGACTGGCTGTCGGACCGGGCCGACGGCGTCGATCTGTCACCCCGGTTCGACACGCCGGCGCGGCGGACGGCCGCCTTCGATGCGATGGCGGAAATCCTGCTGGCGGCCGGGATGATCCGCCGCATCCGGGGTGAGCGCTATCCGGTGCTGGAAGACTGGGGCCGTCCGCTGCTCGCGACCCTCGACCGCGGACTGGCGCCGGTGTTCGGCACCCGGTCCTTCGGCGTGCACGTCAACGGCCTGGTCGCGAGCCGGGACGGCCCCAAGGTCTGGATCGCCACCCGCGCTCCCGACGTCGCGGTGTCGCCGAACAAGAAGGACAACATGGTGGCCGGCGGGCTGCCGGTGGACCTCCCGCCCCGGGTGAACGTGATCAAGGAGGCCGCGGAGGAGGCCGGTGTGCCCGCCGATCTGGCCGCGCAGGCGCGGCCGGCCGGGATGGTCCGCTATCGCATGGACGACACCAAGGGTGTGCGTCGCGACACCCTGTTCGTCTACGACCTGTGGCTGCCGCAGGACTTCCGGCCCGAGAACCGGGACGGCGAGGTCGCCTGTTTCGACCTGGTCGACCTCGAAACCGTCGCGGCGCTGGCGGCCGACGGCCAGGCCTGCAAGTTCAATATCCCGCTGGTGCTGATCGATCTGTTGATCCGGCTCGGCGTGATCGCGCCGGAAGACCCGGCCTACGCCGATCTGGTGCAGGGTTTGCGGCAGCCGGTCTGAACGGCACCACGCGGCGGCCGGCCCGTCCGGCCCACCGGCTCAGGTCAGCGTGCGGAACTTCTGGGTCGCGGAGATCAGGGCGTTGCGGATGCCGGGCTCCATCGCCGAGTGGCCGGCGTCCGGGACGACCAGATACTGTGCCTGCGGCCAGGCCCGGGACAGGCGGTCGGCGGTGACGATCGGACAGACGATGTCATAGCGGCCCTGGACGATGACCGCGGGGATGTCGCGGACCCGTCCGACCTCCTCCAGCAGCCTGTTCTCCGGATCGAAGCCGTTGTTGCGGAAGTAATGCGCCTCGATCCGGGCAAGACCGAGCGCATGGGCGTCCTCCCCGGCGGCGGCGACGGTGTCCGGGTTGGGCAGGAGGGTCGAGCACGCCCCCTCATACATACTCCAGGATCGGGCCGCGGGCATGTGCACGCCGGGATCGGGGTCGATCAGCCGGCGGTAATAGGCCTCCAGCAGGTCGCCGCGCTCCTCGGCCGGGATGTAGCTGGCAAAGCGCTGCCAGCTTTCGGGGAACACGGTGCGCATACCGAAGAGGAACCACTCGATCTCGTAGCGCTGCATCAGAAAGATGCCGCGCAGCACTAGACTGACCACCCGGTCCGGTTGCGCCTGGGCATAGGCGAGCGCCAGCGTGCTTCCCCACGAGCCGCCGAACACGTGCCAGCGCACCACCCCCAGGCTGAGGCGCAGCTGCTCGATATCGTCGATCAGATGGTCGACCGTGTTGTCCTCGACCGCGCCCAGAGG
This sequence comes from Alphaproteobacteria bacterium, assembly GCA_028281265.1. Classification (GTDB taxonomy): domain Bacteria; phylum Pseudomonadota; class Alphaproteobacteria; order DSM-16000; family Inquilinaceae; genus JANQKE01. The sequence goes on along the minus strand of JANQKE010000084.1, from coordinate 4,481 downwards.
CCGCGACCGGCCCGCCCCGCGCTGGTCGAAGATGATCACCCGGTAATGGGACGGGTCGAAGAACCGCCGATGCATCGGCGACGCTCCCGCGCCCGGGCCGCCATGCAGGAACAGCACCGGGGCGCCCTGCGGGTTGCCGCTTTGCTCCCAGTACAGCGCATGGGTATCGTCGACCCGCAGATAGCCGGTCTGATACGGCTCTACGGGCGGGAAGATGGCATCACGCGGCATGCGCTCGGCACCGACGGACAGGGAACCGGACAGGAAGCATGACTATAGCCCGCGCGCCCCGGTGGTGACAAACATCGCGAGTGCCGCGATGGCCGGTACGGCTGTCGATCGCCGGCAAGTCCTGGTGGGTCTCGTCGGTGCGGTTCCGTTGCTGACGGCACGTCCCCTGTCCGTCTGGGCTCAACCCCTGCCGACCGTCCTGGTGCCCGAGCGCAGCGCCGAGGTGGTGTCCGTCATCGACGGCGATACGGTGACGCTCGATAGCGGCGACCAGGTGCGCCTGGTCGGCATGCAGGCCCCGAAACTGCCGCTCGGCCGGCCCGACTTCGAGCCGTGGCCGCTGGCCGAGGCGGCGCGCGGCGCCCTGGCTGCGCTGGTCCTGGGCCGGACCGTGAGCCTGGCCCATGGCGGCCGCCGGCGGGACCGCAACGACCGCTGGCTGGCCCATCTGGTCGATGTCGAGACCGGCGCCTGGGTGCAAGGGGCGATGCTGCGCGACGGTTGGGCGCGGGTCTACACCTTCATCGACAACCGCGCGGCCGTCCCGGAGATGCTGGCCGAGGAGCGGGCCGCGCGGGCCGCCCTGCGGGGGATCTGGGCCGATCCCTACTACCGCGTGCGCTCCGCCCTGGACGACCGCTGGACCTTCGACCGGTACGAGTTGGTGGAGGGCGTGGTGGTCGACGCCGCCCGGGTGCGGGGCCGGGTCTACCTTAATTTCGGCACGAACTGGCGGGATGACTTCACGGTCGCGATCGCACCGGAGGATGTCGCCCGGTTCCGGCGGAGCGGGCTCGACCTGCTCTCCCTGGAAGGTCGCGCGATCCGCGTGCGGGGTTGGCTGTATCCCAGGAACGGGCCCATGATCGACGCCGACCATCCCGAACAGATCGAGATCCTGGATCCGGACTGATGCGTCAAACCCGACTGCCGATGCCCTGGCCCCGTCTACCGGCCGCCGCCGCGCTGCTGCTGGCGGCCGCCCTGCTGGCCGGCTGCCAGGTCAACCCGGCGACCGGGCGCGAGCAGTTCGTCATGGGCTCAGTGCAGCAGGATGCCGCCATCGGCCGACAGCAGCACGCCCAGGTGCTGGCGGAGTTCGGCGGCGTCTACGACGACCCGGCCCTGACCGCCTATGTCGATCAGATCGGCCAGCACCTGGCCGCCCAGACCGAGTTCAAGGGCCTCCCCTACACCTTCACCGTCCTGGACGACGATCTGGTCAACGCCTTCGCCCTGCCCGGCGGCTACGTCTACGTCACCCGGGGACTGGTGGCCTGGGCCAACGACGAAGCCGAGCTTGCCTCGGTCATCGCCCACGAGATCGGTCATGTCACCGCCCGGCACGGGGCGGAACGGATCGGCCGCACCACCATCGCCGGCATCGGGCTGGCGGTCTTGGGGATCGCCACCGACAGCCCGGATCTGCAGCAGGCCGCCGGGGTCGGCGCCCAGCTGGTGCTGAGTGCCTACAGCCGGGACCAGGAGCTGGAGGCCGACGATCTCGGCATCCGCTATCTCGGCCGGGCCGGCTACGACCCGATGGCGAGCCCGGACTTCCTGACCCAGCTCGAACGCAGCGACCGCTACGAAGCGCTGGTCGACGGCCGGAGCGGGAACTCCGGGGGGCTGGGCGGCTATTTCAGCACCCACCCGCCGACTGGCCAACGCATCCGGATCGCCCGGGCGGCGGTCACTCCAGGGGCTCAAGGCGTCCGGGGCGAGGAGACGCATATGGCGCGGGTCGCCGGGCTGCTGTGGGGGGAAAGCCCCGACCGGGGGTTCGTGCGCGGCGGCACGTTCCTGCTGCCCGACCCGGGTATCCGCTGGGAGGCGACGGCCCCCTTCACCCTGGACCAGGCGCCCGGGGGCGTGGTCGGCCGGGAGCCCGGCGGCGGGCAACTGCTGTTCGACCACGGCACGCTGACCCGGCCGATGCCGCCGGACGCCTATCTGACCCAGGTCTGGGCCCGCGACCTGCGGCTGGATCGGGTCGAGCGGATCAGCGTCAACGGCTTTCCGGCCGCCACCGGCACCGCCCGGGTGAACACCCGTAGTGGCCCTGCGGATCTGCGGCTGATCGCGATCGCCGGCGGTGAACGGCTGTACCGGTTCCAGTTCCTCACGCCGGTCACCCGCACCCGGGCGCTGTCCGAACCGTTGCGCCGGATCACCTACAGCTTCCGGCCGACCGGACCGGGCGACCGGGCGCTGATGCGCCCCCGCCGTCTGGCCGTGGAGACGGTGCGGCCGGGCCAGACGGCCCAGGAATTCGCCCGCCGGATGGCCGTCGAGCAACGGCCGCTGGAGCTTTTCCTGGCCCTCAACGGCCTCGACAGCCCCACCCAGCTGCGTGCCGGCGACCGGGTCAAGCTGGTCGTGCCCGACTAGACCATTCAGATGCTCTAACTCTTTGAAGTCGATCATCCTGTGTCTGGGTCGGGTCGGCTGGGCAGAGCGTGAGCGAAACCCGGTACGGCGCCCGTGCCAAGCTGGGTTTCGCTGCGCTTTCCCCAGCCTGCATGACGGAACATCAGATCCACGCGACCGGGCCGTCGCGGTGGGCGGCACCGTGTTGAAAGACCACATCCCAGGCCGGACCGGCCGCACACCCTTTCGGACCGTCTATCGGGCATCTGGCTTCGCCCGCTTGCCGATGCGATATCCGATGACCATGATGCGGTATCGCGAACGGCCGGCGGGAGCTGCCCATGCGTTTCGGAGGTCGGCGGACCCTTGACCTTGCCGGATGTCGGTGGCGGAGGCTCCTGGCCGTGCCCGTCGCTCTGGCGGTGCTGGCGGGGTGCCAGACCGGGACCGACCGACCGCTGCCTGCGTCGGTGGCGGACTATGCCGATGACGTCGCGCAGGGCCGTGAAGCCCATGAACCGATGCTTCGAGCCTTCGGCGGCCGCTACGAAAACCGCATGCTGGCGGCTTACGTCGACCGGGTGGGCCAGCGCGTCGCCGATGCCACCGAAGCCTCCGACCTGCCCTTCACCTTCACGGTTCTGAACAGCGACTACACCAACGCCTTCGCCCTGTCCGGTGGCTATGTCTACATCACGCGCGGGATGCTGGCGCTCCTCAACAGCGAGGACGAGCTGGCCGCCGTGCTGGCGCATGAGGTCGCCCATGTCGTCGCGCGCCATGTTGCGGTCCGTCGCGCCCGCTTTCCCGACGATGGCGAGAACCCGATCGATCGGCACCGGCGCGGCCAGTTCACCCAGGCCCAGGAAGGTGAGGCGGATCGGCTGGGCATCGGCTATCTCGCCGCGGCGGGCTACGACCCCGGCGCGGCCGTACGCCTGCTGGCGCAGCTTGAGCGGGATGCCGACATCCGCTGGCTCTCGGGTCGGCTCTCCCCGACCGGCAGCAGCCGGGAACACTCCTACCTCGCCACCCATCCGCCGACCGATGCCCGGATCGCCTGGGCGGAGGCCGAGGTCGCCGGCCTGCCCCCCCGGCCGCCGCAAGCCGACCGGTTCCTCGATCACGTGATCGGCATGCGCTTCGGGCCGGGTGTCGACCAGCCGCTGATCTGGGACAGCGCGGTCCTGATCCCGACCCGAGGCGTGACCTGGAGCACCGATATCCCCTATCGCTTGCAAAGGGCTCCGTGGGGCGTCTCCGCCGAAGAACTGGGCGGCGGCCGGTTCGTGTTCGACTATGCCAGCGCCGAGACCCGCGGCCTCTCCGCTCAGGATTATCTCGAGCAGGAATGGGCCGCCGATCACGATCTCGAGCGGATCGAAGCACTCACCATCAACGGGTTCGATGCGGCGATCGGCTACGGCGAGGCCCGCATCGGCGGAGAACGGATCCATCGCCGCCTGGTCGCCATCCATGCCGGGGGGATCTACTACCGGTTCCAGTTCTTCATCCCCTTGGACCGGCTGTGGGGGGCGAAGGAAGACACGATCGCCGCCATTGTCGGCAGCTTCAGGGCCACCGCGGCCGAGGACGCGGCTCTCATGCGACCTCGCGAACTGGTGGTGGAGACCGTAGCGGCGGATCAGCGCGCCGTCGATTTCGCCCGCCGGATGGCCGTCGACGGGCACCGGATGCAGCGGTTCCTCGCGCTCAACGGCCTCGACCGGGCGTCCGAGGTGCAGCCCGGCGACCGGGTCAAGCTGATCGTCTACCGGGACTAGAGCGTTTTCAGGGACTATCGGGTCGATCTGTTGGCGTGTGCCGGATCGATCCGTGGAGGCGCGTCGCGCCGCGCGATGCGGTGCCATCGGGCAAGC
>JANQKE010000198.1 GCA_028281265.1 Alphaproteobacteria bacterium | reverse complement strand
GGGTCTCGAATTGGGTCCCAAAGCGGTCGGCTAGAGCATCTTGCGTCCTAACGGACGCAGATAAGATGCTCTAACTCTTTGAAATAGGTCAACTTATCTGCGTTCAGATGAGTCCATCTGAACGCAGGTTGATCTAGGCTTCGGCCCGGTCCGCCCCTTCGGTGACCGCGCCCGGGATATCGGGCAGGGTCACCACGAACCCGCCTTCGGGGTCGGGACGTAGGTCCACGGGGTATTCCAGCATTTTCACCCACCCCTTCCGTTCGAGAGGCTACCATCATGGGCCACCGTGCGATTGCAGGCGACGTGTTCTGCCCGTAGGCGATCTGTGTAGGCTGTGGAATGTCGGGTCCTCAAACCGTTCTTGTCACCGGCGCAAGCAAGGGCATCGGCGCCGCAACGGCGGCGGCGTTCGCCCAAGCCGGCTACGCCGTCTGCATCAACTACCACAGCGATGCGCGAGGAGCGGCCAAGACGGCCGCGCAGTGCACGGCATCTGGTGCTCGCGCCATCACGGTGTGCGCCGACGTCGCTGACCGGGCCGCCGTCCGATCCATGTTTGCGACATGTGACGACGAACTCGGACCAGTCGGGTGCCTGATCAACAATGCGGGCGTGATCGGGGGCGCCGGTGCGCTCGCCGATTTGGCGGAAGGTGTCCTTGCCAGGACTTTCGCCACCAATGTGTTTGGAACCCTTTATTGCCTGCAAGAGGCGATAGACCGGATGAGGACCGACCGTGGAGGGGCGGGCGGAGTCATCGTCAACATGTCCTCGGTCGCCGCCATGACGGGTTCGCCGGGCGAGTACGTCCATTATGCGGCCTCAAAGGCCGCGGTCGAGACCCTGACGATCGGTGCGGGCAAGGAACTCGGTCCTCTCGGCATCCGCGTCGCGGCGATTCGGGTCGGGACGACGGCGACGGACATGCATGCGCGCGAAGGCAACCCGAACCGCCCGGCCGCCATTGCCGCGGCGACCCCGCTCGGACGCGTCGCCAACGTACACGATATCGCCGGGGCCGCCGTCTGGCTGGCCTCGCCGCAAGCCGGGTTCGTCTCGGGCACCGTACTGACGGTCGCGGGCGGACTGTCGCCGTGAACTGCCCGTGCAATGAGCCGCGAGTTGGATAAAGCATCCGGCGTCCGAACGGACGCGGGGATGCTCTCCCTCTTCGAAGTCGATCACCCGACCTGCGTTCAGATGAGGCCATCCGAACGCAGGTTGATCCAGCCGGCACTCTCCGGATAGATCGCCCACTCCATGTAGACTGTGAGAGCGGTTTCGCGCACCGCCAAACCATCACGCGGACCGCCGATGCCGGCCGAGGCGCCCTCTCGTCCTCCGGACCTGGCGGGTGCAGTTTTTCAACTCATATTGAGTCGCGACGGCGTGCCCGGACCATCGCGAGGCCGGCCTCGCACGGCGCTTGACCGCGAGACGGTCTGAGATGAGGCCGCCTCGGCGCCAACCGGCATCATCGCCCCGATCCGCTTTCCGTCAGGACCTGGTCCAGCGTCCTGACGGCGATCGTCGGGGGAAGCCGGGAGATGACGTCATGCAGCGCGCCGAGAAACAGGATACCGGTTTCCCCGGGCCGCAAGCTCGCGTCGATACGCCGGGCGATGAAGCGGTCCCGGTCTTCGAGCAGCGACCCTGTCCCCGATCCGGCAGCATCGGGCCGTTGCCCATCCGCCCCCGCCGCCGGATCCGACGGAACCGCCTTCAGCAACGCGTATTCCCGGATCAGCAGGTCGGGATCTTCCGTCCCTTCGAGAGCGGCACCACGGGCCATCAGGTCCAGAAGAATCCGATAGTTGGGCCCGCCCGTCTCGGCCAGATCCCGGACGATCTCCAACTCGTGCCCGCAGACGGGCAGTCCGTCCTGATAGAGGCGGACCCGGCCGAAATCCAGGTCGAGCGCCCGCACCGCCTCTTCGAGACCGGCCCAGAACGCGGCGATGGCACGACGGCTTTCCGCCCATGCCTCCGGGCCCTGATGCGCGATATACGCCGTGCGCACCGCTTCCGCCGAGGAGCCCATATCGGCTTGGTCATGGACAATCGGTATGACGACGAGAAGACGCGACCGGTCGCACCGGGCCCCGTCTTCATCCGGCCGGTCAAGGGGAGGTCCCACGGTCATCCAGAGCCGCAACGAAGTGGTCCTGCCTGATCGACAGATCGTCCGTGTTCATCGGCTGCCCGGTGTCGCCGGAGAGGAACTCCCGGATCGCCGCGGTGCTGGCCTTGCGGCACAACAGCTCGATATCGGCACCGCTCCAGCCTTCCGTGGCAGCGCCGGCGAGCCGGTCGAGGTCGACACCGGCGTCAAGCGGCCTGCCGCGGGTGTGGACACCGAAGATCTGTCGGCGGGCAGCGGAGTCCGGCAGCGGCAGATCGACCACGAAGTCGAACCGCCCGGCCCGGAGCAAGGCCGGATCGACAAGATCCTTGCGGTTGGTGGCGGCCAGCACGATGACGCCTTTCAACTCCTCGACCCCGTCCATCTCGGTCAGCATCTGGGCGATGACCCGGTCGGTGACGGCACTCGAGTCGGTCCCGCCGCGGCGCGGCGCGATGCTGTCGATCTCGTCGAGGAAGACGATGCAGGGTGAGGCCAGTTTGGCCTTGTGGAACACGTCCCGCACCGCCCGCTCGGCCTCGCCGACCCACCGGCTCATCAGGGCCGGGCCCTTCACCGAGATGAAGTTGACTTCGCTCTCGGTGGCGAGCGCCTTGGCCACCAACGTCTTGCCGACCCCCGGCGGGCCGTTCAGCAGGATCCCGCGCGGCGGGGCCACCCGGATCTTCCGGAACAGGTCCGGATGGCTGAGCGGCCATTGAATCGATTCCTCGAGCAGGCTCTTGATCTCCGCAAGGCCGCCGACATCGTCCCACCTGACGTCCGGTATCTCGGTGAAGACCTCTCGGATCGCCGACGGTTCGACCACCGTCAGCGCCTGCAGGAAATCCGCCATGCCGACGGTCAGCCCCTCCAGGATCGCGTCCGGGAGATAGGGCATCTCGAAATCGATATCCGGAAACAGGGTACGCAACCGGACCATCGCCGCCTCCCGGGCCAGCGACTGCAGATCGGCCCCGACGAAGCCATGGGTCACCTGGGCCAGGCGGTCCAGATCGACGTCCTCGGCAAGCGGCATGCCGCGGGTGTGGATCTTCAGGACTTCGGCCCGCGCCGGCCGATCCGGCACGCCGATGACGATCTCCCGGTCGAACCGCCCGGGCCGGCGCAAGGCCGGGTCGATCGCATCGGGCAGGTTGGTCGCGCCGATGACGATCACCTGTCCGCGGGCATCCAGCCCGTCCATCAGCGTCAGCAACTGCGAGACGACCCGGCGCTCGACCTGCTGCTCGCTGCCCAGCGCGGTGCGTTTCGGGGCGATCGCATCGATCTCGTCGAGGAAGATGATGCTCGGCGCCTTCGAGGCCGATTCGAAGATCTGCCGCAGATGGGCTTCGCTTTCGCCGTAGTATTTGTGCATGATCTCCGGACCGCTGAGCGTGAAGAACTTCGCGTCGGTCTCGTTCGCGACGGCACGCGCGATCAGGGTCTTGCCGCAGCCGGGCGGCCCGTGCATCAACACCCCTTTCGGGGCGTCGATCCCGAGTTGCTCGAAGATCTCCGGATAGCGGAGCGGCAGCTCGATCATCTCCCGGATCGAGCCCAGCTCGCGCTTCAGACCGCCGACATCCTCATAGGAGATCCGCTGTCCGGATCCGCTCTCGCCGGCCGCCTGGCTGATTTCGAGGGTCGTATCCTGCCGGATCAGGACCGGCCCCTTGGGCACCGTGCGCACGACCAGGAAGTCCTGGCTGCGCGATCCGATCAGCGTCGCCCTGACATGCGCCCCTTCGGTCACGGCCAGCCCTTCGAGGAGGTGGCCGATGAACCGGCGCTGCCGCCCGCTGGGGCTGGACCGTTGCCGGCCCAGCGGCGCCAGCTCCAGCTTGCCGGCGGGTTTCCACGCCGTCTTCCGCACGGTCAGCCTTTCACCCAGGCCGGCGCCGGCGTTGTCGCGGGTAAGGCCGTCGATCTGAACGATCCCCTTGCCCCGCGCGTCGGGGAACGTGGCCATCACCTTGGCGACGCTGGTTTTCGTGCCGGACAGCTCCACGACGTCCCCGGGCGTCGCACCGATCCGGGCCATGGCGTCGGGGTCGATGCGGACGATCCCCCGCCCGATATCCGACTGCGTCGCCTCGGCCACCCGCAGCTCAAGACCCTTCCCCGCACGATCCTCGACGTCCCCGGCCAGTTCGTCCTGAGGCACTAGCTTACCCCCTTTTCCGGATGATGGTCCGACGGTGGCGGTTCGCCCGCCCATCTGCGGGACGCCTCGGCAAGATCACCGCTCTCCAGCACGTCCACCAAGTCGCGCACGGTGGCGAAACGCAGCGACAGGTCCTCCTGTTCCATACCGAACCGCTGCTTCAGCTCCGCCATCCGCTCCTCCAGCCCCAGCAAGGTCAGACCGAGACGCTCGATATCCTCCTCCGACAGCCGACCGCTTTCGACTCGCCGGATCGCCTGGCGCTCCACGACCTGGCGCACGGTTTCGACCAGCGCCAGCACCAGCCTGACCAGGTCGTCCGCCGCGTTCTCCGGATCGGTTTCGAGACGGTCCCGCGTCGCCGCGGCGGTGGCGGAGCGGGGTCGGCCGCCGGTTTCGTCGGTCGGGGCTTCTCCCAGCAGCACCTTGCGCGCCGCATCGCCTTGGATGTCCGCCTCGGCCATCACCCCTCGTCCCCGTCCGCCACACTCTTGCCGACAAACGAATAGGGCGCCCACGGTCCGGTGCAGCTGACGGTGACGTCCCGATGGTGCGCGGCCAATGCCTGCACCGCTTGCACGAAGTCCGACAGGCTGTCCCGCCAGATCAGGCACGAGGCCTTGATCGGCGCCCGGGGCTCGGCCGGCTCGTCCCACACAGTCTCAACCGACAGCCGGTTCAGCCGATCCCGGATCTCGCGCACCGCCGGACGCACCCGGTCCCCCATCGCCTCACCTTCGTGGCGGTCGCCCATGCGCGCCATCAGATAGGCCGTGCCGGGACGACCGATCCGACCCGCGTCCGGCGATCGAGCGATCGGATCCCGCACGGCCAACGGCGCATCCGAGAGGCGTATCGCGATCTCGACCTTGCCGCGGACCCGATCCAGCGTCGCCGACAGGCTCTCCCGCCGGGCTTCGAGGACGCGCGCGAGCCGGTCCGGCTCGCAGACCGTGCCGAACCGCATCGGCAGCACCGCATGCCGCTCCATCAGGCCAGCGAGGACCTGCTCGTACCGCCAGACATTCTCGACCGTCGGTTCGACCTCGGCCTCCGCCGCGTCGCTGACCAGGGCGGCAAGACCGCCCACGGGGAACGCCGTCACGGCCGCCCCGCCGTGACGGAGTTGCCCGGGACTGCCGAACTCTCTTGCATCGGTCACGCCATAGACGCACACCTTCGTCATGCGGGCCGGTCCGACCGTTCGGGAACCGCACCGATGCTGGCCGCGCGCATCCGGTCGGCGGTTTCGACCGATGCGACCAGGACCTTCACGCCGACATACACCAGATCGACGCCGGCCAGCGAGATCGTCGCTTCTCCCCAGATCACGATGCCTTTGTGCAGCGCGCGGTCGAGCAGATCGGCGATCGCCAGCTCCTGTCCGCCCCCCGTTTCAAGCGGCATGCTCGTCGCTCCCCAGGTGAGGCTCGGCAAAGTTGTAGGGGGGCAACGGTCCGATGATCTCGTAGGCGAACCCGGACGACCCGTAGGTGCTACGCATGTCTTCGATCACGCGGAAGAAGCTCTCTTCGCGCGCTTCGGGCACCAGGCAGGCGCCGTTGAAGACCATGTCGGCATCGCGGCCGTGCACCTCGGCGGGCTGGAGCTTACAAGACACCATATCACCCACGGTATCCCGCAGACGGTCCGCCGTGTCGGTCAAGGACTGCGCGATCGCCCGTTCGATCTCGTCTCGAAGGTGGTTTTCAAGCCGCCGCCGGAGGAAGAACGCTCTGCCTTCCGTCGCACCGGAGATCTCCTCGGTGAGCTGTACGAGGGCCGGTGCTGCACCGGACAGCCGATGCCCGAGCTGCGCGCGCCGGCAATAGACCTTGAGACCCCATTCGAGCGCGCCATCGATCCGATCCAGCGCGGCACGCAACGCGTCGCGGTTGTCGTTCAGAACGGCCGCCACTGACCGCTCGCTGGTGAACATGACGCCGAACCGGAGCGGCAGCACCGGATCCGCGCCGACCAGCGCATCGAGCATCCGATGATGGTGGAGCAGCAGCGGCTCCGCATGACGGCTGTCCGCGAGCAGCCCATCCAGCGTCGTGCCCTCAGGCAGCGTGAGATCGCAGACGATGGCGGCCAGGTCGCCGCACGGCAACCGCCGCGGCTGCCCGAACCTCGCGGGCGCGAGGTCGGCCGGACGGCCCGGGGCCCGCAGCTTGGCCTCGGCCCGGGCGATGCCGTAGACGTAGACCAAAGGTGCCGGCCGTGCCATCGCGACTGTCCTAGAGCGGTTCGGCGGGTGCCGGGTCCGGCCGGCGGACCGACACGATCACCGGCCCGCCGGCCTCGACATACGAGCGGAGGGTCTTGTAGGCCTCGCTGAGGACGCCGATCTCCTCGCCCGTCTCCGGACACCCGGCCAGGTCGGGATGCGCCTGCTTGGCCAGACGGCGATAGGCCGTTCGCACGGCGTCGATATCGTAAGCCGGGTCGAGCTGGAGAATGCGCCGGGCCCGGTCGATCTGACCGGCATCCAGAAAGGCGACCTCGACGGTGGCGAAACCGTGCGGCGGCAGCGGGCCGACACAGCGAAACGTCAGCCTGCCGCCATGCGCGGCATCGAGGCCTTCGAGGCAGCAGTCGAGCGCGTCCTCGCGCTGCGAATCGATCAGCACCGTCGCGTTCAAGACCATCCGGTCATCGACCGGCGGGTTGGTGACGACATCGACCGTTGCGGCGCGCAACGCCCCGGCCAGTGCTTCGCCCAGGTCGCTTCGGCGGCGCTCGAGGCTTGCCTTGACGCGGGCACCGAGCCGTGCCGACGCGTCCCGCGCGGGCTCACCGGCCGTTGCCGCCGCCTTGAGTTCCAGCACCTCGGGTTCCTGCGCAATCTCGGCGAAGACCGCTTCCAACGCCCAGGTCACCTGGATCTCGAACTGGGTCTTGCCTTGCAGCGTCTCGAAAGCGGCGGCGAAATCGGTGCTGCCGGTCTTCAGACACCGTTCGATGCCCGCGCGATCGGGTGCGACGGTCGCAAACCTGACCGGCAGAACCGGCGTACAGGCCATGACACGTTCGACCACCCGCTGATGGGCAAGCAGAAGCCGCGCCAGATCCTGTTTGCCGCGTCCCAGGAACGACGTCTCGGTCGCGGGTCCGACCACCGCCGCGAACGCCCCTGCCTCGACCACATGGATGCCGTCTCCGAGCCCCGTCAGCTCACCGTTCCGGCCCGCCGACGGGATGATCGCGTAGACGTATAGAGGGATCTGCGGTTGCCCGTCCGACGGCGCCATGTCGCTATTCCTGCCCGGATCGCTGCGCGAGGAGCGCTTCCAGGCGCGCGACCCTCTCCTGCAGATCGACCTGTCCTTCCTCCGACCGCGGCGTCTGACGTGCGAGATAGGGATCGGCTTCCCACCAGTTGATCCCCATCTCCACCGCCTTGTCGACGGAGGCGATGAGAAGGCGCAAGCGGATGTTGAGGAGCTCGACGCCGACCAGCGACACCATGACGTCGCCGGCAATCACCACACCCTTGTCGAGCACTCTGTCGAGAATATCGGCGAGTGCGACGGCCTGGACCGAGTGCTCCATACGCCCGTCAACCATCGCCGCCGCCTCCCGCCAGCCGCGCGACCTGCTGGATCAGCGTCGCCGTCTTGTCCCGCAGTTCGGAGAACTCACCGCACAGACGGCAGTTCACGTCGCTTTCGTCATGGGCCTCGCATGCGCGCAGAGCCGCAACCGTGCTGCGCAGATCTCCGGCCAGCGGTACCTTCTCGGCGACGGTCGGCGCCCGGTTGATGGCCGCGGTGATGACGGCAGCCTCTTCTTCGATCGGACCGAACAGGCCGATCGGGCAGGTAATCTCCGACGTAGCCGGGCCGGTCGGTCTCATTCGGGCTCACCCACCTGGTCGCGATAGTACCGCCGGCCGCGATGGTAGTCGACGATGTCGCCGTCGGGGTCCAAGCCCACGACGTATTCCGCGAGAACATCCGTCGACGGCGGAATCCGTCTCAGTTCGACGACGGCCACCGTCAGCTTCCAGCCGTCATCGGTCTTGCCGAACTCCGAGACGCTGTCGACGGGATAGCCGGTCAACGCCTTGAGCTGGCTTCTGGCCCCGTCGATCAGGTCGACCGGCCGTCGCCGGACCGTCTTGGCGCGCGGGATCGCCGCCGGTGCCGCCGCCGCCGCGGACGGGGCGCGTCCATCCACATCCGTCTCGTTCGTCGCTGCGTCCGGGTCCGGCTTGCGGGGCTTGCTAGATCTGGCCATGTCGTCTCAGCTCCCTCGCCTCTTTCAACCGCCGCAGCAGGGTCTCTTCCTGGGCTTCGTAGTCGGCGAGCTCGATTTCGCCGAGATCCAGCTTGAGTTCCAACTCGGCCAGGGCGCCGCGGATCGCGTCGACGTCGTAGATTTCGGCCCTGGCTTGACGGTCCACCGTCCGGGCGAGCCAGACGACACCTTGGATCGGCCCCAGGACGGGGGCCGAGAGGATGCGTCCGATGACGCTCATGCTGCCCCCTGGGTTGCCCAATCGACAACGATGTTGACGAAGTTGTACGGTGGAACCGGCCCGACATACTTGAACATCAGCCGGTCGCTCAACTCCCGATCGAGTTCCTGGATCGCCGCGTCGACCATCGGCTCCATCGCCGCATCGACCAGGAAGGCGGCATTCAGCACCATGCGGTCGCTGATCGTCTTGTTCGAGCGGGTCTTGTGCACATGCGGGCGGATCCGCGACAGGATCATCTCCGCATCGTGCATCCGCTTTTCGGCCAGCGCCTTCTCGACCGCCTCGCCGAGCCGGATCCTCTCATAATAGGTCTCGTCCACGGGCCGGTCCCGGAGTGCGTCCCGCATCCGGCGGATCGCCTCGTTCTCCTGCACGATCTCGTCGATGAACGCGCCTTCATACCAGAACGCCTTCAAGCCCAGCTCGACCCGGTTCTCGATCTGGCCAAGCAGATGCGTGAACTCGTCATAGCGCGATTGCAGCAGTCTGGTTTCCACCATATGCGGATCCGGCGCGATGGTCCCGAAGCGCACGGGCAGGAGATCGAACTCCTCCATCACTTCTTCCAGGACGACGGTGTGCGCCATCATGTTACGCCGGCTGTTGTCGTACTCGACGACCGGCGAATCGCTCACCACCGCGGCCAGCCGCCCGTGGTTGATGGTATGGACCAGGTCGCCGCGCTCACCGACGCCCCGCGCGTTGAACTGACGGGCCTCGGGACAGACGATGATCGCGTACAGGTACTTTCCGTCGTTGCTGCCCCCGGATTTCATGGCCCTGGCTCCTCGCTCGATCCCCCGTCATCGCCCAACGACGACGGTTCCCGTCTCCGGGCCGATCCGGTTCATCCCCGTCGGCCGCATTCACGTGTCGTCCCGGTTCTGCGGTGCCCGCTTCCGCGCGCGGACTTCCAGCACCCCGTTGTTGTAGGATCGCCGCAGACCTTCGGCGTCGACCTGGCCGGGCAGCAGCACCTCCTTGGCATAGCGGCGCTTGCCCGTGGTCTCGATGACCATCACGTCGCCGTCGAGCCGGAGAGAGACGTCGCTTTCCAACGCGCCGGGAAGCTCGGCCGTGATGACGATCTCGTCCCCTTCGTCGAATATATCGACCAGAGGCTCCCGCACATCGTCGACCACCAGACCGTCCTTGCTGGCATGGACGTTGCCGAACGGTTCGACCGACGGCCTGCCGCCCGCGATCCCGCTGCGGATGCTGAAGCCGTAGACGCCCCGCGCCTGGTCACCCAGGCCTTCGACCTTGAACTCGCCCTGCCGTTGGACGTGTTTTTCGCCCGCCTGGGCCAGCGCGCTGACCAGATCGACGACGTCACCGAGACCCCGGAACAGGCCGCCGAGCTCGACTTCGATGCCGCCTTCGGCCTCCGAGCGGTCCCCCGAGGTCGATTTCTTCCCCTTGTCGGTCATCCCGCGCCTCCTCCGTGTCAGGGTGGGTCTGCCGCATCGCCAACATCATAGCGTCGAACCCAGTCAGTACTCGATGGCGATGTTCTGGCTGGGTGGTGCCGCCGGGCCCGCGACTTCGGTCGATGCGCGGGGACGCCGGTGTCCCCGTCCCGAACGCTTGACCGGAAGCTTCGCCGGATCCTCCAGGAGCAGCGGCCGCAGCGCTTCGATCTGCTCGTAGACTTTCGCCAGCTTGTCCTCGGTCGCCGCTTTCCGGGTCTCCCACATGCCCAGTTCGCGTTCCAGCCGCGCGCGTTCGTTTTCGAGCCGGGCGAACCGACTGACCAACTGATGGCGGTCGCGCGGCTGCCCCCCGTGCCCCAAGGTCTGCAGGGTGGCGACGTCGCGAAGCCCCCGCGCCCGCGGCTTTTCTTCCTTGTCGCTCATGCCCCGTCTCCTCCGGCCGCAACCGCCACCGGGTCCCGTCCGTTGCCGTTGGTGCGCCTGGCCGTCTTGCCGGCCGTCGCCGGTCGTCGCGCCTCGGCGGGACAATGGTGCTCGATCAGTTTCAACAGCATCTTCTGCTGCTGCAGACGCTCGCCTTTCGTCTTGCCGGCGAAGACCGACTTGGAGCCGAGCACGTCCAGGCACACCTGGACGAAATAGGGATCCGCGACGGTCGGACTGATCTTCTCCTGCGCGACGACCCGGCAAATCATGATGCTGGTCCGCAAGGTCGGCGTCTGGTCGTATTCGCCGGTGTCGCGAAACTCGCGCACCAGATCGACGATCGGCGCGACCTGCGCCTTGCTGAGCCCCGACCGCGCGGCCGTGACCGCGATCTCCAGCTCACGATTGGCATGCTGCACGTCGATCGTCACGATCCGGTCGCCCAGCGCGTCCTGAGCCTCGTGCACGCCAGCATATTCCTGCGGATTGCTGGTGAAGATCGCGCGGAACTCCGGGTGGACCTTGATGTAGGGCTCGTTCTGGTTATGCGCCGGCAGCACCAGGAGCCCCTCTTCGAGCACACCCAACAGGACGTTGTTGGCTTCCGCCCGCGAGCGGGTGAACTCGTCATAGATCAGGGTGTAGCCTTCCCGGCAGGCCGTCGTCAGCCGGTGGTCGGCCCAGCGTTTGTCGGCGGTTTCCTCGACCTTGGTCACGGTGTGGATGAACCGGTCGACGACCTTGCGGTAGTTGTAGCCGTGCTGGGAGCCGACCAGATTGGACGTCACCATCTCCTCGTCGCCGGTGATCATCACCGTCGGCCGGCCGAGTAGTGCTGCGGTATGCAGCGCCAGGGTCGTCTTGCCGGTGCCGGCCGGCCCCCGGAAGTGAACCGAGAACCCGGAATTGAGATAGGCCAGGGCGCGCCGGGTGACCGACTTGACGCTCTCGGTTTCGACGAACCCCCGGCGGGCCTGGGGCGTCAGCGTGGTGATGCCGGAAAGACCGTCGGCATTTGCCGGTATCGACATGTCACTCAGTCCTCCTCATGACGCTTCTTAAGGGTTTCCGCCCGCCCGCGTCAGGCCCGGACCGCCGGGCTGCGGGCTTCCAGGCGATGGGCGCGGTACCAGTGTTCCCGCTCTTTGTGCATGCCGGCAGCATCGTCCTCCCAATCGGACAGCCGGTTGAACAGTTCCTCCAGACGAGGCCGAGCCCGCATCCAGGCACCCTCGTCCAGCGGGTCGGACCGACACCAGCCGATATCCGGTGACAGGTCGGCAAGCGAGCTGCGGGCGAAGGCGTCGACCGCGGCGACCGAAGCCCCCGTGGCCGCATAGGCGGTCTGGTTGCCGAACAGCACGGCCATGCCGATCGACAGACCGAGACGTCCGGCGGCCACCGTCGCCATGCCGTCGATCATCCGGGCATAGGCCTCCAGCGACGGGGCCGCGATGCATGATGGTCCGCCGCCGGCTTCCTCGGACTGCACCTGACGATGCACGCGCAGCGCGTCTTCATAGGCGAGACCGGGGCGCCCCGAGAGGCTCGTCTCGGCGAACAGACCGACAACATAGTCCGCTTCCGAAAACGCCCCGACATCGCCGATGCCCTCCAACCCGAGGGCAACCCGATCCCACAGCGCCTCGAACACCGACAGCAGGAACCCGAGATTGGGCCGCAGGAGGATCTCGGGAACCAGACTGTCGCGCAGTTCCACCTGACAGGACACGCCTTCCAATGCGCTGAAGGCGACGGGCAACGTTATCTCCACGCTGCCGCTTCCGCGTCCAGCGGAACGGATGTTGCGGTTACCGACATGCGTCGACCGTCTCATCGCTGCCTCACTCTCCCCGCTCTTCGCCCCCCGCGGCCTCCGCTGCGCGGGAGCCGGGGACGCCGCCTTCTTGCGAAAGATCGGTTCCCATTTCATCTAGCAGACCGCCGGCGCGGCACCGAGGTCGGCACGGCGCGCCCTAACCGGCACCGTGCCGAACGACCCGGTCTTGCGAGGGTCTACGGTTTGCCGTGCGGCGGCTTGATCGCCTTCGGCTCCGGTACGGCTTTCCCCTTCTTGATCTCGGCCTTCTCTTTTTCCATCGCTTCGGGTGCTGCCTTCTTTACGCCCTCGGCACCCTTGGTCGGCTCGGCGGTCTCCCTCTTCATGACGTCAGGCGCCTTCGCGACGTTCGCCGCCTTGGGGATGTCCGCCGCCACCTGCTTGCCGGTGACCGCCGCCTTGCTGGCGACGTCGGTCGCCTTGGCAACATCGGCCGCCTTGGCGACATCCGCCGCCTTGGTCACATCGGCCGCCGGCTCTTGCCGGGGTGCGGCTTTCGCGCCCGCCGATGCGGGCTTCGGGGCGGCACCCGGTTGTCCTTGCACCTTGTCGAGATGCCGGTGCCAGATCTGCCTCGCCTCGGCCCGGTCTTTGCTCAAGCCGTCGATGAGCGTGGCGGCATCTGCCAACACCGCCTCGACACGGAGCCGCACATCCGCCAGATACGCCGCCCGGGCAGCCGCTTCCCGGGTGCTGGACGCTTCCCGGCTGCTGGCAAACCCGTTCAGGAGGCTCTGCACGGAGGACTGCAGATCGGATGCGTACGCCCCCAACCTGGACCTCAGATCCTCGGAGGCGGCTTCACGCTCGGCCGCGTATCGATCGACCAGATCCTCGGCCCGGCCCCGGATGAGGGCCGCCTGACTGAAGATGCCCTTCAAGTCTGCGTCGATCGCTTTGTTCAGGTCCGTCATGGTACGGCCGAATGCCACCCGGGCGTCGTCCAGTTCGGTTCGTGCCGTGGACAAGTCGCTCCGGACCGTGGCCGCTATGTCGGCCAGCGCTGCCTGGCGGGCCTGCCGCGCAGTTTCGAACGCCGCCGTGAGACGGTTCATTTCGCTCGCCAAGGTCATCCTGTCACCTCGCCTCCTGGATATCCGCCGCTCACCTGAGCCGTCACCCGATTGACGAACCGATTCGACCGCCCTGACGTCCTAGTGTTCAGCTTGAGCTTCAGCGGACACGTCGTCGCGATCTTGGCAGGATCCGTCCGGGATCTGCTCCGGCCCCTCTGTCGCACCGGCCCGAAGCCTGCACCCCCGCCCTCGACCGGTCGGCGGTTCCCTAGGCTTCCGCACGGAGCACCGTGCCCACCCCCGGAACCGACCGCCGCCGACGGAACACAATCCGATGCGATCATCGCATCGACGGGTGAGGCATACGGGCTAAGCCGCGGGGATCGGGTCTCGATCGACCCGATCCCCGAGCCGAGGCGCGTCAGGCGGCTTGTGCACCGGCCGTCAATCCAACGGCTTCGGCATATTTGAGGTAGGTGTCGACACTGGCGACGACGACACGGGCTTCGATCGCCACCAACTCGATACCAACCAACGAAACGCGAGCCCAAGCATCGACCACGACGCCCTTGTCGAGGATCCGGTCGACGACCTCAGCGAGGCTGGATGACGCGTTCATCTTCTCAATGGCCATTTGGATCTCTCCTAGTGCCTGTCTGTCCGCTTTCCGAGTGCTCGTTCATGTTTGATTGAGCATGCTCATACTGGCAGACGGCACGAACGGCTTCACTCGGGGAGATTCCGCATTCGGCGATATAAATCGGACACCGGGTGAGGGTTATCCCGCAAAGGATGCGGGATAACCCGCCTTGCGCGCGATATTGAGAGCATGTTATGCTTATTTGATGAATAAAGTCCAGCGATTATCGGCAATATGATACGGATTGGCGCGGGCCGGGCGGACCGGGAACAGGTCACCGCCCTTTGTCGGGTGGTGAGGGACGGATCGGGAGAGCGCGGGCGATCCCGAGAACCGTGTTGGTGATTCGATCGCGACGGTTGACGCACCGCGCGTCACGAGACTCGAATCAATGGGTTGTGACCGTCATGGCCCCTCGCGACAGGGGACATGACGATCTCGAACAGGTGAGTGGCGAGGACGGCATCATCGGACAGCGCGACACCTTCAGCAGCACTTCATGGGCCGACCGGCAGTCCAGCTTGGCCGCCACGTTCTGGCGATTGCGCTCGACCGCTTTGACGCTCTTGTCGAGCGTGTTCGCGATCTCCTTGTTCGATTGCCCCTGCAACATCAGGTTGAGGACCTGGCGTTCCGGCTCCGACAATATGGCGATCTTCGCCTGGACGGCACGGCATTCGTCGAACTTCAGCGTCCGTGCGCGGTCCTCAAAACACAAGCGCTCGATGAATCCGAGAAACTCATTGTCGTCCAGCGGCTTTTCGAACACGGAGGCGGCCCCCACCTGCATCGCCGCGACCGTGAGCCTGACATCGGCATAGGCGCTGATCAGCACCACGGGCAGGGATGACCGGGCCTTGATCGATTTCAGCACTTCCAGCCCGGACAGAGTCGGAAGGCGATAATCGATGACGGCACATCCCGGACGCTTCAAGTGTTCCAGCGCCATGAACTCTTCCGGAGAGTCCCATTCATGGTGAATCAGACCGATCGAATTGACAATCTCCGCCAAAGACCGGCGAAAAGCGGCGTCATCGTCGATCAGGTAGACATGACCGGCCATCAAACTAGTCTTCCGGAAGCTTGATGCGGAAACAGGCGCCACCTCGTCCCACCAAGTCTACATAGGACAAGACGCCACGGTGCCATTCGATGACATCGCGGCAGATCGCCAGGCCGAGCCCCGAACCACCGGCCTTGTCGGAGACGAACGGCTCAAAGACCTGACGCTTGATCGGCTCGGCGACACCCGGACCATTGTCGATCACATCGATCACCACCCAATGATCAGCCGTCTCCCGTGCCCGCAGGATTAGTCGCGGCCTATCGGTAGAAACGGATTTAACGGCTTCGACGCCGTTGATAAGCAGATTGTACAGAGCAATGTGCAAAAGATCCGGCACCGCCTGCACCCGTAACGGGAAATGATGGCATTCAATCCGGGTTATGACAGCATCCTTGCCGTAGCGGCGTCTGAGACGGCTGACCGCTTCCCGCAGCAACGCAGGCACATCGACGAGCTCGCGGTGCCCGTGCAGTCCGCCGGCCAGGACCCGCAGGTTCTTGACGACCTCGGCGGCCCGCCGGGTTTCGAGCTTGATCGAGTTGATCTCCGAGGCCAGCTCGCTCGGCCGGATGATCGGTGCGTTGATTCGGCGGCTCAGCAGAGACGCCAGATTGGCAATCGTGCCAAGCGGGTGATTGATCTCATGGGCGACATACGCGGCCACGCTACGCAGGGCCAATCTGTTCGCCAGATGGTCATCATCTTCTTGACGCGACATGGTCATACCCCCCGGGTCAAGAGGACCAGCGCGGCGATCGGACGTCTTCATAGCGCCATCCAACACCTCAGAGCCAAGCCTGTCGATAGATTTGATTCTCGGTTTTCGACAGATTTTCGACTCCGGATCGCCTGGTCACTTATAATACATGGAAAATAATAGATGAATTGGAGTCTTGAGTAGTAGATAACTCTTCTGTAACAATGACTTACCGCAACTCGAGCCACCTTCCCGCTGCCGGCGCGGTCCGGCACGAGATGAGTGCCGCCCACACGTCTGGACCGCCTGGAAGAGACGGGCCCCCAAGAGCGTTATGCAGGCTGGGTTTCGCTGCACCCTCCCCAGCCTGCATAACCAGATATCAGATCGGCGCGCCCGGGCCGGTCGCGTCGGACGACACCGTGTCGTAAGCGCATATCAGGCATCGGTCCGATGATGGTCACGCGCCCGGGCACCCCTCCCGCAATGGCGGACCTGCGGTGGATGGAAGCTCACGCTGCCCGGATGATTTCGGCCTGGCCGAGGTCGACCGAGACCAGTTGCGAGACCCCGCGCTCCCGCATCGTCACGCCGAAGAGCCGGTCGACCCGGGCCATGGTCATGCGGTGATGGGTGATCACCAGGAACCGGGTCGACCCGGCGTCGGCGATCTCCTCCAACACCGTGCAAAACCGGTCGACATTGGCGTCGTCGAGCGGGGCATCGACCTCGTCCAGCACGCAGATCGGCGCCGGGTTGGTCAGGAACACCGCGAACAACAGCGCGACCGCCGTCAGCGCCTGTTCCCCACCCGACAAGAGGCTGAGATTCTGCAGCCGCTTGCCCGGAGGGCTCGCGAACACCTCCAGCCCGGCGTTGAGCGGATCGCCGGGATCGGTCAGCTCAAGATGCGCCCGGCCACCGCCGAACAGCCGAACGAACAGTCTTTGGAAGTGACGGTCGACATGATCGAAGGACGCGACCAGCCGCTCCCGGGCCTCCTTGTTGAGCTGGTTGATGCCGGTGCGCAGCCGGTCGATGGCCGCGGTCAGTTCCGCCCGCTCGGCCAACAGGCCGTCGATCTGGGCTTGGAGCTCCCGGGCCTCGACCTCGGCCCGCAGGTTGACCGGCCCCAGCGCATCCCGCTCCCGCACCAGCTTCGCCAGCCTCGCCTCGGCCTGGTCGACCGGCAGCGGGCGCGCGCCCTCGTCGGTCCCGGCGAGATGCTCGAGACCGTCGGGCTGCACTTCGAGCCGTTCGGCGATCCGGGACCGCAGGGTGGCGATCCCGGTCCGTGCCGCCTCGACCTCCGCCTCGGCGCGCACCCGGGTCTCGCGCCTCTCGGTCAGCGCCGTCTCCGCCGCTTTGAGCACGCGCTCCGCGTCCTTGAGCGCCGTTTCACCGAGGACGAGGGCATCGGCAGCCGCCGTGCGCACGCGTTCCGCCTCGGCGATCCGGCCCGCCACCTGCTCCCGCTCGCGGGCGATCTCGGCCGGGCGGCGGTCCAGTTCGGCCAGGTGAGCCCGGGATTCGGCGGCGCGGGCGTCCATCTCTTGCAGACGGGTCGCAGCACCGTCGGCCCGGCGGCGCCAGCTCTCCTCCTCCTGCCCGATGACCTCCAGACGGCGGCGGCGGCCGGCCGCCGCCCGCCGGAGCTGGTCGAGGCGGGATTGATGGGTGCCCTGGGTGCTGCGGGCCTCCGCCAAGGTCGCCCGGGCTTCGGCGACCGCGGCCCGCTGCGGTTCGATCGCCGGCAAGGCGGCCAACACAGCCCGGGCGTCGCCGATGGCGGCTTCGGCCTCGGCCTTGAGCGCCTCGGCCCGGTCGACGGCGGAGACCAGCCCCGACAGGCGGTTCTGCCGTTCCACGGCTTGCCGGGCCAGGCGGGATTGGGCGTCGCGCTTGTCCCGTGCGGTGCGGCCGGCGGTGTCCACCACCTGCCGGGCCGCCCGCTCGGTCGACTGCGCGTCCGCCAGCGCGGCGCCCAGTCGCTCGACGGCCGCCTTGGCCTGGGCGACATCGGCCTGCCGGGCCTCGAGCTCGGCCACCAGATCGGTCAAGCGGTTGCGCTGCTGCAGCCGAACCGCGGCCGCACTCGGCGCCCCAGGCATCACCACATGGCCGTCCCAGCGAACCGCCGCACCATCGCGGGTGACCAGCAACTGCCCCGGCGCGAGCTCAGGTTGGGCGGCCAAGGCCGCGCCGATGTCGCGGACAAGGCCGGTCAGCGCCAACCGCCGGGCGAGCACCGGCGGCACCTGCACATGGCCGGCCAGCGGCTCGACACCGCCGGGCAATGGCGGCGACGCGTCGAACGGCGGCAGATCGCGCCAATGGGCGGAAGCGGCCGGATCGAGAGGGTCTTCCCCTGTCTCTCCCAACGCCGCACCGGCGGCCGCTTCGAAACCGGGATCCGCGGCGACCGCATCGATCACCGGGGCGGCGCCGGTCCGCGCCCGCACCGACGCCAAGAGCTTGCGCAGGCCTTCGGCCTCCGCCCCGATCCCCGCCGCGGCCGTCTGGGCGTCACGCAGACCGTCCCGGCCGGCACCCGCGGCGTGTTCGGCAGCGCGACGGGCGCTTTCGGCCGCAGCGAGATCGGCTCGGGCCCGATCGGCGGCGGCTTCGGCCGCGACCGCCGCCGCATCGGCCGCTTCCAGGGCCGGGGCGTCGCCGAGCTGCGCCTCCAGGGCCGTACGCTGGGCCGTCAGGTCTTCAAGCTGGCCAGTCTGCCGGGTGAGCCGGGTGTCCAGCTCCCGCAGCCGATGAGCGGCGGCGTCGCGCTTGGCGGCGAGGTTGGCCGCGGCTTCGGTCGACGTGGTCAGTTCAGCTTCCAGCGCGGCGACCGCCGCTTGGGTCCGCTCGACCGCGACCAGGGCATCGGCTTCAGCCTCGCCCTCGCCGGCCTGGTCGGCGATGATGCGATCCCGCTCGCCGGCGAAGCGGTCCAGCGCCTCCGCGGCCTCCAGGGCGAGGCCCCGCTCCCGCCGGCCGTCTCGGTCGACCTGGTCGAGCCGGCGCTTGAGCTCGTCGGCCTGCTCTCGGATCCGGCGGGCCTCGAGGTCGAGGGCGTCGCGGCGGACGATCAGGGCTTGCAGCGTCTCAGCGGCGGTCCGCTCCCGCCCCCTGAGCGGCGGCAGGCCGGCTGCGGCATCGGTCTGGTCGCGGGTGGCCTTGGTCACCGCCATCATGCAAGCGCCCACCGCGGCATCGGCATCGGCGTGACCGGCACGCGCCTGCTCCAGCCGCCGCAGGGCGGACAGCCATTGCCCGTGCAGCAGCAGCGCCTCCGTCTGCCGGATCCGGGAGGCCAGGTCGCGGTACTTCAGGGCCTGCCGCACCTGCTTCTTCAGGCCCGCGCCTTGCGTCTCCATCGCCTGGATGACGTCGTCCAGGCGGGTCAGGTTGGTCTCCGCCGCCTTGAGCCGGAGTTCCGCCTCGTGCCGACGGCTGTGCAGGCCCATGATCCCGGCGGCTTCCTCCAGCAGCATGCGCCGGTCGGCCGGTTTGGCGGTGATGATGACGCCGACCCGACCCTGGCTGACCATCGCGGGAGAGTTCGCCCCGATGCTGGCGTCCTGGAACAGAAGCTGGACGTCCCGGGCGCGGACCGACTTGCCGTTGACGCGGTAGTCCGACCCGGCACCGCGTTCAATCTTGCGGCTGATCTCCAGCAGGTCGCTGTCGTTGAAGACCGATGGCGCCGTGCGGGCGCCGTTGTCGACCTCCAGCACCACATGCGCGAGATTGCGCGCCGGCCGGGTCTGGGTACCGCCGAAGATGACGTCGTCCATCTCGCCGCCGCGCATCCGTTTGGCCGAGGTCTCCCCCATGACCCAGCGCAGCGCTTCGACCAGGTTCGACTTGCCGCAGCCGTTCGGGCCGACGATGCCCGTGATGCCGCGGTCGATCACCAGCTCGGTGGCGTCGACGAAGGACTTGAACCCGGTCAGGCGGAGCTTGGTGAACAGCAAGGGCGGTTATCGGGTTGGGCGGGCGATGCCGAGCGGACCCCGGCGGGCGCGGCTGCAGGACCGGTCACCGGGGTTGCCGCGTGTCACCGCGCCGCCTCGATCAGGCTCGCGAAACGCTCGAACGGCTGGGCGCCGGCTAGGACCTCGCCATTGATCACGAAGGTCGGCGTGGAGTTGACCCCGTAGTGCTCGGCCCCTTCAAGACGCAGTTGGATGATCCGGTCGGCGAGCGCTTCGTCGGCCATGCAGGCCTGGAAGGCATCCTGGTTCAGGCCGGCGACCCGGCCGAGATTGCCGAGCGCCCCGACCGGATCGGCGGCGCGGGCCCAGTCCTGCTGCTGGGCAAAGAGCACTTCGTTCATCGAGAAGAACAGCGGATCGGGCAGACACCGCGCCATCATCCCGGCCCGCAGCGCCATGCCATCCAGGGGGAAGTCGCGGAACACCAGACGCGCGACACCGGTGTCGATGTACTCGGTCTTCAGCCGCGGCAGTGTCTCCTTGTGGAAGCGGGCGCAGTGCGGGCAGGTGTACGAGGAGTACTCCACGATCGTCACCGGCGCATCGGGGCTTCCCAGGACCTTGTCGAAATCGGTGATCCGAGGGTCCCAACCGTCCTGCGCCCAGGCGACGACCGGAGCCAGGCCGATCGCCCCCAGACCCGTCAACGACCCAAGAAGTAGTGCTCTACGCCGCATCTCGTACCTTCCCATACCAGATCTTGAGCATACGCCGCCGTTTGCCGGGCCGACAAGTGCGTCGGTCCCGCCCGCTACGCCGATCGGCGACGGTTCGTCTACCAGTCGCGCTTTGCCCTGGCACTGCGGCCATAAAGTGACCGGCCCAGGGATTCCAAGCGGGCCTTGATCTCCGGATCGGTCACGGATTCGAGAGCCTGGGCCAGTTCGGCCCGGTCGGAGTCGCTCATGACCGTCGGGGCCGGGGACGCGCGTGGTGCCGAAGGGCGCGGCCTGCCCTGGACCAGCTTGATCTTGGCGATCGCCGGATAGCCGAAATGGGTGTTGAGCCGGTCGATGATCCGCGCGGTGTCGTAGCTGACCGCAAGGGCGTGGGCCGGATCGACCCGCAAGGTGACCGTCCCGCCCTCCCGCGCGCCGCGGGGAAAGCTGATCCGTTCCGGCACCGCCGTCAGGGCCAGATCGCGGCCCGCGATCTCCGGCCAGTGGGCCGCCAGACCGCCCAGGGCGGCGGCTTTCTTGCCGACGGCCCTGCGGGCGACCTGACCGATCAGCTGGTCCAGGCGGCGGGCCGCCCTGATCCTCGGGGCTCTCATGGGACGGTCGGTTCTCTATCCATGTGCGGGCGTGGAAGCCGCAGGACCTGGACATCCACGCCCTGCCCCGGCCATGACGCCCCCATGCGTCCGTCCCCCGACCCAGCCGACAAGACCATTGCCGTGACGTCAGACCCTTGCGGGACGGTCGCGCCGGCCGTGCTGGCCTGGTACGACCGGCACCGGCGCGACCTTCCCTGGCGGTCGCCACCGGGACGCCGGGCCGATCCATACCATGTCTGGCTGTCGGAGGTCATGCTGCAGCAGACCACGGTGGCGACGGTGGCGGGGTATTTCGGCCGGTTTCTCGACCGATGGCCGACGGTGGCCGATCTGGCGGCCGCCGACCGCGACGATGTGCTGCGGGAATGGGCCGGCCTGGGCTACTACGCGCGAGCGCGCAATCTGCACGCCTGCGCGGTCATGGTGGTCGACCGGCACGGGGGACGGTTTCCGGAGACGGCCGAGATCCTGCGTACCCTGCCCGGGATCGGCGACTACACCGCCGCCGCCATCGCCGCGATCGCCTTCGGCGAACCCGTCGGGGTGATGGACGGCAACATCGAGCGGGTGACCGCCCGCCTGTTCGCGGTGACCGATCCGCTGCCGGGCGCAAAGCCGACGCTCAAACGGCTGGTGGGTAGCTTCACCCCGTCACGGCGGCCGGGCGACTTCGCCCAGGCGATGATGGACATCGGCGCCACCATCTGCACGCCACGGCGGCCCCGATGCATCCTCTGCCCCTTGTCCGACGGGTGCGTCGGCCGCGCGCGGGGCATCGCCGAGGATCTGCCGGCCAAGGCCCCGAAGGCGGAGAAGCCGACCCGGCGGGCCGTGGCGTTCTGGATCACCGATCCGGCCGGCAGGGTGCTGATCCGGCAGCGGCCCGACAAGGGCCTGTTGGGCGGGATGATGGAGATCCCGAGCAGCGATTGGCGCCCGCAAGCCATGCCGGCGGTGGATCGGGTCTGCAGCCAGGCGCCGGTTGCGGCCCGGTTCCGGGCCTTGACCGGTCTGGTGCGGCATACCTTCACCCATTTCCATCTCGAGTTGACCGTTGCGGTCGGCCGGGCCTCCGCCCCCACCCCGGTGGCTGACGGCCGCTGGATCGCCGTCGACCGGCTGGGGGACGAGGCGTTGCCGACGCTGATGCGCAAGGTCGTGCGCCACGCGCTAGAGCATCCTGCGTCCTAACGGACGCAGATAAGATGCTCTAAATCTTTGAAATAGATCAACTTATCTGCGTTCAGATGAGTCCATCTGAACGCAGG
>JANQKE010000121.1 GCA_028281265.1 Alphaproteobacteria bacterium | reverse complement strand
GCACAGGCTGTCGTCGGGCAGGCCGGGCACCTGCTCGACATAGTGCACCCCGCTCGCGGTGGTCTCGACGATCGCGGCGGCCGACCGCGCCCCGTCCGGCCCGGCGGCGGCGAAGTCGGTTGCCCCGGCGGCGACCGCGGTCCAGCCTTCGAACCGGGTACTGTGGGTAAGATGGTTGGTCCGGCTCTCGGCCTCGATCAGCTTGCCGCGATAGGCGCCGGTCAGCGGGTCGTAGTCGTCCCGCAGCGCACCGGGCGGGGTGGCGTGCAGCCGCCCGTCCGGGCCGACCGACCAGCGGCTGCCGACCGCCGTGACCTCGACCCCGGTCAAAGCCTGCCCCGGCTCGGCCACGATCGCCAGGGTCGGGGGGAAGCGTTCGGGCAGCCGCATCTCCTCCCGCCGGGCCCATGGGGTGTCGTTACCCTGGTGCCAGACCGGAAAGCCGCCGGCGGACAGGTCGGTGAAACGTCCGGCCGCAGGCACGGCGCCGCCGATGGTCACGCCGTCGATGGTACCGCCGGCAAGGGTGACGGCATCGGCGTGCTGGGCCGACAGGGTCCCCAACTGGCCGAGGCGGACGTCGAGATGCGCCGTCCGGTTGAGGAGCTGCTGCGCCTGAAGATTGGCCCGCCCCCCCGGTCCCGCCAGGACACGGTCGGTGATCTCCAACTGCGTCACCGGGTCCCAGGACGCGTTCGGCATAAGATCGGTCATCGCCGTCTCCAACACTACGTGCGATTGACCATTATATCCTATGATGTAGGTTTTTCAACCTATATTGAGCGGCCTCCCGGGGCGCTCGAGCGCCTGGCGGTGACCGCCGTCCGGCAGCCCCCCGACGGACGAGGCCCCGGCCGCATCGGCGACCGGGGCCCCGGGATCCCGCGCTGCGGACCTGCCGACGCGGATGGTCAGACGAACTGAACCGTGACCACCTCGTAGGACTTGGAGCCCGCCGGGGTGGTCACCTCGACACTGTCGCCGACCGCTTTGCCGATCAGACCGCGGGCCAGCGGCGCGGTAATGGAGATCCGGCCGGCCTTGATGTCGGACTCGTCGGCACCGACGATCTGGTAGGTCACCTCTTCGTCGGTATCCTCGTCGGCCAGGGTGACGGTGGCGCCGAACTTGATGGTATCGCCGTTCAGTCGGGCGACATCGATCACTTCGGCGCGGGAGATCTTGTCTTCCAGCTCCATCACCCGTCCTTCGATGAAGCTCTGGCGTTCCCGGGCGGCATGGTATTCGGCGTTCTCCGACAGATCCCCATGTTCCCGAGCCTCGGCGATCGCCTTGATGACCTCCGGCCGCGCAACGGTTTTGAGGTGTTTGAGTTCCTCCTGCAGGCGTTCGAACCCGGCTGCCGTCATCGGCACCTTATCCATACCTCTACCCTTCCTTGGTCCAATATCCCTGACATACGGGGTCTGGAACCGCTGATCCCGTAGGATTGTCGTGGTCTCTCGACAGGAGCAGCCTCGACCGGACACGCGGGGAGGCAACGCGCCATGGGGGGGAGAGGGCGCATCACCGGGTCCGCATCGATCGGCGGTCACCGCCGACTGTCTTCGCGTCGGCGGCATCTAGGCGTTTACGGTGGACAAGTCCGGGGATTTGGTCAAGCGACCGGGCCGCCGGACCGGACCGTCCGCCGTCGGGCGGACTGCCGGGCCGACCACGGTCACCCGGCGAGCCCTACCCGCCGGCTGCCAGCGCCGACAGGTGGTCCTGCAACGGCGTGACTTCAAGTTGCCCCGCCTTCAAGGCAGCGATCCCTTCGACGGTGGCCTTCGCCCCCGCCATGGTGGTGCAATAGGGCAGCCCCTGCATCAGGGCGGTTCGGCGCAAGGAGGCGGAATCGCGCACCGCCTGGGCCCCTTCGGTGGTGTTGAACACCAAGTCGACATGCCCGTCGATCATCGCGTCGACGATGTGGGGCTGGCCTTCCAGGACCTTGTTGACGCGCTCGACCGGCAAGCCGTGCTCGGCCAGGAAGCGGGCGGTCCCGCGGGTGGCGACCAGGCTGAACCCGAGGTCGCGCAGCCGGCGCGCGATCGGCGTCAGGGCCGGTTTGTCCGCATCGCGCACCGACAGGAAGACCGTGCCCGTCAGCGGCAGGACCGCCCCCACGCCGAGCTGGGCCTTGGCGAATGCCAGGCCGAAATCCCGGTCGAGGCCGATCACCTCCCCGGTCGACTTCATCTCCGGGCCGAGGATGATGTCGACCCCGGGGAAACGGGTGAACGGGAACACCGCCTCCTTGACGGCCGTGTAGGGCGGGAACGGTCCCTTGAGGGCGAAGTCCGCCAGCCGCTCGCCGGCCATCACCCGGGCGGCGATCTTGGCGATCGGCGTCCCGGTCACCTTGGCGACGAACGGGACGGTCCGGCTGGCCCGGGGATTGACCTCCAGGATGAACACCTCGCCGTCCTTGACCGCGAACTGCACGTTCATCAACCCGATCACACCGAGCCGCTCGGCCAGAAGCCGGGCCTGGCGCTGGATCTCGTCGAGGGTCGCTGCCGCCAGGCCGTGCGGCGGCAGCGCGCAGGCACTGTCGCCCGAATGCACGCCCGCCTCCTCGATATGCTCCATGATGCCGGCGACATAGACCTGCCGGCCGTCGGCGACGGCATCGACGTCGACCTCGACCGCATCGGCCAGGTAGCGGTCGACCAGGACCGGATTGCGGCCCGATACCTTCACCGCCGTGGTGATGTAGCGCCTCAGCCCGGCGGTATCGTGGACGATCTCCATCGCCCGGCCGCCCAGGACATAGGACGGCCGCAGCAGCACCGGGTAGCCGATCCGCTGGGCGATCGCTTCGGCTTCCTCGGCCGTGCGGGCGATGCCGCTGTCCGGCTGGGTGAGGCCGAGTTCGTCGAGCAGGGCCGAGAACCGCTCCCGATCCTCGGCCAGGTCGATGGCGTCCTGCGGCGTGCCCAGGATGGGGATGCCGGCGCGCTCCAGGTCGTGAGCCAGCTTGAGCGGGGTCTGGCCGCCGAACTGGACGATCACGCCCTTGACGGTGCCGTTGGTCTGCTCCCGCCGGATCAGCTCGATCACGTCCTCGGCGGTCAGGGGCTCGAAATAGAGCCGGTCGGAGGTGTCGTAGTCGGTCGACACCGTCTCCGGGTTGCAGTTGACCATGATGGTCTCGTAGCCGGCCTCCCGCAGGGCGTAGACGGCATGCACGCAGCAATAGTCGAACTCGATCCCCTGGCCGATCCGGTTCGGCCCACCGCCGAGGATGACCACCTTGTCCCGACCGGTGGGCTCGCTTTCGTCCTCGGGCGGGTTGAGGCCGTCGCCCTCATAGGCCGAATACATATAGGGCGTGGCCGAGGCGAACTCGGCGGCACAGGTGTCGATGCGCTTGTAGACCGGCAGCACCCGGGCGGCCCGGCGCCGGGCGCTGACGATCGCCTCCTCGACCCCGGACAGGGTGGCCAGGCGGGCGTCGCCGAACCCCATGGATTTGAGCCGCAGCCAGCCGGCCCGGTCGGTGGGCAGACCGTGGCGGCGGATGTGCGCTTCGGCCTCGACGATGCCGCGGATCTGCGCCAGGAACCAGGGGTCGACCTTGCACGCGGCGAAGATATCGTCATCCGTCAACCCATGCCGCATCGCCTGGGCGATGACCAGCAACCGGTCATCGGTCGGCCGGGACAGTGCGGCGCGGATCAGATTGGGGTCGGCCTCTTCGGCCAGGCCGGGGATCTCCACCTCATCGAGACCGGTCAGCCCGATTTCCATCGACCGCAGCGCCTTGTGCAGGCTTTCCTGGAAGCTGCGGCCGATCGCCATCGCCTCCCCGACCGACTTCATCGAGGTCGTCAGCAGCGGATCGGCGCCGGCGAACTTCTCGAAGGTGAAGCGCGGCATCTTGGTGACGACGTAGTCGATCGTCGGCTCGAAGCTGGCCGGGGTCACCCGGGTGATGTCGTTGTCGAGCTCGTCGAGCGTGTAGCCGACCGCAAGCCTTGCTGCGACCTTGGCGATGGGAAAGCCGGTGGCCTTCGAGGCCAGCGCCGAGGACCGGCTGACGCGCGGGTTCATCTCGATGACGACCATCCGCCCGTCGTCGGGATTGACCGCGAACTGGACGTTCGACCCGCCGGTATCGACCCCGATCTCCCGCAGCACGGCGATCGAGGCGTCGCGCATGATCTGGTATTCCTTGTCCGTCAGGGTCAGCGCCGGGGCGACGGTGATGCTGTCGCCGGTGTGGATGCCCATCGGGTCGATGTTCTCGATCGAGCAGATGATGATGCAGTTGTCCGCATGATCGCGGACGACCTCCATCTCGAACTCCTTCCAGCCCAGCACCGATTCCTCGATCAGCACTTCGCTGGTCGGCGACGCGCGCAGGCCGCCGCGGACGATCTCC
This sequence comes from Alphaproteobacteria bacterium, assembly GCA_028281265.1. GTDB lineage: Bacteria > Pseudomonadota > Alphaproteobacteria > DSM-16000 > Inquilinaceae > JANQKE01. The sequence continues at coordinate 24,786 of JANQKE010000121.1, read as the reverse complement.
TCGAACTGGGCGCGGTTGTAGGCGATGCCGCCGCCGGTGCCGCCCAGGGTGAAGGACGGCCGGATGATCGCCGGCAAGCCGACCTGATCGAGTGCCGCGACCGCCTCGGCGAAGCCGTGCACCAGGCGGGACCGCGGGCTTTCGAGGCCGATCCTGTCCATCGCCTGGCGGAACTTCTGCCGGTCCTCGGCCTTCTCGATCACCTCCCGCCGGGCGCCGATCAACGCCACGCCCAGGCGGTCCAGGGTGCCGTCGCGATCCAGCGCCAGCGCGGTGTTCAGCGCCGTCTGCCCGCCCATGGTCGGCAGCAGCGCGTCGGGCCGTTCCTTTTCCAGGATCCGGGCGACGACCTCGGGCGTGATCGGCTCGACATAGGTCGCATCGGCGATCTCCGGGTCGGTCATGATGGTCGCGGGGTTGGAGTTCACCAGGATGACCCGGTAGCCCTCCGCCTTCAGCGCCTGGACCGCCTGGGTCCCGGAGTAGTCGAACTCGCACGCCTGGCCGATGATGATCGGTCCCGCGCCGATGATGGCGATCGAGGCGATGTCGGTACGCTTGGGCATGGCGGCAAGCTTCCTGGCGCCCCGTGTTCGGGAGGCGCGCGTCGATGGAGCAGGACGGGAGGGGAACGACCGGCGCCGCTTATAGGGCGTCGGGCCGATGATTGGGAAGGCGGCGGACGCTCACTGCTGCCCTTCGAGCAGCTTGTGCTTGCGCAGCAGCCCGCGGAACTGATGGTAGGTCAGGGCCAGCGCCTGCGCGGCCCTGGTCTGGTTGCCGCGGTGCGCGGCGAGCGCACGGCGCAGCAGACCGGTCTCGTATCGCGCGACCGCGGCCTTGAAGTCGGCGGGCGGATCGCCGCCCGCGGGCGCACCGACGGCCGGTGCGGGGTCGACGGGCCGGAACGGTGCCCGGTCACCGGGAGCGGACGGCACCAGATCGGGCGGCACCGGATCGGGCGGGGGCGCCGGGCGGAGGCCGAGGCCGGGCCGATGGGGCGAATCGAACGGGTCCAGCACGATGCGGCCGATCGGCCGGTCGAGCCCGTCGGCCCGATAGACCGCGCGCTCGACCACGTTCTTCAACTCCCGCACATTGCCGGGCCAGGCATGCGCCTCCAGCCGGCCGAGGGCGGCGCGGGTGAAGCCGGGAAAGGCGTCCGCGCCGAGATCCCGGGCCATGCGCGTCCCGAAGGCTTCCGCCAGCGGTTCGATGTCGTCGAGCCGGGCGCGCAGGGGCGGCAGCGTGACCACGTCGAAGGCCAGCCGGTCGAGCAGGTCGGCCCGGAACGTTCCCGCCTCCACCGCACCGGGCAGATCGATGTTGGTGGCGGCGATCAGCCGGACGTCGACCTCCCGGGTCTCGCTCGCCCCCAGGCGCTCATAGGTGCCGTACTCGATCACCCGCAGGATCTTCTCCTGCACCCGCTGGCTGGCGGTGGCGATCTCGTCCAGGAACAGGGTGCCGCCATCGGCCCGTTCGAACCGGCCGATATGGCGGCGGGTGGCGCCGGTGAACGCGCCCACCTCATGCCCGAACAACTCGCTGTCCAGCAGATCCTCCGACAGCGCCGCGCAGTTCACCTGGACGAACGCGCGGTCCCAGCGGCGCGACAGGAAATGCAGCCGGGCGGCGATCAACTCCTTGCCCGTGCCGCGCTCGCCGATCACCAGGACCGGCCGGTCGAGCGGCGCGATCCGGGAGACCTGGTCGAGCGCCTGCGCGAAGGCCGGCGAGCCGCCGATCAGCGGCGGAAGGTTTGGGGCGGCCATGGGTGTCGTGACAGGCGCATGATACTAGCGAGCTGGACCACATATGGCGAGATTCACCATATCGGACAAGGCCTTCGCCTCTCCCCACTCAGAATAATCAATTAAGTCAATGCCTTATCCGGACCTACCGAGTTGGCACGATGGCTGCAAAACCTTGCGGGCAGAGGGGCCGGCCGGCCTTTCCGCCATCAACCAAGGATGCCATCGACCCGATGACCTACCGCTACACCGACTCGCCCAGCGACGAATGGCACCGCGGTGACCGCCGCGACGCCCCTTGGGAGCGCACCGCCCGCCACGGCTTCGAGCGGACCGCCCGGCGCCTGCGCCGCCTGCCGCCGGTGGCCTGGTGGATGTTCGCCGCCGGCGTGCTGCTCGGCCTGATCCTGGGCTAGAGAGCATCCTGCGTCAGAATAGACGCCGATAAGATGCTCTAACTCTCTGAAGGAGATCAACTTACCGCATTCGGATGAGGCCATCTGAACGCAAGGTTGATCGAGCTGCCCGCCCGACCCGGTACGGTCGCCGCCGACGCAAGCGGCCCCCTATTCCCCCCCCGACGAGGAACCGCCATCATGGGTATCTTCTCCCGCCTTTCCGACATCATCAACTCGAACATCAACGCGATGCTCGACCGGGCCGAGGACCCGGAAAAGATCGTCCGGCTGATCATCCAGGAGATGGAGGACACGCTGGTCGAGGTCCGGACCGCGGCCGCCCGGCACATCGCCGAGAAAAAGGAGATCGTCCGCAAGCTCGAACAGCTCGACAAGGCGCAGGCCGAATGGGCCGCCAAGGCCGAGCTCGCCATCGAACGTGGTCGCGAGGATCTGGCCAAAGGGGCGCTGATGGCGCGCAACAAGGCCTCCGAGACCGCCGAGATGCTCAAGCAGGAGCTCGTCAACCTCGAACAGGCCCTCACCAAGACCGATTCCGACATGAGCCAACTGCAGGAGAAGCTGAACGAAGCCAAGGCCAAGCAGAAGGCCATGGACGTCCGCCGGAAGACCGTCGGCGACCGGGTCCGGGTGCGCGCCCAGCTACACGACAACCGGATCAACGAGGCCCTGTCCCGCTATGAGGAGATCGAGCGCAAGCTCGACACGTTGGAGGGCGAGGCCGAGTCCTACGATCTGGGACGGTCCCGCTCCCTGGAAGACGAGTTCGCGACCCTCGAAGCCGAGGACAAGATCGAACGGGAACTGGCCGACCTGAAGGCTCGGCTGGGCAAGCGCGACTGACCGTACCGCCTCCACCCCTTTCATGCCGCCCGGCATCGGCAAGAGCCGGGCGGTGGGGCGGGTGCGCGGGCCGGCAAGTCCTGGTACAACCGGGCCGCCCGGCCACCGCTCACATCGATCCATCCGGTGCTTTGAACGACCCACTCGAAGCACGATAAGGGTGATCGACCCTATGACGTGAAAGCATCTCGCGCCGTTTCCGGCACGATATGCTCCAGCCCCTGTTTCCTGAGGCAAAGGACACCGCCACGATGGAGCCGCCGCTTTTCTTCGTGCCACTGGTCCTGTTCTTGGTGATCGTGGCACCGCTTTGGCTGATCCTGCACTACGTGACCCGGTGGCGCGCCTCCCGGGCGTTGAGCCGCGAGGACGAAAAGATGCTCGCAGAGCTCTGGGACAGCGCCAACCGGATGGAGGATCGCATCCGCACACTTGAGACCATCCTGGACGCCGAAGCGCCGGGATGGCGAGGACGCACCCCATGACCTGCTCACGCCACAACGGCCCCCGTTGGCACCGTGGCCCCCGGTCACCGGCCGACGAGGGGAGGCGCGCCGCCCCGGAAGCGGGGCAGAGCCCGCCGCCGCCACCGGGCGCCGGTTGGCGCGGCACCAGCCGGCGCTGCGGCCCCTGTGGTCCCGCCGGGATGGGACCTCCCGGAGCGCGGCCGGAGCGGGACGATCCGTTCAACGGCTCGCCGAACCCGCATCGCCTGTACCGCAATCGGGACAACCGGGTGCTGTTCGGCGTTGCCGCCGGCTTCGCCGACTATACCGGGATCGCGGTGTGGAAGATCCGCGCGCTCGTGATCGTGCTGGCGATGTTCTTCCTGCCGCAGGTGCTGCTGGTCTACGGGATCATGGCGATCGCCCTGAAGCCCCGCCCCGGGCCGCTGTACCGCGACGAGCGGGAGGAGAGGTTCTGGCGATCGGTCAGCTTCAAGCCGGCCGAGACGTTCGGCACCATCCGCCACAAGTTCCGGGAGCTCGACCGCCGGCTCATCGCCATGGAGCGTACCGTCACGTCGGAGGAATACCGCCTGCGGCGCGAGTTCACCGCCATGGAGACCGGCAGGCCGCAGCCCGATGCCTAGCCGGTGCCGGTCGGCCCTGCGGCGACCGGCAGCGTAACCGTTTCCCCGGGGATCGGCGCGGCCACCGGCCGGCCCACGGTCCCCCGACATCGAAGAGGACACCCATCCCATGGTCAGAGACTATCCCGACCAGTCGGTCTATCGCGACTACGGGACCGCGCGGTCGCCGCGCGAAGCCCGGCTATCCCTGCACGTCATCTACGGGCTGTACGCGGTCACGCTGTTCACGGCGTTTCCGATCTTCATCGGCGTCGTGATCGCCTACATCCAGCGCGCGACCAGCCGCGGCACCGTCTACGAGACCCACTATGACGGGTTGATCAGCACGTTCTGGACGGTGCTGGTGCTGAACATCATCGCCTTAGTGGCCGCGTTCCTGGTGGTCTTCATGCCGGTCGCCTGGATCCTGTGGGCGATCGCCTGGATCGTGACCCTGGTGGTGGTGATCAGGGGGTGGCTCCGCCTGGTCAACGATCGCCCCTACTGATCGCCGTCGGCGGGCGGCCCGGCGGCCCCATCGCCGTCTGGACGGAGGCGGGTACCCGCCCTAGCCTTGCAAGGCGATGCGACAGCGCCTCCTTACGATCCTCCGCCCTCCACGGCACCGCCGGCTGTGGTTGGGCGGGTCCCTGTTCTGCCTCTGGCTCGGCCTGATGGGACCGACCATCGGCAGCGGCCAGGCCCAGGACATCCCGCCGCACCTGCTGTTCGGCCACGACGACCGCGTCGCGGTCGATGCGCGGGCGACACCGTGGAGTGCGATCGGCCGTGTCGAGTTCGATGGCGGCCATTGTTCCGGGGTCCTGGTCAGCGACCGGGTCGTGCTGACCTCCGCCCATTGCTTTTATCGGAACCCCACGCCCGACACCTCGATCCCGGACCGGCCGATCGCCTTCCGGGCCGGCTATCAGAACGGTGCGGCCGTCGGCCGGGCCGGGATCGTCACCTATTGGGTGCCGCGTCGCTACCAGCCGATCATCCCTCTCCAGACCGCCGAGGAGGAGGGCCTGGATTACGGCTTCCTCCTGCTTGACAGGCCGTTGGGCCGGAAGGCCGGCAGCTTCGGCGTCCTCGACCTGACCCCGTCGGACCTGATCCGCGCCCGGGCGCAAGACTGGCGCGTGGTCAGCCAGGCCGGCTACAGCGGCGACCAGGACCACCATCTGACCGCGCATGAGGATTGCGAGATCACCGACTTCACCGATTCCGGCGTGATCTACCACCGCTGCGACATCGTCAAAGGCGACAGCGGCTCACCGATATTCGTCCTGGACGAGGACGGCGGAGCGCAGGTGATCGGCATCGTGTCGGCCTATTACGACCGCCGGCCGCCGATCAACCTGGCCGTCGACAGTCGCTCCTTCGGCCCCGACCTCGCGCGCTTCATCGCCCGCTACGAGCCTTGAGCGGCCCCGCCCGCCGGCCCGCGTCCACGCAAGTGATGCAGCGCCGTCTCCGTCGGCGGGCCGGGGTCGCGCCGGCCGGCGGTGGCTTGCCGATCCGGCCGGCCGGGCCGGGCCGCCGCCGGATCGATACGGGCCAAGCCCCTCCCGCTCTCACCTTGGAGAGCGGGATTCGGATATGAGGGTCACTCACCCTCATGCCATCTCGCCCCACCCGCGTCTTCGACCAAAGCCCCTTGCCGGACCCCGGCCGCAGGCGGTACCGAAGGGGACGGCGCCATAGGGGGGCGCCACCCGTCCACGGAGAGGGCCCCGCGCCCACCCCCCACGATCGGATCATCATCGACCGTCTTTTCGGGCCCTGCCGGTGGACATTCGGGCCGATGGAGGAAAGACGTGTCCGAAATCCCCACCCGTCCCGGGACGCGCACCCTGGCGACCGCCAAGAAGGCGGCCAAGGCGCTTAAGAAGGCCCTTCGCGCCGGCGACGGCGCTGCCGTCCACCGCTTCCGATCGGTGTTCGGCGACCGCCGCGACCCGCAAACCGCCGGCCATGCGGACTGCCTGCACGTCATCGCGCGGGAAGCCGGGGCGGAGAGCTGGCCTCGCCACAAGCTGGCCGTCGACACCGCCGCGATGACCCGGGCCGAACGGATCGGCCAGCTCGAACGTGCGGTCGCCGGCGGCAACGTCCCCCTGATGGACCGGTTGCTGGCGCTCGACCCGACCCTGGCCGACGCCCATTTCGGCCTGCAGCTTGCCCTGGCCCGCACCGGCGCGGCCTTGGCGGCCCTCGACCGCACCCCCCATCTGGCGACGACCCCGATCGGGCACCGCTGGCCGATCCACCATCTCTGCTTCAGTCGCATCGCCGACCGGCACCCCGATGCGCCGGCGGCGATGATCGTCCTGCTGGACGCGCTGGTGGCCGCCGGGGCCGACGTCAACCAAGGCTATCCGGCGGAACCTGGATCGGATCACATGCTCTCCCCGCTTTACGGCGCGCTCGGCCATGCCGGCAACCTGGCCTTGGCCGAAGCCCTGCTGACACGGGGTGCGGATCCGAACGACAATGAATCGCTGTACCACGCCACGGAGCTGGCAAGCCTGGACGGCGTGCGGCTGCTGTTCGCCCATGGGGCCGAGATCGGCACCACCAACGCCTTCTATCGGATGCTGGATCGGGAATGGCCGGAGGCGGTCGCCCTGTTCCTGGCCCATGGGGCGAACCCCGACGATCCGCTCTATCGCCATCCCGGCAGCGCGCCGGCCGATGATCGCAATGCCCTGCATCACGCGATCCTGCGCGGCCGGTCGGCAGCGGTCGGCCGCTTGCTGATCGATGCCGGCGTCGATCTCGGCGCCCGGTTCGAGGGGCGTTCGCCCTATGCGTTGGCGCTGGCGACGGGCAATCGGGCGATGACCGACCTGCTGGCCGAACGCGGTGCCGCCACCCCTCCGACCCCCGCGGAGGCGTTCCTGGCCGCGATCGCCCGGCTCGACGATGCGGAGGCCCGTCGGCTGCTGGCGACCCGCCCGAGGCTGTGGGACGACCTGACCAGGCGGGATCTGAGCCGCGCCACCGACCTCGCCACGGCGCGGGACAGCCTGCCCGTCCTCAAGCTGATGGCGGCGCTGGGGTTCGATCCCAACCGCAAAGGGGAATCGGACATGCCGCCGATCCATGCCGCGGCCTGGTGGGGCCTGGCCGAGACCGTCGGCTTCTACTGTTCACTCGGCGTGGACCTGGAGACCGCCAACATGTTCGGCGGCGGCGCCCTGGGGACGGCCATCCACGGGTCGATGAACTGCCCCGGTCGCGCGGACGGGGACTACGTCGCCTGTGTGGAGACGCTGCTTGCCGCCGGCGCGGTCATTCGGCCCGAACAGGGCCATCTCGAGATGGGGAGCGAGGCGGTTACGGCCTTGCTGGAGGATCGTCTGGGCCCCTGACGCCCGTATCCGGCCGGGGGGCGCCCCTCATCGGCGAGCGCGCGATTGACAGTGTATGCAGCGACGTGGATGACTGCGCCAGCTTCACCCCACGGTCGATGATGCTGCCTGACACCTCGTATCGCGATCCGGTCGATCGCAGCCGATGCCCCCCGCCCCGTCCCGATCATGAGTGACGCCATCGGGTCTCCCCATTTCCCGGTCGTGCGGCTGGGGCTTGCCGTGCGCCCCGAGGCCGGGGATCTGAGCCCGCAGGATGTCGTCACCGCCGGCCGCCGGGTCCTCGATCGGTCCGACGCGGCGAGCACGATGGTCGCGCAAGCCGTCGAAGAGGCGCCGCCGGGTCTGAAGGGTCGAATCGCCCCGGACGACCGGCTGGCGGGGTCGGCGCCGTTCCGGTTGAGACGCCAGACGCTGATCCCGACCTTCGGGGTCGACCTCGCCCCGCAGCCGTTTCTCCTGACCGTTCCGACCGACCGGGGGCCGGTGGAACGGCCGGCCGAAACCCGGCTCAGCCTGACCTTGTGCCCCGGGCGCTGGGACTGCCGCCTGTGGTGGCGGATCAACCTGCTGGAACCGCTGGCCGAGCCGGCGGCGGTTGAGGCCTTTCACCGCGCGGTCGATGCCAGTGCGGCACTATGGGGCGATCGCTTCGTAACGCATGTCCAGGATGTGCTCCGGGCGGCCCTGGGCCGGTCGGTCGGTGCCCTCAAGACGGTTCATCGCTTCAAGATCGGCATCATCGGCTGCCCCCTGCCGGCTCTGGACCGGTATGTGGCGGATCCGGCACCCGCCGTCGACACCTGGGCTCCGCTGCCCGGGGCGACCGGGCGGGCGGCCGATCTGCTGGTCGAGCGGATCGACGCCATCGCCGGTCCGGCTCTGCTGGACGGCCTGGCCGCGCCGGGTGCCGACACGCTGCCGCCGCTGTTCCATTTCCGCTTCTCCCGCTATCCCAGCGCGGCGGCGGGCGTTCCCCGGGCGCTGCGTCACCGGCGGGGGGCGCACAAATATCTCGATGCGCTGGCCTTCGTCCGCACCGACCGGCAGTCGACGACGGTCGTCGGACTGACCGACGAACGGATCGATCTGGAGGCCCCGGTGCCTTCCATCGCCGGCGCAGCCGATCGCGACCCGCGCAACGCCCACGCGATCGGGGGAGAAATCCTCATCCGGCTGGCCGCGCAGCGGGATGCGGAGACGGGCGTCTACACCCCCCGCCGGCCGGCCGGTCCGGTCCGGGATCTGACGCCCGCACCCGCACCGCCAGCCGATGGGAGGCCGGGATGAGCATGCGGCGGTTGTGGGAGATGATGCCCGATGGCGGCTGAGTTCGGAGGCCTGGCCGACCCGGGCCGGCTGCTGATCGACATCGCGCGGCGGTCCAAGACGCTGTGGACGACGACGCTGATCAAGGTCGATCCCGGAACCGACGGGGCGGGGGGCGCCGGATCGGATCCGGCCGATCACCAGGCACCGCCGTTCCTGCCGCTGGACCAGCCGCTGGGGATCGCGACGATCGCCCTTCCGGTCACGGTCGAAGTCCGTGGCCGCTGGTTCCCACCGACCGACCGGCCCGAGCAGGCCTTGCGCCTGCGCCACTACGCCAACGAGCATTTCGACATCGCGGTCCGGTACGGCAGCGGCGCGCCGATCCCGCTGACGGCCGCCCGGGTCCCGCCTCGCCCGGCACCGCTGCAAGCGGTGGCGGAGATCCGCTCGGCCCCGGCGGGCATCGAAGCGACGATCGCCGCCGCCCGGGCGACCTATCCGGACCTGGCGCATTGGATCGACATGGTCGATGGCGCGCTTTCGGCGCTGGAGCACCTCGACCGGCGCCCGCACATCGTCGTGATGCCGGAACTCGCCTATCCCAGCTTCTGGCCCGGCTCGCCGGAAAAGGGCCGGGACCTCTACCAGCGCCGGCCGGAGCTGCGGCGCCTGCAACTGGCGTTCGAGACACGGCTGCAGGACAGCGCCGACCGCAACGGCTGGATCCTGGCCGCCGGCACGCATCACGACTGGACCACGTTCGACAATGTGGCCGTGCTGTACTTTCCCGGCATGAACCATGTCGTCGAACAGACGAAGTTCACATCGGCCATCGCGATCGGAGAACGGGTGCGCACCGCCCGCAGCGCCAACCTGCCGCTGTACGAGTATCGCGGGTTCCGGTTTGCGGTGCTGATCTGCTCGGACGCGATGGATATCGGCATCACGCTCAAGCAGTTCGAATGCCTGGGCAGCGGCCAGCCGACCGTGAAACCCGACGCGATCCTGGTTCCGTCCTTCTTCGACGATACCGGCTCGCGCTCGGTCAGCCGGGCGTGCCGGCAACTCTCCGAGCTGACCGGGACGACGGTCGTGTTCGTCAATCACGGCGGCGCCCAGGAACCCTCGGCGGCGTTCATGTGCGGCGAACGGCTGGCGGCCCGGGCGGTCGACCCGCCGGGCACCGAGACGCCGGGCCGGACGGACCTCTATCGGGTGGATCCGGTGCGGCTGCTGGCCCGGCGGGCCGCCAGCAACGGCGCCCGCGACGCGCTGTACGATCAGGTATTCGCCAACATGACCCGGGTCAGCACCGGCGGCGAGAGCCTGTCGGCGCTGCGGGCGACATCGGCCGATCGCGCCCGGCATCGGTCTTCGGGTTAGAGCATCTTGTCCGTGTCCGTTCGGACGCAGACAAGATGCTCTAACTCTTTGAAGTCGATCAACTTATCTGCGTTCGGATGAGTGCGTCCGAACATAGGTTGATCTCAAGCGTTTTCAGGAACGACCGACCCCCATTCGCCTGGGCAGATCCACCCGGTTGTCTCCGAAAACACTCTATATGACCATAGAAGGGCAGCAGCGAGATTCGCGAAAGGAGACGTCATGGCACGCGGGCAATGGGGTCGTGTGAGTGGTCGGGCCGGCAACAAGCCTTCGGATGCGGAGAAGCGCGCGATCACGGCAGCCTGCGAGCGTTTCATCGACGACGTTCTGAAGCCGCACTTCCTGGCCGAGATCCGGCCGACCGAGTTCAACTACTGCGTCGACATCCTCGGCAAGTGGCACGGCACCAAATACAGGTTTCTGCAAAAGTTCCGCAATGACCGACCCGACAGGTATCTCGAGAGCGAGTTCATCGTACCCTTCGCGCGGATCGAATATGTCGGCCGCGACCGCTTCGATCTGTCCTATTTTCGCCATACCGAACAATGGTGGCCGGTCGATCGGGGCGTCACCTTAGACGAGGCGCTCTCCCTGCTGGCGACGAACGAAATCTATCATCCGATTGTTTGACCGGTCGAGGACGGTGCGATGAGCGAGTATCAATACTACGAGTTCCAGGCGATCGACCGGCCGCTCACCGAGGCGGACCGGGTCGCACTCCGGGCGCTGTCGACCAGGGCGCGGATCACGGCGACGCGGTTCACCAACCATTATGAGTGGGGTGACTTCAAGGGCGATCCGCGGCGGCTGGTGGAGCGGTGGTTCGACCTGCATCTCTATCTGACCAATTGGGGCACGCGACGGCTGATGATGCGGCTGCCGCGGCGGCTCGTGGAGCGGCGGCGGCTGGACATCTTCCTGCTCGACGTGGATTGGGTGACGGTCTGGGAGAAAGGCGAACACCTGATCGTCGACATGTGGCGCGAGGAGCTCGAACCGGACGAGGACGACGGCGACGACGGCTCGGGCTGGCTCGGCATGCTGGCACCGCTGCGCGCCGACGTGCTTTCGGGCGATCTGAGGCTGTTCTATCTGATGTGGCTGACGGCACTGGAAGACGGCGTACTCGCGGCGGACGGGACCGAGCCGCTGGCCGGCCTCGGCCCGTTGACGGGCCCGCTGAAGGCGGCGGCCGACTTCTTCGGCATCGACCGGGATCTGGTCGACGCCGCCGCGGAACGGCCCGACGGTCCCGATCCTGCGGCACCGGACGGTGCCGTGCAGGCGGCGCTGGCCGGGCTGTCCGATGCGGCGAAGACCGACCTGCTCATGCGCGTCGCCGATGGCGATCCGCATGTCGGGGCGGCGTTGCGGCAGACCGCGCGGAGTGGGGCAACCGGCCCCGGCGCCACGCCGCGGACCGTCGAGACGCTTGCGGCCCGTGCCAAGGCCCTGCGGGATATGCGGGCGCGGGCGCAGGCCGAGCGGCGGGCTGAAGAGCAAAGGCGCCGGGCGGCCTTAGAAGAACGGATGCGCCGCAGGCATCTCGACGCGGTGAGACAGCGCGGCGAAGCGGTCTGGACGGAGGTCGAAACCCAGATCGCCCGACGCAACGCATCGGGCTACCAGCGGGCGGCAGCGCTATTGTTCGATCTCGAGGCGATCGCCATCGAAGATGATACGCTCGCGGACTTCATCCGCCGCCTCGACGCGCTTCGCGGCCGCCATGCGCGCAAGGAGCGGTTCCTCGAGCGGTTGAACGGTCTGGGCGAACCGCGGCCGGCCCGATAGTCCGAGCCGGTCCCGCCTGGCGATCCTATGCCGACTTACGCTGAGGGGGCCTCCTCTCAAGGCGGTATGGACGTTCCGTCCGTCCGTCGCGCTGCAAGCCTCCGGAGCATCCCGCTCTTGCTCTCACCTTGGAGAGCAAGAGCGCGGCATGAGGGTGGGTCGCCCGCCTGTCATCCGGCTCCAAGGGCGCGTGACGACGATAGGCCGTCGAACCCGCGAACGGGCAGCCGCACCCTCGACGTCGGGAGCGGCGGCCGTCGTCACGTCCATGTGGAAGGACTCTTCGGAGATCGATATGAGCCTTGCCGAGAATTATCGACGCTTCGCCGCGCACGAGGCGGAGGGCCAATGCCCGCTCTACGCCCGGCTCGCCCGCCATGTCGCGGAAAGCCGTGCCCTGATCGCGTTCCTGTCGGAGCTTCCGTCCGACAGGCGGCAGCCGAACCTGTTCTTCGCGGCCGTCCGGCATGTCGCCGGCGTCCCGGCCGACGGGGCGGAGCTGGAAGCGATGGTCCAGGCGGATACCGGCACCATCGCCCGGGTCATGCTCAGCCGGACCACCCAGACCAACGAGGCCGGGCGATGCGCCACCTTGCTGCCGGCCCTGGCCGGGCTCGACGGGCCGTTGGCCTTGATCGAGGTCGGCGCCTCGGCCGGGCTGTGCCTGATCCCGGATCACTACGGCTACGATTTCGGCCGCCGCCGGATCGAGCCGCCGGACGAGAGCCGGGGGATCGCGCCGACGCTTGGCTGCACCGCCTCGGCCAACACCCCGCTGCCGGACCGACGGCCCGCCGTGGTCTGGCGGGCCGGCCTCGACCTCAACCCGCTCGACATCGACCGGCCGGCCGACATCGCCTGGCTGAGATGCCTGGTATGGCCCGGCCAGCACGCGCGGCTGGCCCGTCTCGAAGCCGCGATCGCGGTGGCGCGGACGGTTCGGCCACGGGTCGAGCCGGGCGATCTGCGCCATGATCTGGGCGCCTTGATCGCCCGGGCCCCGGCGGGGACGACCGTGGTCGTGTTCCATACGGCGGTGCTGAGCTACGTATCGTCGCCCGCGGACCGGGCGAGGTTCGCCGAGACCGTCCGGGATGCCGGCGCGGTGTGGCTGTCGAACGAGGCCCCCCATGTGTTCCCCGCCATCGCCGAACGGCTCGCGGGGCCCCCTCCGCGCGGCCGGTTCCTGCTGTCGCACAACGGCACACCGATCGCCTGGACGGGGCCGCACGGGCAGTCGATCGACTGGATCGCCTGATGCCGATACAGCCAAGGGCGCGGTAGCGGATCAACTCTTCTTCCATAGAAGAGTTGATCCGCCCGTCCTACAATCCACCCGAAGATCTTGACAGACACAAGTTCTGTGTCTCACCGCTCAGAAGCGGAAGGTCGCGCCACCGCCGACGATATACTCTTCACGGTCATCCATTCCCAACTTCGTAGAGCCGCCGAAATTAACGGACAGTTGGTTCGTTGCATTCCAAGACGCGGCTGCCGACAACTCGACATAGTCTTCACTGAGAGCATCGAGATACACGTTGCTTTCAAGCTCATCACTGAAGTCAAACGTGTATGCGGCCGAGCCGATAATCGTGAAGCCTGGGGTGACGTCGACCGCACCCCGCACACCAAGGTCAACTTCACCCAATGGGGTTTCGCTTGGTTCAACGACAACATTCAAGCTATCCGTGAAGCCTTCCAACTCCTGATATCCAAGCTCGATGCCGCCGAACGCGCCGACAACGGCATTTCCATTGTTCACTTGCTGTTGGACCGTACCACCCAATCGGCCGACAATCGAGTAGCCGTCCGTCTCCCCCGTACCGCCGGTGGCACTTGTCACGTCAGCGTCAATCAGACCGACGTTAACCGCGACTTCCGGAACGAACCTCCCGTCCATCATCGACGCGGCACCATAGGCCGACAGATTGATCACATCCATCTCAAGTGCGTTGTTGAGGGAACCTCCCCCCTTGGCATCGAGATAATCATAGCCTGCGGAAGCACCGACAAGAAACTGATCATCCAACAAGGCATCGACGCCCAGGGTAAACGAAACCATATCACCTTCAGATCGGAAGGCCGGATCGTCATTGCTGAAATCGGCATAATCAAGTTCTGACCACACGGCCATTCGGGCTTCATTGAACGGGGTTCCAGGTGCCTGCGCGACTGAACTGCCCAGCACCTGCCCGGTCTCTTCCGACGAGAAGACCAACTGCTGGTTTGGATCGATCCCCGAAAAAGAGGCTGTTTCCATGCCGTTCGCAACACCGGTCGGGGTGTGAAGCACGCTGGAGACACGGGCGCGAGACGTGCCAATCGCACGCCCTTGCTGGACTTGCTGGAGTTCAAAGCCCAGTGTCGTGATCGGATTAATGACGTTGATTGAGTTTGCGACCTCAAGAGCCAGAACTTCATTATTATCTAAATCATCTATCGATCCATTATATATTTGTTCATTATTAACAACAAGCTCTATATTGGTTTGCCCATCGACATCACCGATGTTGGTATTGGGCGGCAATGATAATTGAACCTGCTCACTGTTGACTACTGCAGAGACGGTATCTGCTGTCTCAAGGTCTTCAATTCTTCCAGTATAAGTTACATCTAAAGGAGTGTTTTCGAGAGTTCCGCGAATGCGCGTGTCTGAAGTTGCTGTTGTATTCTGAAAACTAGCTGCATCGGTCTCCACTTCAACTCTATCGCCATTAACAAGAAGCTGCGCCTCATTCTGCGATGCAATATTATCAATAAAAGCCTGAGCCGGTGAGCCGTCAGTTGTGGCCAGCGTATAGGTTCGTCCACCAATCGTGACATCTACAGTCGATTGAGTATTATCGATACCCGGAACTGTAACATTACCGCCTACGATCGCCGTCACGATATCGAAAGCCGTAAGCAAGCCGTCTACTGACTGAGCGTTGACAGGCGTTGCGACTGCGGACAACAAGACTGTCATTCCGATCGACTTCAGTCTGATCATCACTCAATCTCCAAGAGGCTCGTGGACTGAAAATCAGCTAACGCAATAGGAGAGGGTGCGCAAGCGAAATCATCAGATTCAGCGGCAATGGCGTCTTGATTCGCCCGGGTTTTATGAAAAGATCCTGTCTTGAGAGACAGGCACCAGGACAAAACGGAGATGACGGGACCGGCATTCGCCTGAAATACGCGAACGGACCGTGCGGATGATGGAGTATCCGCGTCATAAGCGCGGCCCGCAAGGGGCGAGGCCGGTGTCGATCGCCGGCACGGCCGGCGGCAACGAACGGACGCTTTGCACCCTTGTGGCGCATGGGCGTCCGGGATGCCGGCGCGGTGCGGCTGTCGAACGAGGCTCCCTCATCTTAAGTGTTTCCCGCCATCTAAGTGTTCCCCGCCATCGCCGGCCGGCGGCTTGATCTGAGTCAATTGGCCGGAGGCCGCGCTCTATCGTCTTGCAAATGAGAATGGTTCGCGTCTATTGCATATCCCTCATGCCGTCATGGATGTTCGGGAACGGATGCGGCGATGCCAGACTTCCCGAGCGGCCAGCCGCACGACCGCCCCGCCGATCGGTGGGAAAATTTCCCCAGAAGAGCCCCTTGGAGCTTGGCCCATGCGCATTTTTCCCACCGCAGCGCTCGGCACGACGGCGCTGATCCTGGCCGCGGCCCTGCCGGCCGCGGCCGCCGACCGTTCGTCCGCCGACCGTTCGTCCGTGGTCGAGACCTACGCCGACATCGCCCAAGCGATGTACGAGGACAGCCTGATTGCCGCCCACGACCTGCGCGCGGCCGTGGCGGCCCTGGTCGAGGCCCCGTCGGCGGCGACCCTGGCCCGGGCGCGCGGCGCCTGGCTCGCCGCCCGGGTGCCCTATCAGCAGTCCGAGGTCTACCGGTTCGGCAACCCGCTGGTCGACGAATGGGAAGGCAAGGTCAACGCCTGGCCGCTGGACGAAGGCCTGATCGACTATGTCGATCTCGGCGCCTACGGGTTCGAAAGCGACGAGAACCTCCTGTTCACCGCCAATGTGATCGCCTCGGACAGCATCACCTTCGGCGGTCAGACCATCGACGTGTCGGCGATCACCCCGGACCTGCTGGCCGGGACCCTGCATGAGGCCGACAATATCGAGGCCAACGTCGCCACCGGCTATCACGCGGTCGAGTTCCTGCTCTGGGGCCAGGACCTCAACGGCACCGGCCCGGGCGCCGGCGACCGCCCGGCGACCGACTTCGACATCGCCGGCTGCACCGGCGGGGCGTGCGACCGGCGGATCGACTACCTGATCGCGGCGACCGATCTCCTGATCACCGATCTCGAGGAGATCGTGGCGCTATGGGCGCCGGGCGCCGCCGCCCGGGCCGCGGTGACGGCGGACGCCGACGCCGGTCTTGCCGCCATCGTCACCGGCCTGGGCAGCCTGTCCTACGGGGAGCTCGCCGGGGAACGGATGCAGCTCGGCCTGCTCCTGCACGACCCCGAGGAGGAGCATGACTGCTTCGCCGACAACACCCACAACAGCCACTACTACAACCAGGTCGGCATGCGGGCGATCTACACCGCGACCTATCAGCGCCTGGACGGCAGCGTGGTGACCGGCCCGTCCTTCGCGGATGTCGTGGCCGATGCCGACCCGGCGCTCGACACCGCCATCAGAGCGCATCTGGCCCAGACCCTGTCGGCCATGGACGTCATGGTCGCCGCCGCGGAAGGCGGCATGGCCTACGACCAGATGCTGGGCGAGGACAATCCGGTCGGCAACGCCATCCTCCAGGACGTCATCGACACCCTGATCGTCCAGGCCGGCAGCTTCGAAGCCGCGGTCGCCGCCCTGGGCCTGCGCGTCGACGGGTTCGAAGGGTCGGACAGCCTGGACGATCCCGCTTCGGTGCTGTGATCCCGCACCCGCCCGGACCTGGAGCGGGCGAGGCCAAGACCCGGCGAGACCCCCGGCGAGACCCCGGCGAGACCCCGGCGAGACAAGGAACTCCGAGCGTGCGGCCGTCCCTTTTTCGGCACCCGTCCCCCCGCTGGTTCGTGCCGGTCCTGGTCGGGGTCGGGGTGGCGATGATGATCCTCAGCGTCCCGGTCCTGGCCGGTGTCGGTCCGGGCGCGGATCCGTCCCGTGCCCGGCTCGGCGGGGACGGGACCTATCGGGGGCCGCTGTCGGCCAACGCGTTCTCGCACCCGATGGCGAACCTCTCCTTCGCCGACCGGGCCCAGTTCAACATCGGCAACGCGATCTTCCGGCGGCCATGGGTGAGCGCGCCGGCCTCCACCCGCAGTGCCGACGGCCTGGGCCCGCTCTACAACGCGCGGGCCTGTCAGGACTGCCATCTCAAGGACGGCCGCGGCCATCCGCCCGAGGCCAACTTCCCCGACGACATCGCGCTGTCGATGCTGATGCGGCTGTCCGTACCGCCCCGGACGCAGGCCGAGCGGGCCCTGATCGACAGCGGCCGGGCCGCCGCCCTGCCCGACCCGGTCTATGGCGGCCAGTTGCAGGATTTCGCCCTGCCCTCCCACGCCATCGAAGGCCGTATCCATATCGCGTGGACCGAAGAAGCGATCGCCTTCTCCGACGGTGAGCGGGTCAGCCTGCGCCGGCCGGCGGTGAGCATCACCGATCTGGGCTACGGCCCGACGGATCCCGATCTGATGATGTCGCTCCGGGTCGCCCCGGCGATGATCGGCCTGGGCCTGCTGGAGGCCATTCCCGAGGCGGCGATCCTGGCCCTCGCCGATCCCCAGGACGCCGACGGCGACGGCATCTCCGGTCGCGCCAATCGGGTCTGGAGCCGGGAGGCCGGAGACTTCGCCCTGGGCCGGTTCGGCTGGAAGGCGACCGAGCCGACCCTCAACCAGCAGAATCTCGGCGCCTTTGCCGGTGACATCGGCATGTCGAGCACCCTGGTCCCGGCCGCCTGGGGGGACTGCACCGAGGCCCAGGCCGCGTGCCGGGCCGGGCCGCACGGGATCGACGATCGCCACGCGGTCGAGATCGCCGACACGTTGGCCGAAGCCCTGCTGTTCTACACCCAGACCCTGGCCGTGCCCGCCCGCCGCGACATCGACGATCCGTCGGTACGGAACGGTGAAGCGCTGTTCGCCGCGGCCGGCTGTGCCGCCTGCCACACGCCGAGCTTCGAGACGGCCGCCGACGCGCCGCTGGCGGCCTTGGCCGGGCAACGGATCTGGCCGTATTCGGATCTGCTGCTGCACGACATGGGCGACGGCCTGGCCGACAACCGGCCCGTGGCACGGGCCGGCGGACGGGAATGGCGCACGCCGCCCCTCTGGGGCATCGGGCTGACCCAGACCGTGAGCGGGCATACCTATTTCCTGCATGACGGCCGCGCCCGCTCGCTGACCGAGGCGATCCTGTGGCACGGCGGTGAAGCCGAAGCCGCGCGGGAAGCCTTCCGCACCCTGCCGGCGACGGACCGGACCGACATTTTGCGTTTCCTGGAGTCCTTATGATGCCGACACGTTCCCCGGCCCTGGCCGCCCGCGCAGGCGCTACCGCCGCCCGATCGACCGGGATGGCGGCATGGGCGCTGCTGGCGGGCCTGGTGCTGGCGATCGGCCTGGCACCGGGCCCGGTCGCCGGCCAGGGGTCGGATCGCACGGCGTTCCGCGCCTGGGCCTTGGCGACGGGGATCGCCCCGGACCATGCGGCGCTGACCGGCACGGCCGCGACCTTGCGCGAGGCGGTCGCCGCCGCTTGCGCGGGCGAAACCGATCTTGCCGGGACCCGGGCGGCCTTCCACGCGACCGCGGACGCCCATCAGCGGGTGCAGTGGATCACCTTCGGGCCGGCCTTCCTGTTCGACCGCCGTTTCCGCATCAGTTTCTGGCCGGACGAGACCAACGCCTTGAGCCGGCAACTGGCCGAGAGCCTGACCGAACGGCGGCCGGACCTTCTGACCGTCGACGGGGTGGCGGGCACCAGCGCGGCGCTGCAGGGCCTGCCGGCCCTGGAACGGCTGCTGTTCGCCCCCGAGACCTACGGCACCGCACCCGGCAGCTACGCGTGCGGGCTGGCCGAAGCGATCGCGGGGAACGTGGTCGCGGTCGCCGGCGCGCTGGAAGCCGATTGGCAGCGCGCCGACGTGATGCCCGGCGCCAGACCCGGCGATTTCCTCCAATCGACGGTGATGGGGTTCAACACCCAGCTCCAGGCGATCGCCGACCGCAAGCTCGCCCGGGTGCTGGGGGCCGCCCCGGCCGAGGCCCGGCCCCGCCGCGGGGAAGCGTGGCGGAGCGGCCGCAGCTTCCGCAACATCGCGATCAACTTGACGGTGATGGCCGATCTGACCGGGGACGGGACCGGTGCGGACGGGCTCGCCGCCGTGCTGATCGCGGCAGGGGCTACGGAGGCGGCGACCGCCCTGCACACGGCGTTGGCCGACGCGCTTGGCCGGGCGCAGGCGCTGTCGGGCACGCCGATCACGGCGATCCGGCAGGACGCCCAGATCTGGGCCGAGGCGCAGTCCCTGGCCGAGGCCGTGGTCACGGCCCGGCGGATCCTGGTCGAACGGGTCGCCCCGCCGCTCGGCGTGACCATCGGGTTCAACAGCATGGACGGCGATTGAGCGATGCGGCTGCCCCGCCGCGCCGTCCTTGCCGCCCTGGGGCTGGTGCCGCTGATCCCACCGGCGGCGGCTGAAGCCGGCTTGCGGTTCGCCGCCAGCGCCCGCGATCCGGCCGGCACCGATCACCTCACCACGCTGACCGCGGACCCGGACGCAGCGGCGGGTCGCGCGCTGTCGGCCGCCCCGCTGCCGGCCCGCGGTCACGGGCTCGCCGTCCATCCGTCCGGCCGGATGGCGGTGATGGTGGCACGGCGGCCCGGCCGGTTCGCCATCGCCTTCGATCCGCTGAGCGGCGAGCGGCTGGCCCTGTTCGAACCGATCGACGGCCGCCACTTCTACGGTCACGGGGCGTTCACCGAGACCGGTCTCCTCGCCCTGACGGAAAACGCGTTCGAGACCGGTGACGGCGTGCTCGGCCTGTACGATCCGACCGACCGCTTCGCCCGTGTCGGCGAGCTGCGGACCGGCGGCGTCGGTCCGCACGAAGTGATCGCCGGAGAGGGCGGCGGCCTGCTGATCGTCGGCAATGGCGGCATCCGCACCCATCCCGACACCGGCCGGACCAAGCTCAACCTCGAGACCATGGACCCGTCGGTGGCGGTCCTGTCCGGTACCAACGGCAGCCCGATCTGGCAGGCAAGCCTGCCGACGGCGCTGCGCTGGCTGAGCCTGCGCCACCTGACCCTGGCGGCCGACCGCACCCTCGTCGTCGCCGGCCAATGGGAAGGACCCGGGTTCGAAACGCCGCCGCTGATCGCCGCCGCCCGCAACGGCGGCCCTCTCCAGCCGGTATCGGCACCGGCCCCGATCCAGCGCCGGATGGCGAACTACTGCGGCAGCATCGCGGCCGACGCGTCCGGCCACTGGATCGCCATCAGCCACCCCCGCGGCGGGATCGTCACCCTATGGCGGCTCGACGGTGATGGTGTGCACTTCGATCACGGGGTCGAGCTGCCCGACGGCTCCGGGGTGGCACCGTTCGGCGATACCGCCGGACGTTTCCTGCTGACCGCGGGAACGGGACGGGTGATCCTGCATGATGCCGTCTCCCAGGACATCCGGCCGTTTTCGACCGGCGGCCCGCCGCGCCGATGGGACAATCACATCGCCAACCTGGCCGCGCCCGCTTGACGGTGCCGGCCCCCCAGCATCGCCCGATACCGACGGCATACCCCCATTGCTCATAGGGTCGTCTTGACGCACATCATAGTTTCCTAATACAACCCGCCCGATCCTGACCTCGTGGACTGTCCGTTGCTGTCGAAGGCGAAGGACAAGCCCATGGGGAGGAACCGGGCCATGGCCCTGCCATTGATTGGGAAGGCGGCCGCCGCGATCAAGCGGGCGCCCAATCTGACCGACTATGAGGCCGCGCGGGCCTCGTTTTCCTACGACGACATCCTGGCCGAACTCGGCCGCCTGCCCGGTGGCGGGATCAACATCGCCCATTGGGCGCTCGACCGGCAGGTCGAGGCCGGCCGGGGCGACAAGCTGGCCCTGCGCTGGCTCGGCCGGGACGGGGGCGTCACGGACTTCACCTATGCCGAGCTGATGGCCGGGGCCAATCGCTTCGCCGACGCGCTCAGGGCCAAGGGTGTCGAGAAGGGCGAGCGGGTGTTCGGGCTGATGACCCGCAAGCCCGAGCTCTACATGGCGGTGCTCGGCACGCTGAAGGCCGGTGCCGTGTTCTGCCCGCTGTTTTCCCAGTTCGGACCGGAGCCGATCCGCGCCCGGATGGACATCGGCGACGCCGCAGCACTGGTGACCACGGCGACCCTCTACCGCCGCAAGGTCGCCCCCTGGATCGGGGAGCTGCCGCCGCTCAAAGCCGTTTTCGTGGCCGATCCGCCGGACCAGGCGCCGGACGGCACCACCTCGTTCGAGACCGCGCTGGCCGATGCCGACCCGTCCTCGGCCACCGCGGCGACCGCGGATGAGGACATGGCGCTGCTGCACTTCACCAGCAGCACCACGGGCAAGCCCAAGGGCGTCGTCCACGTTCACAAGGCGGGCCTGCACCACTACGCGACCGGCCGCTTCGCCCTCGACCTGCACGCCGACGACGTCTTCTGGTGCACCGCCGACCCCGGATGGGTCACCGGGACCAGCTACGGCATCCTGTCGCCGCTGCTGCACGGGGTGACCATGATCGTCGACGAGGCCGAGTTCGAGGCCGAGCGCTGGTACGGCATCCTGCAGGATCAGAAGGTCACCGTCTGGTACACGGCCCCCACCGCCATCCGCATGCTGATGCGGCTGGGCGGGGACAGCGCCAAGGACTACGACCTGTCGGCCTTGCGCTTCATGGCCAGCGTCGGCGAGCCCCTGAACCCCGAAGCCGTGGTCTGGGGCAACGAGGTCTTCGGCATGCCGTTCCACGACAATTGGTGACAGACCGAAGCCGGCGGGATCATGATCGCCAACATCGCCGCCCTGGCGGTCAAGCCCGGCTCCATGGGCCGGCCGCTGCCGGGGATCGAAGCTGGGATCGTCGAGCGGCAAGCCGACGGCACGGTCAGGGAGATCACCGAGCCCGGGGTGCCCGGCGATCTGGCCTTCCGCCCGGGATGGCCCTCGATGATGCGCGGCTATCTGCACGAAGAGGCGCGCTACAAGAAGGCGTTCGCCGATGGCTGGTACATCTCCGGCGACCTGGCCCAGAAGGACAGCGACGGCTGTTTCTGGTTCCTGGGTCGGGCCGACGACATGATCAAGTCCTCGGGCCACCTGATCGGCCCGTTCGAGGTCGAAAGTGCGCTGATGGAGCACCCGTCCGTCGCCGAGGTCGGCGTGATCGGCCTGCCCGACGACGTGGCCGGCGAGGTGGTGATGGCGTTCGTCGCGCTGAAGCCGGGCAACGAGGAATCGGAGGCGCTGCGCAAGGACCTGCAGGGCCACGCCCGCAAGCGCCTCGGCCCGGCGGTTGCCCCGCGGCAGATCGCCTTCCGCAAGAACCTGCCCAAGACCCGCAGCGGCAAGATCATGCGCCGCCTGCTCAAGGCCCGCGAACTGGGGCTCGAGGTCGGCGACATCTCCACCCTGGAAAGCGACGAACGGCGATGACCCCAGGACCCGACACCGCCACCGCCGCGGGCCATGCCCCGGCGGCAGCGGACCCATATGCCGGCCGCCCGCATCTGACCCGGGACCATCTCTTGGATCTCCTGGCCCAGATGATGCGCATCCGCCGGTTCGAGGACCGCTGCGCGGAGCTCTACACCTACCAGAAGATCCGCGGCTTCCTGCATCTGTATGACGGGGAGGAGGCGGTCGCCGTCGGTGCCATGCGCGCCCTCGCCCCGGAAGACTGGGTGGTCGCCACCTATCGGGAGCACGGCCACGCCCTGGCCCGCGGGGTGTCGATGAACGCCGTGATGGCGGAGCTCTACGGCAAGGTCGAGGGTTGCAGCCGCGGCCGCGGCGGCTCGATGCACTTCTTCGACAAGCGGCTCAACCTGCTGGGCGGCAACGCCATCGTCGGCGGCGGTCTGCCGCTGGCGGTCGGCGTCGCCCAGGCCGCCCGGATGCGGGGAGAGAAGACCGTGGCGGCCTGCTTCTTCGGCGACGGGGCGGTGGCGGAAGGTACCTTCCACGAAAGCCTGAACCTCGCCGCCCTGTGGGATCTGCCGGTGTTGTTCATCTGCGAGAACAACCACTACGCCATGGGCACGGCGCTCCAATACACCGAGTCCGAACCGGAGATCGCCAAGAAGGCCGCCGCCTACGACATGCCGGCCGTCACCGTCGACGGCATGGATGTGGTGGCCGTGGAGGCCGCCGCCCGGCACGCCGCCCACGCCATCCGCGACGGGGGCGGCCCGCAGTTCATCGAGGCCAGCACCTACCGCTTCCGCGCCCACTCCATGTTCGACGCCCAGCTCTACCGGGAGAAGGACGAGATCGAGCAGTGGCGGCAAAAGGGTCCGATCGTCCGCCTGCGCGACTGGCTGCAGAACAACGGCGTCCTGCATGACGGCGACCTGGCCGCGATCGAAGCGGAGATCGATGCCGAGATCGACGCCGCCGTCGCCTTTGCCGAGGCCGGGCAGTGGGAACCGGTCGAAGATCTCACCCGCTTCGTGATGAGCGAGAAGGCGGCCACGCCATGAGCCGGATGATCGAAACCACCTATCGCGAATGCGTCAAGACCGCGATCCGTGACGCGATGCACAAAGACGCCTGCGTCTTCCTGATGGGCGAGGATGTCGGCCGTTACGGCGGCTGCTACGCCGTCTCCAAGGGCCTGCTCGCCGAGTTCGGGGAGGAGCGGATCCGCGACACCCCGCTCTCCGAAGGCACTTTCACCGGGGCCGGCATCGGGGCGGCGATCGCCGGCATGCGGCCGATCGTCGAGATCATGACGGTCAACTTCAGCTTCCTCGCCCTCGACCAGATCATCAACAACGCCGCCACGCTGCTGCACATGTCCGGCGGGGCCTACAACGTGCCTCTGGTGATCCGGATGGCGACCGGGGCCGGCCGCCAGCTCGCCGCCCAGCACAGCCATTCGATGGAAGGCTGGTATGGCCACATCCCCGGCCTCAAGGTCATCACCCCGGCCACCATGGAAGACGCCCGCGGCATGCTATGGACGGCGCTGGCCGATCCCGACCCGGTGCTGATGTTCGAGCATGTGCTGCTCTACAACCGCGCCGGGACCATCGCCGACGATGCCGGCCCGGTCGATATCGAGACCGCCCGGGTGAGACGGGAGGGCAGCGACGTCAGCCTGCTGACCTATGGCGGCTCGCTCCACAAGACGCTGGAGGCCGCCGAGGCACTGGCCGAAGACGGGGTCTCGGCCGAGGTCGTCGACCTGCGGGTCCTGCGGCCGCTCGATACCGCGACCGTCACCGCCAGCGTGGCCAAGACCCGCCGGGCCGTGGTGATCGACGAGGGCTGGCGGTCGGGCGGCATCTCGGCCGAGATCTCCGCCCGGATCATGGAGCACGCGTTCTGGGAGCTCGACGCCCCGGTCGACCGGGTCTGCGGGATGGAGGTGCCGATCCCCTACCCCGCCCATCTGGAGCAGGCCGCCCTGCCGCAGCTCGACGGCATCACCGCCGCCGCCAAGCGCACCCTAGATCAACCTGCGTTCAGATGGACTCATCTGAACGCAGATAAGATGATCTAGTTTAAAGAGTTAGAGCATCCTGCGTCCGTTAGGACGCAGGATGCTTGTCTTATGAGGATCGTGGTCCATCGGTAGAAGATGGACCCCCAGCGGTGAGAGGCCTCTCACCGCTGGAGGCGGGGTCGGACCGGGCATATGCAGGTCGTTTGGGA
>JANQKE010000076.1 GCA_028281265.1 Alphaproteobacteria bacterium | reverse complement strand
TCACCCTGGGGGCGAAATGGCTGAACAGCCGGGCGAAGGCAACCCTGTCGCGGTGTGCGCCGACCGCGAGGATCCAGGCGTTGAGCGTCGACGCATCCGGTGACCGCGCGGCCGCATCGGCAGAGGCTAGAGTCATGAAGCTGCCAGGGGGCGTGGCGCCCCTGCCCACATAGATCGACGTGCCGGTCCGGCGGCTGACCGGACCGTGCGAGGCGTCGGCGGGGGAAATCTCACAGTTCATGGTGACCGATACGGCCGTCATGAACAAGCGGATCAGGCCGCCGCTCAAATTATCGTCACCGAAAACCCTTCCCAGCGCCGTCTCGACGCGGTCTATTACGGCCGCGTTCCGGGCGCGAGTCGGGCCATCGTCCACGCGCCGCGACCAGGGCAGTCACACGGTCAAGAGGTAGGGTTCAATGCCGGTTTCGCGCAGGACACATCCGTTCTTCATCGCATTCACGGCACTGGTGATGGTGATCGCGGGGCCGGTTTCGGCGCCGGCGCAGCAGGCTGAATACATCGCCACCCACCGCGATTGGCATGCCTTCCAGTATACCGAGAACGGCAACCGGGTCTGCTACGTCGCCAGCCAGCCGACCCGGGAGGAAGGGAACTACACCCAGCGCGGCGACGTGTTCGTCCTCGTCACCCACCGTCCGGCCGAAAACAGCCGCAACGTGGTCAGCTTCATCACCGGCTATACCTACGAGGCCGGCAGCACGGTTTCGGTGGAGATCGACAACACCGAGCAGTTCACGCTGATCACCAACAACGATACCGCCTGGACGCGGGACGCCCAGGTCGACCAGGCCCTGGTGGGGGCGATGCGCGCCGGCCTGACCATGGTGGTGCGCGGTACCTCGTCCCGCGGCACGCTGACGACCGACACCTACAGCCTACGCGGCGTGACCGCCGCCTTGCGGGAGATCGACCGCGCTTGCGGGCTGTAGCGCGCCGGCCGTCTCCGCCTGTTGGGGACGGGGCACGCGGAACCCGGTGAGGTCCAGTTCGCCGGCATCGGGGACGGTCCGGCCGGGGCTCTCCAGCGTTGCCAGGCGGGGGGTGAACCCCTGGCTCCGGGCGGCGGCGTGGGTCTCATGCGTGGTGACGCCGTCGGTGCCCATCGCCTTGTTGAACTTCTCGAGCCGGGCGGCGAGGTTCACGGTCGCACCGATGACGGTGTATTCCAGCCGCCGCTCGTGCCCGACGGCGCCGAACACGAGCGGGCCCGCCACCGCCGCGGCATTGATCGGCAGGGCCGGGATGCCCCTCGCCGTTCGTTCCGCATTCCAGGCTTGGCCGGCCAGCAGCACCGATTCCATCGCCATCAGGGCGTCGGCGGCCGCTGTCCGGCTGGGCGTGGTCGCGCCGAAGGTGGCCATGATGCCGTCACCCAGGAACTTGTCGATCGTCCCGCCGTGCCGTTCGATCTCCGGCACCGTCCGGGTCTGGTAGTCGGCCAGGAGCCGGATGGTCTCGCTTGGCTCCACCCGGGCGGAGTGACGGGAGAAGCCGCGGATATCGATCATCAGGACGGCTGCGTCCCTGACCTCGCCGTCGCCGGCGGCGATGGCGGTGTCGGCACCGGTGATCGTCCGCGCGATCTCCGGACTGAAGAACCGGCTGAGATCCCGTGCCGCGGCCGCATCCGTCACCGCACTGACCAGCAATGCGCGGGCCCGCATCAGGGCGACGGTCAGGATCACCGTCACCGCGGCGATCGACAGCAGCTTGTCGACCTCCGCCCCGACCATCAGCGTGTTGGACGTCAGGTACTCGACGAAATCCCGGGTGACCGGCGGCTCCATCCCGTAGTCCCAGGCGGCGTAGCCGACCAGGACGATCCAGCCGAGCGCCGCGCCGCACCCGGCCGCGAACACGAAGCGGGGATCGAACCGCAAGGCCCGCAGCGCGATGAAGATGAACAGGTACAAGAACGTCGGAACCTTCAGATAGAAGGCGGCCGGTTGTTCGTATTGCAGGTGGAACGACCAGATCAGCCCGATCAGCAGGCCGATATCCACCGCGATCGACACCAGCAGGAACCAGATCGGCAGCAACCGCCGGTAGGCGAGCCACATGCGGGCCAGCGTGAACACCAGATAGGCGGCCAACGCGAACGGCACCGGCCGGAACCCGGCCATCGGATCGCCTTCGGCCCTTGGGGCCACCAGATAGAAGGTGCCGAACACCGCGATCAGGGCCAACTGGAACCAGCCGATCAGGATCTCCGAACGATCTTCCTGATCCTCGATCGCCTGCCGCACCCGCTGAGGCATCTGACGGCCCCCGCGGCGCGACCGCAGCCGGGCCCACCAGGGGGCCGCTCCGTCCGATGGCAGCGGTGCAGGGGTGTCGGTCATGGGGGTGGCTCTCCAGCTAGATCGACCGGCGTTCAGCGTTCAGATGGACTCATCGGAACGCAGGTCGATCTCCTTCAAAGAGTGAGAGCATCCTATCTGCGGCCGTTCGGATGCAGGATGCTCCATCGCCCGGCATACGGGTCGGCGCATCCCAGTGACATAGGGCCGTCCGGAACGGTCCGCGCGTCAAGGCTGCGTGATCCGGCGGTGAGCCGGATCGCGGGCCCGCCGATCATCGTGCCGGTGCGACCTTCTCCAGCCACAGGCTGGTCTCCAGGACTCCCTCGATCATCGGCAGCCGTCCGCAGACCGTCCCGGCCGACGCCTCGGCCATCCGGCTGCGGACATAGGCACTGGACCAGATCGGCCGGAAGCCGCCGCCCGCAATCAGGGCTGCGATCACCTGCTGCTCGTTGTAGCCCCGCCAGGCCCAGGACTCCGGGTAGGCATCGGGCAGAAAGATGTCGTGCACATGGATCCGC
This sequence comes from Alphaproteobacteria bacterium, assembly GCA_028281265.1. GTDB lineage: Bacteria > Pseudomonadota > Alphaproteobacteria > DSM-16000 > Inquilinaceae > JANQKE01. The sequence continues at coordinate 33,357 of JANQKE010000076.1, read as the reverse complement.
ACGCCGGCCGGCAGGGCCGGCAGAACCCGGCCGGTCAGCCAGTCGACATCGGTCCCGGGCATGGCGATGTGGCTCGAATCGATGAACAGAATGTCGCCCGGGCCCAGGGTCGTGAACAGGCCGGGCTCTACCCGCTGCACCGGCACCCGGTGCGCCGTGACGGGCAGGGTCATCAGGTCCGCGCGGGGCTGCGGATCGATCGCCGTCACCGCCGTCGCCAGGCCGCCATCCTGCACGGCGCGGACCAGGAAGCGGGTCGAGTGGCCGGACCCTACCTCGACGATCCGCTCGGGCGCGGTCAACCGGACCAGGGCGTAGGCCATGGCGGCGTCGAGCCCGGCGAACCAGCCCTGTCGCCAGCGGGGCGCAGGGGGCGGGCTCCGGGCCGCGTCGAGGCCGATGGCCAAGAGCGCGTCGGCCAGCTGATCGATCGCCGCGAGCCACCCCCGGAAGGTCGGTTCGGCCCGCCGGAACACGGCCTCGATCGCCGCATAGGGCGGGCGAGGGTTCGGTTCGTCCGCATGACGGTAGGGGATGAAATAGCCCTGCGGCCGGCCGAGCAGGGTGGCGAGGCCCATCCGCAGACGGCGCCACCGCTTGTGGAGGGGAGGCGTTGCGTTCGGCATGCGGGGTCGGGTACGGGGGCGGGGCAAGGGTGGGGTGAGGGTGACGCTCTGCCGGCGCTACAGCAGGTCGATGACCATGCCTTCGATGGCGACCTTCGTGCCGGGGCGCACAGCATCGGCCTCTAGGGCGATACCGTCCATGAAATCGTCGTCGTGGCAGGGATCGTGATGGAACAGCACGGTGGTCGCGACGTTCGCCGCCTCGGCCACGCGGAGCGCCTGCTGCCAGGTCGAATGCCCCCAGCCGATATGCCTGAGATACTCTTCATCGGTGTACATGGCGTCGTACACCATCACATCGGCGTCGCGGCAGAACGCCACCACGTCCCGGTCGATCTCGCCGGCGATGTGCTCGACATCGGTGATGACGCACAGCCGCTTGCCGGCATAGTCGATGCGGTACCCGCAGCAGCCGTTGGGGTGGTTCAGCGGCGCGGTGTTCATCTCCACCCCGTCGGTGAAGCGCACCGGCTCCCCGACCCTGAAATCGACATAGCCGGCGCGCTGGAAGATCGTCAGGGGCACCGGGAACAGCGGTGCCATCATCTGCTCGCACAGGACGTGGCGAATGCTGGTGTCCTGGTCCAGATGCCCGGCATGGAAGGTGACCGGGCGGTCCGGCAGATAGGCCGGCACGAAGAACGGCACCCCGCAGATATGGTCCCAATGGGTGTGGGTGAAGTAGACGTCGACCGGCCCGGCTGGCTCGGCGGCGATCTTCAGACCGAGTTCCCGCAAGCCGGACCCGCCGTCGATGATCATCCGCCGGTCCCCGCAAACCACTTCCATGCAACTGGTATTGCCGCCATACCGCATGGTGTGAGGACCCGGGCACGGGATACTGCCGCGTACCCCCCAGAACCGAATAAAGAAGCGCTTGCCAACGGTCATGAACGCATCGTCACTAGAGCAGCCCTGAATGGTGACGTCATCGCGCCTGACCTGCCCCCCCGGCGCGCGAAGCCCTGGGTTAGATTCTTGCCTGGAAGCCCTGCCACTGTGGCAGTCCGCTTGTTGGCTGTCGAGACGCCATCCGATCCGGAAACCCATCGTCTCCGGCCGCTTCCGTGTCGCTTAGTCCGGCACCGCCGCCATCCGGCGCGGTCGCTCGGGGGACCGCCTGGTCCGGGGTGGCGTTCGGCACGCTGATGGCCGTGCTGGCGGCCCATGCCCAGTTCAAATTGCCGCCGCTGCTGCCCGTGCTGACGGCGGCGTACGGGTATCCGAGCCTGCTGGCCGGGGCGATGATGTCGATCTACGCCGCGGTCGGGCTGGTGCTGTCGATCCCGGCCGGCCGTTGGATGCAGCGCGTCGGCGCCGGCCCGGGCTTCGCCGCGGCGATCGGCGCGGTCGCCGCGGGCACCGCCCTGATGATGGCGGCTCCGGACCAGGCATGGCTGGTGCTGCTGGCGCGGGGCCTCGAAGGGGTGGGCTTCACCATCCTGTCGATCCTGGGGCCCGTGGTCACCGCCCGTTCGGCGGCCGACCATCACCGCCCCATCACCACCGGGTTGACCGCGACCTGGATCCCCTTGGGACAGATCGCCGGCATTCTGGCGGCGCAGCCCGCCCTGGCGCTGGGTCACTGGCAGTTGGCCTGGGTGATCGGGCTGGGATTTGCCGCCATCATCGGGCTATGGGGCCTGACGGCGGGGGGCCGGTCCCATCTGCCGGCCAAGGCGCCCACCACCACCTCCGTGGCGGCACCTGAGATCGGCGAGACGGTGCCGCAGCGCCGATTGCTGATCCTCGGGGCGGCGACGTTCTGCCTGTACTCGATGCAATTCATCGCCTTCATGACGTGGCTGCCGACATACCTGGTCGATGTTGAGCAGTTGAGCGTTAGCGAGGCCACCTGGGTGATGTCTGTGCCGGTGGTCACACTGTTGGGGTTCAACCTCCTGGGCGGTTGGCTGTTGCGCTGGGGACTGGGGCTGTCGGTGGTCATGACTGCGGCCCTGGCGCTGCAGCTTGCGGTCTGGCTGATGATACCCGTGGCGCCCGGGGGGTGGCCGGGCCTTGCGATCCTCATCCTCTATGGGGTCGGCAGCGGGGTAGCCCCGACCTGCCTGTTCGCGTTGCCCAACATCGTGATGGGGGGTGCGGCGGGCCCCGGCGCCTTCGGCATCGTCCTGACGGGCCGCAATCTCGGCGTGCTGATCGGCCCGGTGCTGCTGGCGGCGGTGGCTGGAGGTGCCGGCGGTTGGAGCGGGGCGGCTTGGGTGTTCGCGGCCAGCACGGCGGTCGCGATGGCGCTGGCGATCCTGATCGGTCTGCGTCGATCCGGTGCGCCGCCGCACGGCCCCGGATGAGAACCCGGATCATGCCCGCCCCCGCTCATGCCCGCCCCCGCTCATGCCCTTTGATGGCACATCTGGGCGGCGGCGAGATCCTCGAGTGCGGTGCCGACCGATTTGAACAGGGTGATCTGGTCGTAGAACCGACGGCCGGCCCGCTGCCCCCGTGTCAGGTCGGCCAGGTCGGCGGCGATATCGTCCTCCCGGAGCAGCCCTGCGGCAATCGGCTGGACGATATCGCCGGCCTCCGCGAGCGCGCCTTCCCGGGTATCGACGAACACCCGCGCCCGTTCGATGCAGACGTCGTCGCTTTCCCGATGCCGGGGCGTGAACGCGCCGACCAGATCCAGGTGCTGGCCCGGCCGCAGCCAGTCGCCCTTGATCAAGGGCTCTTGCGCCAGCGTGGCGGTGGAGACGATATCCGCACCGCCGACCGCGGCCGGCAGATCGGCCGTGGCGGAGACCCGGAAGTCGCGGCGGTTGAGCCGCTTGGCCAACCGTGCCGCCTTGGCCGGGTCGCGGCCCCAGACCAGCACATGACGGATCGGCCGCACCGCGGCGTGGGCCAGGATCAGATGCGGTGCCAGCGCGCCGGTTCCGACCATCAGCAGCCGCTCGCAATCGGGCCGGGCCAGATACCGCGCCGCCAGGGCCGAAGCCGCGGCCGTCCGCCGGACGGTGAGCGACGGGCCGTCGACCAGGGCGAGCGGCTCCCCGGTCTTGCCGTCGAGCAGCAGATAGGCCCCCATGATCGAGGGCCGTCCGCGGGTGTCATTGTCCGGGAAGAGGGTCACCAGCTTGATGCCGATATGGCGGCCCCGCTGCCAGGCCGGCATCAGCAGCAGGGTCGCATCTTCGGCCCCGTAGGTCGGGACCGTGTGATGGTGCCGCAGCGGCACGGCGATGTCGCTGCGAAACGCGTCCCTAAGCTTCTCCACCAGCCCCGGATAGTCGAGCGTGCGTTCCACATCGGCCGCCCCGATCACCCGCATCTGCCGATCCCTTCAAGTGTCCGCCTGACCCGATGCACCCATGCTAGACCGAGTGCACGCGTGGTTGCACAACCAATTTCGCTGGTTGGAAGGGAGCCGGCGCACCCCGGGATCCGGTCTGCCGAGCTGTAGGATTCAAGCTTACCGGCACCGGCGCCATGTAGGCGCGGCCCGGTCCATCGTCGGCCGAGCGCCGCCGGCCCCCGTCCGCGCCGGTGGCCTTGCGCGATACCGCTCCTGCCCCCCACCGACCGGACCGATGCCGATCACCCGCCGGCGCCGGCGACCGGGCCGGTGTCGGTGGCGATCTGGGTGGCGGCGGTGACGGCCTGTTGCTCCTCGTCCGCGGAGGCGTTGCGGCGGACGTTCACGGTCACGTCGCGGCGGGCGAAGCTGATGCCGTTGGCCTCGAAGGCATCCCGGATATGCTGATAGGCTTCCCGGCGGATCAGCCACTGTGCGCCGGGCTTGGCCATGAACTTGACGCCGACGACCATGTTGAACTCCTCCATCCGGCGGACGCCCTGGCTCTTGAGCGGCTCGAGGAAGCCGGGACCGAGATCGGGATCGGCCTCCAGTTCCCGGCCGATCTGCTTGACGATCTTCTTGACCAGCGCGAGGTCGGTGTCGAACGGCACCCGAAACTCGAGCTTCATGATCACCCAGTCCCGGGAATAGGTGGTCAGCGACCGCAGCTCACCGAACGGGACGGTGTGGATCTGGCCGCGATGGTGGCGCAGCTTGAGGGAGCGCAGGGTGATGCCCTCCACCGTGCCGCGGAGCTCTCCGCTTTCGATGTACTCGCCGACGCGAAACGCATCGTCGATCAGGAAGAAGATGCCGGAGACGATGTCCCGCACCAGGGTCTGGGCCCCGAAGCCGATCGCGATGCCGACGACGCCGGCCCCGGCCAGCAGCGGGCCGATATCGACACCCAGGCTCGACAGCACGATCATGGTGACCATCACCACCAGAACGCCGGCGATGAACTTCTCGAACAGCGGCAGCAGGGTCTGCGCGCGGGAATCGGCGCCCAGCCCGCCGCCGCCTTCGCCGCCGACGGACGCCGTCGCAGCGGCCATCTCCCCGTCCCGCCCCTTGGCTAGTCGCCGTTCGATGGCGATGCGCACGGCCTGCCAGACCAGATCGGCGACGAGGAGCGTGACCGCGACCTCGAAGGCGGCCGAGACGAAAGGGGTCTCCAGCATGCCGCCGCCTTGGCCGGTCAGCACGTCGACGCCCAGCACGCGCAAGACCGGTACGGCGATCACCACCGCCACGGTCAGCCGCATCAGCCGGATCCAGATCGGCAGATAGGCGCTGGCCGCAACCGTGCCGTCGGGGGCGGGCCGGCCGGTCAGTTGGCGCATGATCGGGCACAGGGCGGTGTCCGCTGCGGCGGCCACGGTGATCCCCATAAGCACCGCCAGCGGGCCGATCAGCCCCGCCATGGCCAGCAGCCACAGCAGGATGATCCACAGCAGGACGGCGGGCACGCCCAGGCGCTCCGCCGGCGTCCGGCGTCCGGCGGGCGGGGCGGCGGGACTGCCCGGTCCTCGGGCCGAGCGCGCCGCGCCGGTGTCCCGGACATGCCATCGGCCGGCAAGGTCCAGGGCCATGGCGCCGGCAAGCACCGCCAGGGTCGTTGCCAGTCCGCGGTAGAGCAGGGGCAGGCTTTGCGGCAGCAGTCCCAGGTCCCGGACCGCGCCGAGGACGAGGAAGCCGGCCGCGCCCAGGGCCGCCAGGGTGACGACCCAGCGGTGCAGCCGGCGCGCCGTCCGGTCGCCGACGCGGGCGAGACGCAGGCTCGGCCGGTGCGGGGCCAGCACCAGCCCGCTGATCACGGCGACGGCGCGTGTGATCAGCACCGCCAGGATCATGCTGAGGGTCAGCAGCTCGACGATCGGGGACCAGGACAGGGTGAAGAAGCCGATCAGGGTCGTCAGGGTGAACACGAGGAGACCGACGATACGCACGGCCGTTCGTGCCCAGGCGGCCTGGCTGGGCAATCCGGCTTGCTGTGCGGCTTCGATCCGGCGCACCAGACCGGGGCCGACCCGCCACCGATACCCTGTCTCGCAGACCAGGCCGACGGAAAGCAGCAGCACGGCGGCCAGGATCGGTGCCAGGATCTGTCGGCCTTCCAGTTCCAGGGCCAGGATCGTCCGGGCCCGGGCCAACTCCGCCGGCAGAGCCTGGGCGCTGCCCCGCAAGGCGGCAAGCCGGCCGCGGACCTCGGAGATCGTCGCGATCAACGCACCTTCGGCGCGGGAAGACGGCGTGCCCGCGCCGGACGCCGATGCGGCCCGGGCTTCGGCTTCGGCCTGGTCGGTCAGCCAGGCCCGGACGCCCGGGTCGCCCAGCAAGGTCACCAGGGCCGCGATCTGCGCCGGGCTCGCAGGATCGATGACGGTATCCGCATCCGGCGGCGAGCCCGGGGTGATACCGAGCACCGGGGATTGGGCGCCGGCGCCGGGGGCCGACAGCACGATGACGGCTGCCAGCGCCAGGGCCGCGACAGCGGGTATCGCCAGTACAGCCCGCAGGCGGTGGACCGGAAGTGCGATCATCGACAATGTCCTCGCCAGCCTGCCGTCGGGTGATGATGCGCCGTCCGTTCACGGCGGGATACCCCGCGCCGTCGCTTCGGCGATCGGTGGCGATGGCGGCATAGGCACAGGACGCCGACCGTCCAAGTCATAACTCCGAGACCGCGGTGTGATCCGTCCTCCGGACGGCTGGCGGGGCAGGTCCCGGGCCGCTACATCGGTCCGAGTCACCCATTGGATCGGAGATCGACCGATGAGCCCGCCGCGACCCCCCGACCGCCCGGACGCCCGTTCGCGGTTCGACCACGCGACCGCGTGGCTCGACCGGGTGCCGGGCGGTACCGTGACGGGCCAGGTCGTTCGGGCGGCCGTGCTGGTGGTGGCGATGATCGTTCTGATCGTCGCCGGGCTGGACGGTGCTCCGCTCGGGCAGCGATTGGCGGCATGGGCCGACAGGCTCATCATTGCCGTGCCGCTGCTGGGGGTGCTGCTCCTGTGGGACGGGATCGTCGTGGTGCGGCGCCTGTTGGGCCTGCCGGCACCGGATCGCCGCCGATCCTAATCCTGGAGCGGTCTCGGGCCCGAAGCCCGCCGCCGATGCGGGCCGGCCGTCGTCACAGGGCGGCCTTGGTCAGCCAGTAGGTGGCGGTGCCTGCGGCCAACGCCAAGCCGACCAGTGTCGCGATCATCGGCACCGGCGACGATCGCTTGCGCGGTGCCGGCGCGGCCGGGGCGGCTTCCTCGAAGACGGGTACGTTCACCATGCGGTTCTGGACGGGGTCGACGAAGCTGCGGTCGACCCGGACATCGGACGTCCTGCCGCCGGACAGCAGGCGCCTGGCCGCCGCCAGGGCGCTGGTCTCGTCCGGGGTTTCGCCCTGCGGCACCATCTCCGGGCCGACCTTGGCATAGACGACGTAGCGAATCCGTTGTGCCTCCCGCATCGGCCGGGCTCCCCTCGGGTGTCCATCTCGATGCCACACAAGCAAGAAAGGGTGAGCAATCCCTTAACCCTATCACCGACGGTCTTGTGGCGGCCGGATCGGCTCACCGCCGGTCCGGGCTCGGTCCGCATGCGGTGCGGCATGGGCGACCCGGCAAGCGCGCCCGGGCGCCCGGGCGCCACACGAGGTACAGCCTCGCGTGGCGCTTGAACGCAGGACGACCGGAGAGGAGGTCACCGCACCACAATCCGGTAAAATGCCGTTGAGCCAAGCAACAAAGGCTGGAGACGGCGATCAAAGCCACTTTATTTCCTGATGAGCTCGGGTTTGACTTGTGTCATGGTGGTAGCGGCCAGGAAACGGCACGATGATTTCCGTTCGAATGCTGATGACATCGAACGCCTCCCTGTATCCTGAAGAGGGCCGGACCTGTGGATCGGCCCTCCTTTTTTTGCTCTGTGTGGTCACGCAATGCCGGACAACGGTGAGTGCAGCGGGTTGATCGTATGACGCGCGGACTGCCGCAGGCGCCGGAACATGGGTCGATCGATCCGCGGCTTGCATCGGTCCGGCAGGCCATTGGCACGGCTTGTCTTGCGTTGCCCGAGGCGGTCGAGACTCATCCGTGGGGCGAATACGCCTACAAGGTCCGGAAAAGATCCTTCGTCTTCCTGGCGGTCGGTAACCGTCTGACGCTGTCCATCAAGCTGCCGCAATCGCACCCTTTCGTCCTCGACGAACCGTTCGCTGTGCCGATGGCCTACGATATGGGACGGCACGGCTGGGTGATGCTGGCTTTTGCGCCCGAGGACGAGGTACCGCTCGACCGCCTGACGGCCTGGATCGCGGAGAGCTATCGAGCGGTCGCGCCGAAGACGCTTGCAATGCGCGTCGATGACGGCGGGCGGTGAGCCCGCCGTCGGTCGTACCCGTCAGGCGGCCTGGGGGACCAGTTCGGCGATCCGGGCGCTGGCCTCGACCAGCTTGCCGTCGAGATCCTGCATCAGCGCGTCGGCGGTGACGAACTCGACCTCGGTCACACCGACGAATGCCAGCACGTGACGCAGATAGGGTCCGGCGAAATCGATCTCACTGAACGCACGGGTGCCGCCGGAGGCGATGACGACATAGGCCTTCTTGCCCGTCAGCAGGCCGACCGGCCCGTTCTCCGTGTACTTGAACGTCTCGCCGGCCCGGGTGATGAGGTCGATCCAGGCCTTCAATGCGGCCGGAACGCCGAAATTGTAGATCGGCGTGCCGATCACCAGGATGTCGGCGGCCTTCAACTCCGCCACCAGCGCATCGGACGGGCCCAACAACGCCCTGTGTTCGTCCGTCCGGTCTTCCGGCTTGGTGAAATAGGCGCCGATCATCGGTTCGGTCAGTAGCGGCAACGCCGTTGCCGTCAGGTCACGGGTCGTCACGTCGGCACCGGGAGACCGGGTGACCAGACGGTCGATCAAACGGTCGACGAGCTGGCGGCTGGTGGAGCCGCCATGGCGCATGCTGGCGTCGATCCGCAGAATATGGGGTGCCGGGACGCTGGCTGGGGCATCGGCGTCGGTCTCTCGGGTCGTCAACGACCCCGCGATACGGTTGATCGGGCTCATCGTTCGGGTCTCCTGTGAGCCCGCCGGCCAAGGCGGCGGGGGGTGGGAACTCCGAAGACCTGGTCATCCGATCGGTGTTTCGGTATGTGTCGGATCGATAACGGAATGTTGACGATAGTCGACTAATCAGCCCACGCGCATGATCCGCAGGCGGGGATCGAGCAGATCCCGCAGGCCGTCGCCCAGCAGGTTCAGGCCGAGCACCGCCAGCGCGATCGTCACCCCCGGCACCACGGCCTGGCGCCAGTCCAGGAACATGAAGTTCTGGGCGTCGAACAGCATCTTGCCCCAGCTTGGCTGCGGCGGTTGCGTGCCCAGCCCGAGATAGCTCAGCGCCGCTTCCGCCAGGATCGCGATGGCGAACTGGATGGTCGCCTGCACGACCAGCGCACTGGCCATGTTCGGCAGGATGTGGCGCAGGGCCACATCCAGCCGCGACCGTCCCAGCGCCAGCGCGGCGCGCACGAATTCCCGCCCCTGGACCTGGAGGGCGGCGGCGCGGGCGACGCGCGCAAAGACCGCGATGTTGAAGATCCCGATCGCGATGATCGAGTTGATCGAGCCCGGGCCCATCAGCGCGGTGATCAGCACGGCTGACAGGATCGCCGGAAAGGCGAACGTCAGATCCACCGTCCGGCCGAGCACTTCGTCGACCCAGCCGCGACGGGCGGCGGCGAGCACGCCCAGCGGCACGCCGACCAACAGGCCGATGCCGACGGCGACCAGGCCGACCGTGATCGAGTTCTGCGCCCCCACCATCAGCAGGCTGAGCGTGTCCCGGCCGAAATGGTCGGTACCCAGCCAATGCTCCCAGCTTGGCGAGGCGAACCGGTTGCGGACCGCCATACCGACCGGGTCGTGCGGTGTCCATACCAGGCTGATCAGGGCCATCAGCCCCATCAGCCCGGTCAGGACCGCGCCGATCAGGAAACCGACATGATGACGGGCGCGCGCCAGGAACACGGAAACTCGCTCGGTATCGCCGGAACGGGGGCGGCGGATGCGGGCGATCCGCGCGGCCCTGCCCCTATCGGTTGGATCGGTTGCGCGCAAGTCCTATCGCACGGCCGGCCGCCGCCGCGGGTCAGCGGTCCCGCCGGGGGGCCACGAACAGCCGGTTGCTCAGCTCCACCCCGACCTGGGGATCGATCAGATCGATCCGCGTCCGGATGCCTTGGGCGTCCAGAACCTCCCAGGCCGTCAAGGCCAGGCCTTGGGCGTCGTCGGCGAAGATCAGGGTCAGTTGGCCGGCCTGCGGGTCGTCGGCCTGCCGGATGTCCACCTGCAGCCAGCCATCAGTATCCCGGACGTCGCGGACCAGCACGTCGCCGCCGAAATCGACCTCTTCCCGAACCACGAAATCCGCCAGCGTGCTGCCCAACGGCGCGTCCCAGCGCTGCTCCAGTTCACCGTCCCAGAAGGTCAGCCAGATACCGTCGGCGACGTACAGATACGGGATCGGCGGCTCGTACTCGATGCGCATCCGGCCGGGCCGCTTGAGATAGAACGTTCCTTCTGCGTACCCGCCGGCCGAGGAGGACTGCACGAAGCGGGCCTGCACTGTCCGCAGGTCGCTCAGATAGGCCTCGACCCGGTCGATGGCCGCCCATTGCTCGGCGCTGAGCGGCTGGGCGACGGACGGGGCGGCGCCGGCCAGCGTGAACCAGATGGCGGCGAGGGCGGGCAGGGCGAGGGCGCGAAGTTGGATCATGCGCTCGCAGCTAAGCGCCCGGCATGGCGATATCAAGGACGGCAAGGCGGCGAGACCGTGGCAGCCCCCCGCCATCCGGTTGCGCCCCGGTCGCCGGCAGTGCCGGCACCGTGGTCAACCGTTCAAAGTCGCAGAAGCTCGGGGCGGGCAGCAAGCTACACGCGATGTCGGCATCAAGGCTGGGCACCCTGTCACCGACCCGGTGAAGCGTTGGCCCCCTCAGCCGCACCACCATACTCCATCGCCAACAGACAAGGCTGGAGAGAGCGGGAGCGAAACCCAAGCCTAGCCAACTCGATCAGTGAGGGGTGGAGCAGCAACCGTGCGGGGATATGGAGCGGCTTCAGAGCCTGGTAAGGGCGGCCAGATCGACCGGCTCCGCCCGTCCGCGCAGCCGGCGTTTCCCCAGCAGCTCGATTCGCCATCCGGGCGGGACCGGAGCTTGATCCACCACAACTCGCGATACGAGCAGATCCTTGCCCAGATCCCGGCAGGCTTCCTGAAGGCGGGCCGCGGTGTTCATGACATCGCCCAGAAAGGCGATCTCCTTTTTGAACCCGCCGACCTCGCCGGTCAGCAAGGGGCCGAGATGCAAGCCCGCTCGCACCCGTGGCCGGACACCGTGTTCCCGCTCGAACCTGGGCCCTTCGGCCTCCAGCGCCGCGAGGCAACCGGTCGCAGCCGAAAGCGCTTGGGCGACCGTCGTGGCGTCCCGGACCGGCCAGGTGGCGATGATCTCATCCCCGACATAGCGGTAGATCTCGCCGTGATGGGCGCTGATCACCGCACCGAGCCGCACGAAGACGGCGTTCAGGACCGCGTGGAACCGGGCGGGTCCGACCGCCTCCGCCAAGCGGGTGGAACCGACCATGTCCAGGAACAGCACCGCCCGCTCTTCGGTGAGCGGGCGATAGTAGCGGCCGGTGATCACGTTGAGCAGCGTGCGCGGACCGATCAGCCGCGCGAACTCGATGACGAGGTTGACGGCAAACGCGAAACCGATCGAGAAGCTCAATTGCCGCCACAGATCGTCATGGAGTATTCGGATCGGCTGCCCCGCCGCGATCGACGGGATCAACCACAGCGCCAGCAGCGATGCCGCCGTGTAGAACCCGGTGCGCGTGCCCAGCACGGCCGCGAACGGCCAGGTCGAAAACGGCCGTTCGAGATAGGTCGGCTCCAGATAGTATTCGAACAGCATCAACTGGCTCGACACCATCACGCCGACGCCGGCGCCGGTTGCCCCGTTGAGCCAGAACGTCTCCGGGCTGTCGACGGTCAGGCCGAACAGCCCCCCGCACACCGCGGAAATCACAACCAATGTGAGGCTTGCTCGAAGCCGTGGGTTCATCGGTGGTATGCTCCGTTAATCGGTTTGGTGTCCGGGAGACCTGAGTGCATTTACCATTGGTTTACGCAGTCGCAGCAAACTGACCCGGTCAACAACCATAATCCGATCGGTCCCGCCGTCATCCGGGCGGCATCGGGTCGGTCGAGGGATGAGGCAGGGTCCGGCCCATGAAGACGATCGCCGCCGCAGTCAAGAAGCTCACGCACCGGTCTCGATCGACCGACCGGGATCATCGCGGGGTGCCGGCCGACCGGGACTCGAAGACGCGCTCGGTGCTGGGGATGCGGGGCAAACTGTTCCTCGCGTTCGCCGGGGTCGGGATGTTGACGCTGGTGGCGACGGCCGTGGCCTGGGTGTCCTTTCGCGCCACCGGCGACAGTTTCGCGGAAGTGACCGATCGGAACGTGCCCGCCCTGGTTCTCGCACAGCAGTTGAGCAGCCAGAGGGGGGCCTTCGCAGCCGGGCTGCCGGGGGTCTTCGCCGCCCGCACCGAAGCCGAGTTGGAGGCCGCCCTCGACGTGCAGAACGGCCGTGCGGCGGCGATGGATGCCGTCCTGACGGCGCTGACGGACCTGGGCGTCGAGCCGGAGACCGTCAGCAACATTCAGATGGACGTCTACGGCCTGATCGGTGGGCTCAACCCGCAACGGCAACTGGTGTTGGAGAGCATCGCCGCAGATCGGGCGAACGCCGACGCCCAACTCCGGATCGGCGAGCTGCACGAGACGATCGGTCAGCAGTTCAACCCGATCATCCGGGCAGCACAGATGGATCTCGTACGCAGCAGCGCCCGGATCGGCCGGCAGTTCGAGAACAGCATCGGCGACACGGTAACCGATCTCACGCTGTCTTTGACCGCGATCACGACGCTGCGGGACGCCTTGACGGCTGCCGGCGGCTATCTGATCCAAGGAGCGCTGGCGGAGGAGGCCGAAGGGCTGGAACGGGCCCGGGCCGCCTTCGCGGAGGCGATGCAGACGATCGAGGCGACGGCCGGTACGGTCGATCTCGGCGATCAACAGATCCAGAGCCTCATCCTGACCGAGATGCTGCGCGGGTACGGACTGGCGGAAGGCAGTCTGTTCGACATGCGGGCCGAGGAGTTGGCGTTCGGCTGGCCGATGCATGACGATGCCATCGAGGCGATGATCGGGGAACTGGCTGCCTTGCGACAGCAGGTCGACGCCTTGATGGATCCGGTCGTCGCGGCGCAGGAACGTATCGCGGTCGAAACGGCTGACAATCTTGGCCGCTCGGCCGTCGATCAACTCAACGCCCTGACCCAGGGGCCGGTGATGACCCTGCGGTCGGTCCAGACGTTGAACGCATCGGTCAACCTCCTGGCGGGCCTGATGCGCGAAGCTCTCAACACCGTCGATGCCGAGCGGTTGGCGGAGCTCGATGAGCGATCGGGCCGCCTTGATCGGGAAATCCGCCAGACGCTCGCGCTGATCCCCGATCCCGGCACGCGGGAAGAGCTGTTCGGGGCCGCCGAGCCACTGCTCCACCTGCTGCGCGGCGATGCGAGCATCTTCGCCTTGCGCGCCGACCAACTGGCCCGAAGGGTCGAAGGTGAGCAGATGCGGCGGCAGAGCGAGTCCGCTGCGGCCGGTGTCGCCGGTGCCGTCGAGCGGATCGGTCTCGGCACCGAGGTGGCCGTCGACGCCGCGCGGGCCAACGCATTCACGATCCTGGACCAGGCCAGGATGGCCCTCATCATCGTGGCCGCGGCCAGCTTGGTGATCGCCGGTCTGATCGCCTGGCTCTATGTCGGCCGGAATCTGGCCGGCCGGTTGACCCGGCTGGCCGGCACCATGCGGGCGATCGCGGACGGCAACCTCGACGTCCCGATCCCGGCGGGCGGGCGGGACGAGATCACCGACATGGCGCGGGCCCTGGAGGTGTTCCGCGACAATGCCCGAGAGGTCGAGGCGGCCAACGCCCGGACATTGGAAGAGCAGCGACGCGCCTCGGAAGAACGCCGGTCGGCCCGGCTGGCCCTTGCCGACGAGTTCGAGACGGCCGTCGGCGCCGTGGTCGCCCGGGTCGGTGATTCCGCGTCGGGCATGCGCAGCACCGCCGGCGGCATGCGGTCTACGGCCGAGCAGACGGCCAACGAGGCGGGATCGGCCGCTGCCGCGTCCGAGCAGGCGGCGGCTTCCGTGCAGACGGTCGCGTCCGCCGCCGAAGAGCTTTCGGCGTCGATCGACGAGATCTCGCACCAGGTATCCTCCTCCACGGCGATCGCCCAGCAGGCGGTCGACGACGCCGCACGCACCGACGCGACGGTACAGTCCTTGTCCGAGGCGGCCGGCCGGATCGGCGACGTGGTCAACCTGATCTCCTCGATCGCCGGACAGACCAATCTGCTGGCGCTCAATGCGACGATCGAAGCCGCCCGGGCGGGGGAGGCCGGCAAGGGATTTGCCGTGGTCGCCGCGGAGGTGAAGAACCTCGCCAACCAGACCGCCCAGGCGACCGAAGACATCGCCCAGCAGATCGCGGGCATGCAATCGGTCACCGGCGAGGCCGTCGGCGCGATCAGGGGGATCGGCGAGACCATCGGGCGGATCAACGAGATCGCGACCACCGTCGCCTCGGCCGTCGAAGAGCAGGGAACCGCGACCCGGGAGATCGCCCGCAACGTCCAACAGGCCAACGAGGGTACGCAGGTGGTCAGCAGCAATGTCGCCGAAGTGACGCGGGCCGCCGCCGATACGGGGGAGGCGGCAGGCGAGGTGCTGACGGCCGCCGACGCGCTGGCCGCGGAGGCCGAGACGCTGCAGTCCGAGGTCGCCTCGTTCCTGGACAAGGTACGGGCAGCCTAGGGCATCCTGCGTCCAGATGGACTCGTCTGAGCGCAGATACGGTGATCGACTTTCTAGGGAACCGGCGCCGGAAACGGCGCGGAGGAGGGGTTCTGACGTCTTGGAACCGATCATCCCGTGCTTTTGGGGGGAGCCCCTCAAAACATGGGGAAATCTCGCGGCGACGCCCGATGGCGCGGGGGCGGACCCGACGGCGACCGGTTCCGGCCGACCGGCGTGGCGACTCGCCGGGCTTGCCGCGGTTCGGTCGGATCGTCGGCAGGCGCAGCCCGGTGGGACCGCGTGCGGGGGATAAGTCCAGGCGCCCGAGGTCGGGTCGGACCCGCGGCATCGGCGCCGGCCGTGCTGCTTCCCGTCCCCGCGGTGATGCCTATTGCTTAGCCGGCATGCCCAAGCCATAGGCGTTGTCTGGACGCCGTGGAGCGATTTGCCGACCGGGAGGGCAGGGATGCCGGCACTCTCTATAGGAATAGCAATGTTTCATTAACCGTGATTTTTGCAACGCAAAATTCCGCCTGGACGCGATTGGCTTAACGATAAATAGTCGCCGTGCCCGTCACCTTGTCGGGGGCGAAGCGGCGGCCCAGCTATGGACGCCCCCGCCTCGGCAGGGCGGCCGGCTAAGAACGACGGCGAGATGTATGGGGACGGTTTCTGCCGATCGCTACCGGAGCACGGGACTGGATATGCTTTATCATCTTTACGAAATGCAGCATGCCGCTGTCGCGCCCGCGCGCTTGCTGGCGGATACCGGACAGCATTGGCTGCGCAGCCCTCTGAATCCCGTGGCCTACACCTGGCCCGGTCGGATGATGGCGGCCGGGTTCGATCTGTTCGAGCACACGACCCGGCGCTACGGAAAACCCCGGTTCGATCTGCCGACCACGACCATCGATCACCGCACCGTGCCGGTGACCGAGGTCAGGATGCACCGCAAGACGTTCGGTCAATTGCGCTACTTCCGGCGTGATCCGGCGATGGTGGCCGACCGGGACGATCCGCGGGCGCTGATCGTCGCCCCGATGTCCGGTCACTTCGCGACCCTGCTGCGTGGGACGGTGGAGGCGATGCTGCCGGACCACGAGGTGTACATCACCGATTGGCGCGATGCCCGGACGGTGCCCCTGCTCGAGGGCGGCTTCGACTTCGACGACTATGTCGACTATCTGATCGACTGGCTGCACGCGCTGGGACCGAACACCCATGTCCTGGCCGTCTGCCAGCCGTCGGTGCCGGTGCTGGCGGCCGTATCGCTGATGGCGGCGGCCAGGGATCCTTGCGCGCCGGCCTCCATGACCCTGATGGGGGGCCCGATCGACACAAGGGAGAACCCGACCGTCGTCAACGAGCTGGCCGAGCAGAAGAGCCTGGAGTGGTTCAAGCGCAACGTCATCAGCATCGTGCCGCCGCCCAACCGCGGTGCGTTCCGGCGGGTCTATCCCGGTTTCCTGCAGCTCGCCGGGTTCATGCAGATGAACCTCGACCGGCACCTGTCCGCGCATCGCGAGATCTTCCTGCACCTGGTCCGCGGTGACGGCGACAGTGCCGACCGCCGCAAGGAGTTCTACGAGGAGTACCGGGCGGTCATGGACCTGACCGAGGAGTTCTACCTCCAGACCATCAAGACGGTGTTTCAGGACCATGCCCTGCCCAAGGGCGAACTGCGCAGCCGCGGCCGGGACGTGCGCCCCGAGGCGATCACCGACACCGCCCTGATGACCGTCGAGGGGGAAAACGACGACATCTCCGGGCTCGGCCAGACGGCGGCGGCCCAGCGGCTCTGCCGATCCCTGCCGGCGTCGATGCGGCAGCACTACATCGCCCCCAAGGTGGGACATTACGGGATCTTCAACGGCCGCCGGTGGCGCCAGTCGATCGCCCCGCAGATAAAGAGCTTCATCCGGGAGCATGACCGCCGGCACATCAAGCTGCCCCAGGTGATCCCGATGGCGGCGGACTGAGATATCGGCTTGCAACAGGTCGTCGCCCCGGCCTGCCGGCCCACCCTCCGCTTGATCGACCGCAAATCCTGGTGCCGCGACGGCGTGGACCGTTGCGCGGGGGGCGGGTGCCGGCTTAACTGTCGATCATGCATCGCTACGCCAATCCCGCCCGGTTCGTCCGGTTCGCGCAAAGGGTGACGCCCTGGGCGGCCGTCGTCACCGCCCTGTTGTTCCCGATCGGCCTGTACTACGCCCTGGTCGCGTCCCCGCCGGATTTCCAGCAGGGAGACACCGTACGCATCATGTATGTGCATGTGCCTTCGGCCTGGATGGCGCTGTTCGTGTACGCCTGTATGTGCGGAGCGGCGGTGGCCGGCCTGGTCTGGCGGCATCCGCTGGCGGATCTGTTCACCAAGGCCGTCGCCCCGATCGGCGCCGTCTTCACCGCCATCTGTCTGGTCACCGGCAGCCTGTGGGGGGAGCCGATGTGGGGCACGTGGTGGGTGTGGGACGCCCGGCTGACCAGTGTGCTGATCCTGTTCTTTCTCTATCTCGGCTACATGGCACTGGTGAACGCGTTCGACGACCCGAACCGCGGACTGCGGTCCGGATCGATCCTGGTCCTGGTCGGATCGGTCAATCTGCCGATCATCAAGTTTTCCGTCGATTGGTGGAACACCCTGCATCAGCAGGCGTCGATCAGCACCTTCGAGCGCCTGGCCGATCCGGCGATCGACCCGGCGATGATGCCGCCGCTGCTGCTGATGGCCGCGGCCTTCATGATGCTGTTCTTCACCCTCGCCCTGATCCGCACGCGGGCGGAGATCGCCGATCGCCGGATCCAGATGATCCGGCTGGCCCAAGCGGCCGGTTGATCCGTCTTCTTGCGCCCTGCGCGACCGGATGCCCTGCGGCCGGGCCGTCAATTGTTCGGCTCGATCCGGGACGGTTTGATTGGGGTCAAAGCACAATCGGTCGCGGGTCCGCTTGTCTTCACATGGCCATGGTCCGTCGCCATCTCCTCCCGGTGCCGCTGCCGGTATGCTGCAGGAGACAACCCGGGCCAACCGGGGCTGAGGAAACGGATGACTGAGTTCTTCGCCATGGGCGGATATGCGGTGTTCGTGTGGGGCTCCTACGGGGTCGCGGCGATCGCCTTGGTGGGGATGGTCGCCTTGAGCGTGCTCAAGCTCAAGAGCGCGACCCGCACCGCTGCCGCGCTGGATGCCGCCCGCAAGGCCCGCCGGCCCCGCAGCGGGACGCAACCGCCGCCGGGTGTCCAAGCCGAGCCTGCCCGTGCTGCCGCCCCGTCCGCCCCGGTGATGGAGGACGTCCGCCCGTGAAACGCAAGCAACGCCGCATGATGGTCCTGGGCCTGTGCCTGCTGGGCGTCGGGACGGCCACCGGTTTGGCACTGACGGCGTTCGAAGAGAACATCCTGTTCTTCTACGGGCCGACGGATATCGCCACCCAGGGCGTGCCCGAGGACACCCGGTTCCGCCTGGGCGGCCTGGTGGCGGAAGACAGCGTACGTCGCCTGAGTGACGGCATTTCCACGGAGTTCCTGGTCACCGATACGGTCCACGACGTACGCGTGGTCTATACGGGGATCCTGCCCGACCTGTTCCGGGAAGGCCAAGGCGTCGTCACCCATGGCCGGCTCGACGCGGCCGGCCTGTTCGTCGCCGACGAGGTCCTGGCCCGCCATGACGAGGAGTACATGCCGCCGGAGGTTGCCGAGGCGCTGGAGCGCGCCGGGCACGGTCCGCTGACCGCTCCCGCCGCGGCCGGCCGCGACGCGGTCGGATATGCCAGCTACGGTGTGGAAACGGTGACCAACTGATGATCCCCGAACTCGGCCACTTCGCCCTGATCCTGGCGCTGACGCTGGCGATCGTCCAATCCGTCGTGCCCCATATCGGGGCGGTGACCAATCGCGGACCGCTGATGAAGGTGGCGGACCCGCTGGCCACCGGCCAGTTCCTGGCCGTGCTGGTCGCCTTCCTGGCGCTGACCTACGCCTATGTGGTCAGCGACTTCACCGTCCTGAACGTGGTCCAGAACAGCCATTCGGACAAGCCGATGCTGTACAAGATCACCGGCGTGTGGGGGAACCACGAGGGCTCGATGGTCCTGTGGGTGCTGATCCTGGCCCTGTTCGGCGCCCTGGTCGCCTGGTTCGGACGCAACCTGCCGCCGACCCTCAAGGCCCGGGTGCTGGCGATCCAGGGGCTGATCGGGGTCGGCTTCCTGCTGTTCATCGTCCTGACGTCGAACCCGTTCTGGCGGGTCGACCCGGCCCCGCTCGACGGCCAGGACCTCAACCCGCTGCTGCAGGATCCCGGCCTCGCGTTCCACCCGCCGTTCCTGTATTTCGGCTATGTCGGGTTTTCGATGGCGTTCAGCTTCGCCATCGCCGCGTTGTTGGAAGGCCGGGTCGACCCGGCATGGGCCCGCTGGGTGCGACCCTGGACGTTGGCGGCCTGGTGCGGGCTGACGCTCGGCATCGGGCTGGGCTCCTGGTGGGCCTATTACGAGTTGGGCTGGGGCGGCTGGTGGTTCTGGGATCCGGTCGAGAACGCCTCGTTCATGCCGTGGCTGACCGGTACCGCCCTCCTGCACTCCGCGATCGTGGTCGAGAAGCGCGACACGCTGAAGAGTTGGACGATCCTGCTGGCCATCCTGACCTTCGGGCTGTCGCTGCTGGGCACGTTCCTGGTCCGCTCGGGCGTGCTGACATCGGTGCACGCGTTCGCGGTCGATCCCGAGCGGGGGGTCTTCATCCTGGGCTTGCTGGTGATCGCGGTCGGCGGATCGCTGGCTCTCTACGCCTGGCGCGCGCCGGCGATGAAGGCGGGCGGGCTGTTCGCCCCGGTCAGCCGGGAAGGGGCGCTGGTGCTCAACAACCTGCTGCTGACCACGGCCGCGGCGACGGTGTTCCTGGGCACCCTCTACCCGCTGTTCCTGGACGCGGTCGGCGGCAGCAAGGTCTCCGTCGGGCCGCCCTTCTTCAATGCGACCTTCATCCCGCTGATGGTCCCGCTGATCGCGGCGATGGCGTTCGGCCCCATGATGGCATGGAAGCGCGCCGACCTGGCCGGCGTGCTCGACCGCCTCAAGGTTGTCGTCGCCCTGACCGTAGTGATTGTGCTGGCCAGCCTGTATGTCTACGGTTTCGAGCCGGTCATGGCCCTGGTCGGCATCGCCATGGCGGCCTGGGCGTTCTTCGGCGCGTTCGCGGAACTGGCGGAGCGGACCAAGCTCGGCAAGATCCCGCTGCCCCAGAGCCTCAGCCGGGCCAAGGGCCTGCCGCGGGCCGCCTGGGGGATGACCATCGCCCATGCCGGCGTGGGCGTGGCGATCGTCGGCATGGTCGGGACCAGTGCCTGGCTGACCGAGCGGATCGAGCGCATCCAGCCCGGCGACGTCATCGATGTCGCCGGCTACGCAGTGACCTTCGAGGGCGTCGAATACGTACAAGGACCGAACTACGCCGCCGAGCGGGGATTGATGCGGGTCACCCGCAACGGCGAGGAGATCGCCCTGCTGACGCCGGAGAAGCGCTTCTACCCGGTCGCCCGCATGCCGACCACCGAAGCGGCGATCCACACCACCTGGTACTCGGACATCTACGTTTCCCTGGGCGATCGCGACCCCGACGGGGCGTGGACGGCGCGGTTCTATTATCACCCCTTCGTGCCGTGGATCTGGATCGGCTCGGTGATCATGGTGCTCGGCGGGGTCGTTTCGCTGACCGATCGCCGTCTCCGGGTCGGAGCCCCGCGCAAGGTCAGACCGGTGCCGCCGGCCCGGCCGATGCCGACCCTTCCGCAGCCGGCGGAGTGAGCGCGACCCCGATGCCGTTGATCCTCATGCGCCACGCCCAGAGCATGGCCAATGTCGACCGGGTGTTCCGTAACACCCACGAGGCCTGCAACGGCCTGTCGGCCCTGGGGCATGAGCAGGCCGAGGCCGCGGCGCGGACGCTTGTCGCCGGTCTCGGCCGGCCGATCGACCGGATCGTCTCCAGCCCCTTGCGCCGGGCGCAGGAAACCGCAGCCCCCCTGCATCGCTGGAGCGGCGCCCCGGTGTCGCGCGACGACGATCTGCGCGAACTGGATGTCGGTGCCTGGGAAGGGTCGGGAGACGCGGAGACCTGGGCCGCCCACGACCGCGTGTTCCATCTGTGGTTCCAGGATGATCAGGGCCATGTCCGCGCCGGCGGCGGCGAGAGCCGGGACGATGCCGCCCGCCGCCTGTCGGCGGCCATCGACCGGGTGCTGCCGGATGTCCGGCGGGGGCTGACGGTGGTCCTTGTCAGCCATGTCGGCCTGGCGATGACCGGTCTGCCGCCGCGGCTGAGCAATGTCAGCTACGCCTTCGCCTACAATCACCATATCCGCAACACCGAGCAGGTATGGATGGAGCCCGGTGACGAGGGCGGGCTGACGGCCGTGCTTTGGGCGGACCAGGACCTGCGGGAGGCGGCCTGATGGCCCGCATCGCCTATCTGCTGCCGCTCCTGGTGTTCGCCGCCATCGCGGCCTGGATGGCCGTGCCCTTGGTGCGCGGTGACGATCCCTCCGTGGTCCCGTCCGCCCTGATCGATCAGCCGGCCCCCGCCTTCACCCTGCCGGCACTGCCGGGCCGGGATGACGGGCTGTCCCATACCGATCTCGGCGGTACGCCGGCGCTGGTCAACGTCTTTGCCAGCTGGTGCGTACCGTGCCTGGCCGAGCACCCGCTGATCACCCGCATGGCCGAAGTGGACGGGATTACGGTCCACGGCATCGCCTACAAGGACGAGCCGGCCGACTCGATCGCCTGGCTGGAGCGCCACGGTGACCCCTACACCCGCATCGGGGTCGATCTCGACGGCAGGGTCGGCCTCGACTGGGGGGTCTATGGCGTGCCGGAAACCTATGTGATCGATGCCGACGGCCGCATCCGCTATCGCCATGTCGGCCCGATGACCCCCGATACGGTCGACCACACCATCCTGCCCCTGTTGCGGGAGCTGTCCGGATGAGCCCCCCTGTCGTCGCGCGCCGCTTCTGGGCGGCACGGTTCCTGGCCGTCCTGGTCCTGCTGCCGGCGGTGCTGCTGACGGCCCCGGCCCCGGCCGGTGCGATCGTCGATCCGCGCGAGCGGCTGGAGGATCCGGCGCTGGAAGCGCGGGCGCGCGCACTGTCCAAGGACCTCCGCTGCCTGGTCTGCCAGAACCAGTCGATCGACGATTCCAATGCCGAACTCGCCCAGGACTTGCGCATCCTGGTGCGGGAGCGACTGCTGGCCGGCGACAGCGATGACGCGGCCCTTGACTTCATCGTCGCGCGCTACGGCGACTATGTTCTGCTGCGGCCGCCGATACAGGCCAACACCTACGCCCTATGGTTCGGCCCGGCGCTGATCTTCGCACTCGGCACCGTGGCCGCGGTTTTGTTCCTGCGGCGGCGCGCGGCCGGGATCGACCGGTCGCCCGACCCGCTGTCGGATGACGAGCGTGCCCGCATCGATGCGCTGCTGGCGCGCGGGATGGATGCGGACGGCCCCTCCGATCGTCCGGATCCGCCCGCCCCGGCCCGATCCGAGAAAGCCGAGCCATGATGTTCTGGGTACTGGCTGCCCTGTTGACCGCGATCGTCCTGACCGCGGTGATCTGGCCGCTGCTGCGCCCGGCCGAGGAGACGGTCAGCCGCCATGAGCATGACTTGGCCGTCTATCGCGACCAGTTGGCCGAGATCGACCGGGATCTGCAGCGCGGCGTGCTGAGCCCGTCGGAGGCCGGGGCCGCCCGCATCGAGGTGTCCCGGCGCATGCTCGCTGCCGACCGGCGGGAGGAAAGGGCCCGTGACACCGGCAAGGCGGCGTCGGCCCGGCCCGTCACCCGGACCGCCAAGGTGACCGCCGCTGCGATGGTCGTCGTGGTGCCGCTGGCCACGGTCGGTGTCTATCTCGTATCGGGCAGCCCGCATATCGACTCCCTGCCGTTTGCGGAGCGGGATCCGGCCGAGCGGGAAGCCCGTGCCCGTGCCATGGCGGAGACCGAGGCCCTGTCGCGGGAGCTGCAGACCACCCGGCAGACCGATCTGGCCGGATGGGTGGAACTCGGACAGCGCTGGACCGAACTGAGCATGTTCGACCTCGCCGTCGACGCTTACGAGCGGGCGGTCGGGTTGTCCGAAGGCGATCCGCGGGTGGTCAGCGCCTATGGGGAGTCCCTGGTCAATGCCGGCTCCGGCACGGTGACCCGCCAGGCGATCGAGGCGTTCCGGCAAGTGGTGTCGCGGGCCCCGAACGAGCCTCGCGCGCTCTACTATCTCGGCCTGGCGGAGGTGCAGGCCGGCCGGGACGAAGCCGCGCTGGAACACTGGCAGCAACTGGCCGGCGTGACCCCGCCGAATGCGCCCTGGCTGCCGCTGTTGACCGCCCGGATGGAGGATCTGGCCCAGCGGCTCGACCGCGATTTCGACGATATCATGCCAGCCCTTGCCGAGATCCCGCGCGGGCCCTCGGCGGCCGACATGCTCGCCGCCCAGGACATGAGCGGGGAAGACCGATCGGCCATGATCGAGGGCATGGTGGCCGGCCTTGCCGCCCGACTGGAGGAGACCCCCGACGATCTCGACGGCTGGATGCGCCTGGCCAGATCCTACGAGGTGCTGGGCCGGCCGGCTGAAGCGGCCGAGGCGATGCGGCGCGCCACGGAGATCGAGCCGGGCAATGTCGATCTGCTCTACACCCTGGCCGATCTGCTGCTGCAATCCGCCGATACGGGGATCGAGCCCGAGGGCTTTGCCGAGGTCATGGACCGGATCGCGGCGATCGATCCGGACGACCCGCGCTCGCTGTGGTTCCGCGGGCTGCGGGCGCTCCAGGACGGCGATACCGAGGCGGCGACCGCCTTCTGGGAGCGTTTGCTGGAGACCCTGCCGGCGGATACGCCGGCCGCGGATCAGCTCCGCAGCCAGATCCGGTCCCTCCAGCAGGGCTGACGTGGACCGGGGCCGCATCGAGGTGATACCGACATGCGCTGAGGCGAGCTCCGCTCAAACCGTCCTCGCGTTCAAGCGCCCCCGCGAAGCTTTCCTCGCGCGCACTTGCCGCGTCGCGACGGGCCCGGCTCATCGCGCCATGGTATCAGTCCTGCAAGTCGATCCGGATCTGATGGGCGTAGGTCATGCCGTCGCTGATCGTAAGCTGCTCGAAGCCCAGCAGTGCCAACAGATCCAGGAACGTATAGGTGTCCTCGACCCGGTTCTCGACGAAGATCGCCGACGCCCGGGCCGAGGCGGTCATCTGTGCCAGGAACCCGCGGGCCTGGTACAGCGAGGCCAGCGCGTCGCGGTTCAGCGCGACGATGATCAGCTTCTCCTGCCGCGCCCCTTTGGAGAAGATCGCCACCTGGGCCGGAAACGGGTTGTTGAACTGCTGCTGGGTCAGACCGACGACGAAGCCGATCCGGCGGCGTCGATCGCTGTCCGGCAGGGTGGGGGCCCGGGCGGGGTAGGTCTCCCGGCTGGTGACTTCGGGATAGTAGTAGCCTTCGTGCCGGTCGTCGGCGCCGGCGGGCCCGGCGACCAGAGCTGCGATGGCCAGTAGGGTTGCCGCGAGCACCAGCCCGGGCCATCGTGGCGGCGATGTCAGACGCATGAGACGGGCTCCGCTCTTACTCTCACCTTGGAGAGCAGGAGTCAGACATGAGAGTAAGTCACCCTCATGTCTTCTTGCTCTAAGGGATGGTCGATCGGACAGTAGCTGGGATAGAGCCGCTTTGCCCAGCCGCTCACGCGCCCGCGTGCGGGTCGGGGCGCGTTGGCCCGGAAGGCGGTGGAGGGAGGTTCGACCTTGGTACCCCCCGACGTGATGGCGGAACCGACCGGCGGGTCGGCGGTCGAGGCCGTCGATTGCGAGGCGCTCCACTTCGCGGCTGCCGAAACCGAGCAGGCGGAAGGCGCGGCCGCCCGTCTTCGGCACCGGTTCGGTGATGTCGGGCCGGAGGCCGCCCGGGTCATCATCGCCCTGGGCGGTGACGGCCAGATGCTGGAAACTCTGCACAGATACATCGATCGCAAGGTGCCGATCTTCGGGATGAACTGCGGGTCGGTCGGTTTCCTGATGAACGAGTATCGGGAAGACGACTTGCCCCGGCGGCTGGGGGCCGCCCAGCGCGTCACCATCCATCCGCTGCGGATGACCGCGGTCACGGCCGGCGGGAGCGAGCAGGCGCGGGCGATCAATGAGGTGTCGCTGCTGCGGGAAACCCGGCAGGCGGCGAAGCTCCGTATCACGATCGACCGGATCGAACGCCTGCCGGAGCTGATTTGCGACGGCGCGATGGTGGCGACGGCCGCCGGCAGCACCGCCTACAATCTCTCCGCCCACGGCCCGATCATCCCGGTCGGTGCCGACATCCTGGCGCTGACGCCGATCAGCGCGTTCCGGCCGCGCCGCTGGCGCGGCGCCCTGCTGCCGTCCACCGCGACGATCCGGTTCGACGTGCTGGAGGCCGGCAAGCGGCCGGTCAGTGCGGTGGCCGACTACACCGAGGTCCGGGACGTGCAATCCGTCACCGTGCGGGAAGACCGGTCGGTCGAAATGACCCTCCTGTTCGACCCCGAGCACAATCTCGAGGAGCGGATCCTCAAGGAGCAGTTCGAGATCTGATGCCGCTGTGCGCCGAGACGACCTCATCTCCCATCGTGCGGTGGCTCGGCCCGGATCGGGGATCGACGCAACGCCGGTCGTCCGGGATCGGGCGGATGTGGCGAAAGCTGCCGATGGCGGAGTTGGACGCCTTCTTCGAGGGGCGCTCGGCGCGGTTCGACACGCCGCTTCACCAGGACGGCGGCGCCTTCAGTCGCGCGGTGTGGGACGAACTCCGGCGGATCCCCGCGGGACGGACACGCAGCTATGCCGAGATCGCGCAGCGGATCGGCAGGCCGACGGCGGTCCGTGCCGTTGCCCGGGCGAACGGCGCCAACCAGATCGCCCTCATCGTGCCATGCCATCGGGTGATCGGTGCCGACGGGTCACTGACCGGGTATGGCAGCGGGCTGTGGCGCAAGCAGCGCCTGTTGGAGATCGAGCGCCGATACCGTCCATCCGAAGAGGGATCGCAAACCCATGTCACAAGCGGATAAGGCCGCCCGCTTCCGGTCGTTGCACGTCCCGGGCGCGCCGCTCGTCCTGTACAATATCTGGGATGCCGGCGGGGCGAAGACGGTCGCTGCCTCCGGAGCCCGGGCGGTGGCGACGGGCAGTTGGTCGGTCGCGGCCGCCCATGGCTATGCCGATGGCGAGGACATCCCGCTCGACTTCGTCCTGCGGATCGTCGACCGCATCGCCCGGAGCGTCGATCTGCCGGTGACCGTCGACTTCGAGGGGGGCTATGCCGCGGCACCGGCGGATCTCGCCGCGAATGTGGCCCGTGTGATCGCGGCGGGCGCGGTCGGGATCAACTTCGAGGATCGGGTCGTGAAGGGAGCTGGCCTCCACCCGATCGCCGAGCAGGTCGAGCGCATCAGGGCCGTTCGCCAGGCCGCCGTGCAGTCGGGGGTGCCGCTGTTCATCAATGCCCGGACGGATCTTTTCTTGCAGGCCGCCGATGGCCACGAGGCGATGCTGGACGAGGCCCTGGAGCGGTCCAAGGCGTATCGGGATGCCGGGGCGGACGGATTCTTCGTCCCCGGTCTGACCGACGAAGGCCTGATCGCCGAGACGTGCCGGCAGGTCGAGGCGCCGGTCAATGTGATGATGACCGGCCCCCTGACCTCCCCAGCCAGCGTCGCTCGCCTCGGGGTGGCCAGGGCCAGCTTCGGGCCGCGTCCCTACAGGGATGCCCAAAAGGATCTGGCCGCACGGCTGGCCGGGATCATGGCAAGGCCCGACGGTGCACCATCCCCCGGCGCGTAAGGCCGACCGACCCGACGGCGGATCCGAGCCGCCGGCGGACCGGTGGTGCGTCAGTGGCCGCCGCCGGCGGTGAAGTCGGGGGCCGGCAGGCCGCTTGCGGCCAGTTGCTCGACGATCGACGCCTTGAGCCGCTCGAGCCCGTCTGCGGTGGTGCTCTCCGCCCGGGCCACCAGCACATCTTGGGTGTTCGACGCCCGCAACAGCCACCAGCCATCGGCCGTGGTGACCCGCACCCCGTCGATCGCGTTCACGTCGACCCCGTCGACCCCGGTCAGCCGTTGCTTGACTTCCTGCGGCACGGCGAACTTGCGGCTCTCATCGACCTGGAACCGCACTTCCGGCGTGTTGAGGACGGCCGGGAACGCGTCGCGATAGGCCGATAGCGGCGTGCCCGACTTGGACAGCAACGCCGCCAGCCGCACCCCGCAATACAGCGCACAGTCGAAGCCGTACCATTTGTCGGCGAAGAAGATGTGCCCCGACATCTCCCCGGCGAGCGGCGATCCGGTCTCGGCCATCTTCGCCTTGAGCAGGGAGTGGCCGGTCTTCCACATCATCGGCGTGCCGCCGGCCTGGGCGATCCGGTCGAACACCGTCTGGCTGGTCTTCACGTCGGCCAGGATCTTCGCCCCCGGATGGTCGATCAGCACGTCCGTGGCGTAGATCGCCACCAACTGGTCGCCCCACACGATCCGGCCCCGCTCGTCGACCGCGCCGATGCGGTCGCCGTCGCCATCGAAGCCGATGCCCAGGTCGCAGCCCCGGTCCTTCACCGTCTCGATGAGGTCGGCGAGGTTCTCCGGCACGGTCGGGTCGGGATGATGGTTGGGGAACGTCCCGTCGATGTCGTCGTAGAGCAGGATGTGCTCGCCCGGCAGCTTGGCGGTCATCCGGCGCAGGATCTCCCCGGCGGCCCCGTTGCCGGCGTCCCAGGCGATCTTCAGCCCGGTCGGGCCGTCATAGTCCTGCACCAGGCGGGCGACGTAAGTGTCTTGGAGGTCGATGGTCTCCGCCCGGCCGTCGCCGTCGACATAGTCCCCGGCCCCGGCGACTCGGCCGATCTCCAGGATCTGGTCACCATAGACCGGCCCGGACCGGGTCACCATCTTGATGCCGTTATAGTCCGGAGGGTTGTGCGACCCGGTGATCTGTACACCGGCATCGGTGTCGAGATGCTTCTGGGCGAAATAGAGCATGCCGGTCGGCCCCAGGCCGATCCGGGCGACCTCGATCCCGCACCGGACCAGCCCGTCGACCAGGGCCGCTTCGAGATCCGGGGAGGACAGCCGCCCATCATAGCCGACGCAGACCTTCGTGCCGCCGTTGCGCGCGACGATCGACCCGAACGCGCGGCCGACGGCAAACGCGTCCGCCGGGTTCAGGGTCTTGCCGACGATCCCGCGGATATCGTACTCGCGCAGGACGGTGGCATCGAAAGGGTGGGGGTCATGCGCCATGGCGTGTCGGGCCTCTGTTCGGGTCGTCGGGGCAACGGCCTGGGGATGTCGCGTCGGTGTGCCGGCCCGCGCCGCCGGTCACCGGTGGGTCAGAACGACACCGTCTTGTACCGGCGGTCGGCCGATGCTGACATAGCTGAAGCCGTGCGCCGCCATGTCCTCGGGTTTGTAGATGTTTCGCAGGTCGACCATCAACGGCTGTGACAGCAGTCCCTTGACCCGGCCGAGATCAAGGGCGCGGAACTCGTTCCATTCGGTGATGATGACGACCAGATCGGCCCCTTCCAGCGCCTCGTACGAACCGCTGCAATAGGTCACGTCGGCCAGGAGCTTCGCCGCCTCGGCCATCCCGGCGGGATCGTAGGCCCGGACGGTCGCACCGGCCTTCTGCAAGGCCGGGACGATGTCCAGGCTCGGGGCGTCGCGCATGTCGTCGGTGTTCGGCTTGAAGGTAAGCCCCAGCACCGCCACCGTCCGCCCCGCGACCGAGCCGCCGGCCGCGTGGACGACTTTGTCGGCCATCCGGTGCTTGCGCGCTTCGTTCAGACCGACCACGGTCTCCACAATCGTCTGCGGCGCGCCGAGCGCCTGGGCGGTGGTGGCGAAGGCCTTGGTGTCCTTCGGAAAGCACGAACCGCCGAAGCCCGGGCCGGCATGCAGGAACTTGCTGCCGATCCGGCCGTCCAGCCCGATCGCCCGGGCCACGTCCTGGACGTTGGCGCCGACGGTTTCGCACAGATCGGCGACCTCGTTGATGAAGCTGATCTTGGTCGCCAGGAAGCTGTTGGCGGCGTATTTGGTGATCTCGGCCGTCTCCAAGGAGGTGATGACCACCGGCGTCTCCATCAGATAGAGCGGCCGGTAGAGCGCTCTGAGAATGTCAGCCGCGCGCTCGGTCTCCGCCCCGATGACCACCCGGTCCGGCCGCATGAAGTCGGTGATCGCCGCCCCCTCCCGCAGGAACTCCGGGTTCGAGGCGATGTCGAAGTCGGCCGTCGGATTGGCCGTGCGGATCACCTCGGCCACCTTGCGACCCGTGCCCACCGGCACCGTCGACTTGGTCACCACGACGGTATGGCCGGTGATCGCGGCGGCCACCTCTTCGGCTGCGGCGTAGACGTAGCTCAGATCCGCGGCGCCGTCGCCGCGCCGGGACGGGGTGCCGACGGCGATGAAGACCGCGTCGGCACCGTCGACCGCAGCCCCGAGATCCATGGTGAACCGGAGCCGGCCGGCTTGTGCATTCTTGGCCACCAGAGCGTCGAGCCCAGGCTCGTAGATCGGGATCTCGCCCCGGGACAGCCGCTCGATCTTGGCCGGATCCTTGTCGACGCAGACGACGTCCACCCCGAATTCCGAAAAGCAGGCACCGGACACCAGGCCGACATAGCCGGTGCCAATCATCGCGATACGCACGGACCGGTTCCTTCCTCACCCCTTGCAGGACCGCGGGCCATCGGTCCCGGGCGCCCGTCTATCAGGCCTGGGCCGATGGTCAACCGGAGCCCGTGCCGCGCACCCATGCCGGGACCCCCGGCAACCATCGTCCGATCGCCACCGATGGCCTAAGCCAACCGGCCTCCGGATAGCGCCCGCACCGTGTCGGCCAGGTCCGCCCGGGCCAGCGCAAAGGCGATGTTCGCGGCGACGTAGCCGGCCTTGTCGCCGCAATCGAACCGTTCGCCGTTGAACCGGGCGCCGTGGAAGGGCTGGCGGCCGATCAGCTTGGCCATCGCGTCGGTGAGCTGGATCTCCCCGCCGGCGCCGGTTTCGAAGGCTTCGAGATGCTCGAACACCTCGGGCTGCAGGATGTAGCGCCCGACGATCGACAGGTCGGAAGGGGCGTCCTGCGGTCGGGGCTTTTCGACCATGCCGGTCGCCTCGGCGATGCTGCCGTCGTCCTGGCCGACCGCCAGGATGCCGTAGCGGTGGGTCAGCTCGTGCGGCACCTCGCGCACGGCGAGCACGTTGCCGCCGACCTTCTTGTACGCGCCGACCAGTTGCTTGAGAACCGGGCCCTCGGCGCTCAGGAACACCTCGTCGGGCAGGATGACGGCGAAGGGCTCGTTGCCGACGACCTGACGGGCGCACCACACCGCATGGCCCAGGCCCAGCGGTTCGGCCTGGCGGACGAAGGAGAAATGTCCGGTCGGCAGTTCCGCAGCGCGGGCTTCGGCCAACTGGGTGTCCTTGTTGCGCCGGGTCAGGGTCGCATACAACTCGGCGTGCTGGTCGAAATGGTCCTCGAGTGCCGTCTTGCCGCGGGAGGTGACGAACACGAACCGTTCGATGCCCGCGGCCGCGGCCTCTTCGACGGCGTATTGGATCACCGGCTTGTCGACCACGGGCAGCATCTCTTTCGGGATCGCCTTGGTGGCGGGCAGGAAACGGGTGCCGAGACCGGCGACCGGCAGCACGACCGTCTTCACGGGGCGGCTCATGGGCTTCTCCTGATCGAGGGTGCCGCGTTTCGGCCCGAAACGCGGACGGACACCGGGCGTCGCGCCCCGGCCGCGGGCGCGTATGACGTGCGTGCCATAGCGCACCGCACCGGGCAAGGTTGCGGGCTCGGGGGTTGTGGATTGCTCGAGGCAACGGTACGGCAGAAGACCGGCCCGTCACGGCCGGCAATCACGCGTACGCGACAGAAACACATCGGAGGGGCTGCAAAGCCGACCCAGTCATGATCCCAGCCGTTATGCCGACCTATGCGCGGGCCGATATCGCGTTCGAGCGGGGCGAGGGCGCGTTCCTCTTCGCCACCGACGGGCGACGATATCTGGATTTCGCGGCCGGTATCGCGGTGAACAGCCTCGGCCACTGCCATCCCCATCTGGTCGAGACGCTGGCCGGGCAGGCCCGGATGCTGTGGCATGTCTCCAACCTCTACCGCATCCCCGATCAGGAGCGGTTGGCCGAACGGCTGGTGGCGAACAGTTTCGCCGACACGGTGTTCTTCAGCAATTCCGGTGTCGAAGCCTGGGAAGGCGGCGTCAAGCTGATCCGCAAGTATCACAGCGCTGCCGGCACCCCCCGCCGCTGGCGGGTCATCACCGTCAGCGGTTCGTTTCACGGCCGCACCCTGGCCGCGATCGCGGCCGCCAAGACGCCGAAGCTGGTCGACGGTTTCGGGCCGATGGTCGACGGCTTCGATCAGGTCGCGTTCGGCAACCTCAACGAGCTGCGGGCGGCGATCACGGATGAGACCGCCGCCATCCATGTCGAACCGATCCAGGGGGAAGGCGGGATCCGGCCGCACGATCTCGACTATCTCCGGGCCTTGCGGGAGATCTGCGACGAGTTCGGCCTTCTGCTGTACTTTGACGAGATCCAGACCGGCTATGGCCGGACCGGCAAGCTGTTCGCCCATGAATGGGCCGGGATCACCCCCGATGTGATGTGCGTCGCCAAGGGCATCGGCGGCGGGTTTCCGCTCGGCGCCTTTCTGGCGACCGAGAGGGCCGCGCAAGGAATGGGCCTCGGCAGCCACGGTACCACCTATGGCGGGAATCCGCTGGCCATGGCGGTCGGCAACGCGGTCCTGGACGTGATGCTGGAACCGGGTTTCCTGGACCGGGTGACCACCGTCGGCGGCTATCTGCGCCACCGGCTCGATGCGGTCGTCGACCGCCATCCGGCGATCTATGAGCTGGTCCGCGGCGTCGGGCTGATGCTGGGGCTCAAGGCCCGGGTGCCGGCCGGGGAGCTGATCGCGGGTTTTCGTGCCGAGGGGCTCTTGACCGTCCCGGCGGCCGACAATGTGATCCGCATCCTGCCGCCGCTGATCATCGGTGAGGCCGAGGTCGACGCGGCTGTCGCCATCATCGACCGGGTCTCCGCGGCGGTGGCCGTCGCGTCCGCCGACGGAGATACGGTCGATGCCTAGGCATTTCCTGCGGCTGCGGGATCTGCCGGCGGCCGATCTGCGGGTGATGATCGACACGGCCCGGTCGGTCAAGGCGGACCTGCGGCGGGGCGGCGGGGACGATCCCCGCCCGCTGGCCGGCAAGACCCTGGCGATGATCTTCGAGAAGCCGTCGACCCGCACACGGGTCAGTTTCGAGGTCGGGATGCGCCAGCTCGGCGGTGAGGTCGTCATGCTGTCGGGCCAGGAGATCCAGCTCGGGCGGGGGGAGACGATTGGCGACACCGCGCGCGTGCTGTCCCGCTATGTCGACGCGATCATGATCCGGACCACCGCCGAAGAGCGGCTGACCGGCTTGGCCGAAGCCGCCACCGTGCCGGTGATCAACGGGCTGACCGACGATAGCCACCCCTGCCAGCTCATGGCCGACGTGCTGACCATCGAGGAGCATCGCGGGGCCATCAAGGGGGCCAAGGTGGCCTGGTCGGGTGACGGCAACAACGTCGCCCGGTCCTGGATCGAGGCGGCCGTCCAGTTCGGGTTCGAGCTGCATCTCGCCTGTCCGGAACCGCTCAGCCCGCCGCGCGACCTGCTCGATTGGGCCCATGCCGAAGGGGCGGTGGTGACGGTCGGAGAGGACCCGGAGACCACGGTGCGCGGCGCGGACGCGGTGGTGACGGATACCTGGGTGTCCATGGGTGACAGGGACGCGCCGTCCCGCCACAATCTGTTGCGGCCCTATCAGGTCGACGACCGGCTGATGTCCTTCGCCAAGCCCGAGGCGATCTTCCTGCACTGCCTGCCCGCACACCGGGAGGAAGAGGTGGCGTCCTCGGTCATCGACGGACCGCAGTCGGTGGTGTTCGACGAGGCCGAGAACCGCCTGCACGCTCAGAAGGGCGTGCTGCTGTGGTGCCTGGGTGGGCTGGATGGCTGAGCGGCCGAAAGCCCGCTTGTCCGGTATGTCCGTCGGCGGGTAGGACGGGGGCGGCGGTACGGCCGTTGCCCTCCGCCGGCCGGCCGCCGAACCAGGCGAGGGAGGTCGCGATGACGTCAAGACTATGCGCGGTGCTGCTGCTCGTCGGTTTCGCGCCCGTTTTCGGAGAGGCGGCCTGGAGGTCGACCGTCATGGCCCAGTCGGCGGCCGACCGGGAGCTGATCGTGCTGGCCGCACCGATCACCGGCGACCCTTACTACGCCGACAGCGCCGATGCGATCCTGACCTTTCACGTCGCCTTCGCACGGGCGATCGACGGTCGTGACGACGTG
>JANQKE010000060.1 GCA_028281265.1 Alphaproteobacteria bacterium | reverse complement strand
CTAGAGCATCCTGCGTCCTAACGGACGCAGATAAGATGCTCTAAATCTTTGAAATAGATCAACTTATCTGCGTTCAGATGAATCCATCTGAACGCAGGTTGATCTAGGAGAGCAAGAGTCGGACCGGCCCGGCAGCCTGGCGGGCCGGGGATTACCAGTCCCCTTCATCGTCGCCGTCATGGCCCGGCGTACTGCGCGGGGCCTCCTCGCCGATCCGGTCGGGGGTCCTGGCGGCGGTGGCCGTGGGCCGTCCCGGGCGGGGCCGGGAGGTGGGTGCGGCACCGCCGGTCGCCAGCCGATCCAGCGCCTCGGCCATGTCGGGGGTGGCGACGGTGACCCGGGCGGGCGGTGCCGTGCCGGCCCGGTCGACCCCGAAATAGACGGTCTGGTGCGGGAACGGGATTTCGATCCCCTCCTGATCGAAGCGCTTCTTCATGCGGCGGTTGAACTCGCGTCCCACCGTCCATTGCTTGATCGGCTTGGTCTTGATCCGTGCCTTGATCACCACGGCGGAATCGGCGAACGCGTCCACCCCCAGCACCTCGAAATCCTCGACGATCAGCGGGCCGTAATCGCGGTCTTCCCGCAGTTCCCGGCCGATATCCTGGAGCACGGCGGTGACGTGGTCGGTATCCTCCCGATAGGCCACGCCGACATCGAACACGTAGTAGGAGAAGTCCTTGGTCATGTTCAGCACGGAGCTGACCTGGCTGAATGGGATCGTATGCACATTCCCCGACAGGTCGCGCAGCCTGAGCGTGCGGATCGACATGCCTTCGACCACCCCGGCATGGCCCCCGACATTGACCACGTCGCCGACGCTGATCGTGTCCTCGAACAGGATGAACAGCCCGGTGATGACGTCCTGGACCAGCGTCTGCGAGCCGAAGCCGATCGCCAGGCCGATCACGCCGGCCCCGGCCAGCAGCGGGGCGATGTTGAGCCCGAGCTCCGACAGGACGATCAGTGTCACCACGGTGACGAGCACCACGAGGATGACGTTGCGCAGCAAGGGGAGCAGGGTCCGGACCCGCTGGTTCTGCTCCAGCGGATCGCCGTCGGCGTCGGTCTCGGCCAGGCGCCGTTCGATCAGATTGGACGCGAGCTCCCAGACCCCGATCGACACGGCCGTGACCAGGGTGATCGACACGATCGAGCCCACCACCCGGCCCCCGAGATCGCCGGCGAGGAACACCAGGATGTCGCCGCCCCACGCATCGATCAGGAACACCGCGGCGATCACCCACACCGCCATCCGCATCAGCGTCTCGATGACCCCCTGATAGCGGGTGGCGCGGCGGCTCAGGCCCGGATAGAGGGTCGCGAGATCATCGGGCACGACGAACAGCCGATGGACCCCCCGCACCAGCGCGCTGCCGATCAGGCGGGTGAGGACGACGATCAGCACGGTCAGCGCGGTCGCCCGGACCATGAAGGCGAACCCGCCGGGCACGTCGAGCAGCCAGATCCCGAACGCCACGGCCAGATAGGCGATGCCGACGATGTGCCAGATGTCCGACAGCCGTCGCAGCATCGCCCCCAGGGGACCGGACAGGGTCGACTGCCGCAGCCACTGCTTGACCAGGCGGCGGTTCTGCAGAACGAACACGGAGATCTGGCCGAATACGGTCAGGCCGATCGCCAGGGCCAGCGCTTCCCGGGCCAAGAACGGCAGGAACAGCAGCCGCGACACCTCGACGGTGAAATAGCCGAACACCGTCGTGTACGCGATCCGACGTGCCCAGACATACAGGTACGCCGCGTGCTCGTCATCGATCCGGATCAGCCGGAGGTTGGGTGTACGCGGTGTCAGGAGCGTACGCACGACCAGCATGATGACCCCGGTCAGGGTGAACGCGTTCACCAGGGCGACGGCGACCAGTTGACCACGGCGCTCGATGTCCAGCCAGCCCATCATGGCGTACGCCGCGACCACGAAGATGATCAGCGGGATCACGTCCATGATCAGCCGTGCCAGCAGCAGCGGCAGCCGGCTCAAGACCGACGCACCCGCCTTAGCACCGATCGCCCCCCGTGCTTCGGCGAACAGCCGGGTCGCCAGCCAGCGGGCGGCGATGGCGATCAGCAGGATCAAGGACAGGTCGGCGAACAGCTTGGTCCACCGCTCCCGTGCCGCTTCGGTGGTCGCTTGGGTGGTGAACCAGCGGATCAGCACGGGCCAGTCCGTCGCCTGGACGCTGACCCGGTCGAGCGTCGCGCCCGCCGCGTCGATCCGTTCGGACAGGAACGACAGCGCCCGGGCGCCCAAGGATGACGGCAAGGGGATGGGCGGTTCCGTTTCCGCCGTGGGCGCCCCATGGACCTCCAGCAGGAGGCGGAGCTGGCCGATCAACGCATCGCGCAGCACCGGGTCTTCGAGCGTCCCGATCAGCCGGTCGATTTCCGCCAGCGCGGCGGCAGGCGGTCCGGGCGGTGCCGGGGCCGCATCGGCCGACGCCGGTTCGGCCGGTGCCGCCGGGACCTCGGTCGGTGCCGCCGGGACCTCGGTCGACGGTGCGGTCTCGGCCTGCGGCGCCGGGGACCGCTCCGCCGCCGGTCCGGCCGGAGAGTCTGCCGTCCCCTGCGCCCAGACCGCCCCGCCGGCGACCAGGATCAGGGCTGCGGCCAGCACGCGGAGCAGGCCCCGGGTCAGGACGGGGAACGGTCGGACGGAAATCAAGGAGCCTCCAGGATCGGTCGGCAGAGTCTTCCTAGCTTTAAGGGTGTCGGACGGACCTCGCCAAGGGGTGGGGCCCCTCTCACCACCGGTCCGGTGTCCCCGGCAACGGGCCGGCGAACAGCCCTTCGGCGGCCGCGATCGCCTCGGGCGTGCCGTCGAGCAGACCGGTCAGGGCCAATGTGCCGGCCGACGTCGCCCCGGTCACCAGGGCCACGAACCCCCGCGGCCCGACGACCACCTGGGGCAGGTCGGCGCTCTCGTCCGCGGCGAGGCGGGCCCCGGTCGTCGCCTCGCCATGCGCGACCCGGATCCCGTACCGCCCGCTGTTGTCCGGCAGGTCGGCATCCTCCAGCGCGATCGCCACGGCACCGCCGGTGCCCGCCCCATAGCCGCGCCGGGCCAGCAGCGCCGCCGGATCGACGACCCGGTACAGCACCGGCTCGACATTCTCGACCTCACAGCCGCGATCCGGCAGCAGCAGGGTCAGGGGGGAGTGCGGTGCGTCCGGCCACGTCACCCAGTCGTAGCTGCTGCGGAAACCGGCGAGCCAGCGCGCCACGGCGCGCAGGCCCCGGGCCGTCGTGGCGGCCCAGCCGGCCACACCGATCGTCTGCGCCGCCGCCCGGCAATCGACCATGCAATAGGCCTCCGCGCCGTCGGGGCCGTCGAAGACGACGCCGTCGAGCCCGCGCCCCATCGCCTGCAGGCGACGCCACCACAGGAACCGGCCGGCGGCTGCGGCCAGGCCCGGACGCTGCCCGGACCCGCCGGCATGCAGCGGCGCCAACCGCGCGATCAGGGCCGGATCGGGCGGAGCGACACTGAACGGGGGTGTTGCAATCGGCACCGGCCGCAGGGCGCCGTCGTCCGGGTGCCGGGGGATCGTCAGCGCGGCCGTCGGTGCCTTGTAGCGATGGGACCAGCCGGCGATCTCGAACCCGACCTTGCGGTAGAAGGCGAAGGTCGAGGCGTACAGGCTGACCAGCGGCCAGCCCCGCTGCCCGGCCTCGGCCAGCATCTGCGACAGCAGATACCGCCCGATACCGCCGCCGCGATGGGCATGGCCGACGCTGACCGCCGTGATGCCTCCTGCCGGGATCGTCCGGCCGCCGACGGTGTGGCCGATCTCGATCCAGGACCCCATCGCCGCGGTGACGTCGCCGGCGTCCACGAACCGGATCTCCTCCGGCCCGATCGCGGCCATCCAGCGCTCGGTATCTTCGTCCGTGGTGCCGAAGCCGGTGCGTTCCAGGGTGACGAACGCGCTGCGGTCGGCTGCGTCGTCTCGCGACGGCCGGTAGGTCAGGGGGGGCATCGAACGGGCTCCATCGAACCGACGGTACGGGTCCGATGGGTATCACGGCCGCCGTTCACCGTTCACACCGACGGTACGCAGTGCCGCCATGTCCCGGCGGCGAAGCGGGCTCCGGGACCGGGGGGCGTCCGCGGTCGCGGCCCGGGGCCGGACGCGCCCTTGCGGGTCAGGCCGCCACGGCCGTCCCGCCGCCATGATCGGCCATCAGGGCGACCATGGCGTCCGCGGTCTCGCAGCCGCGCAGCTTGTTGGCCAGAGCCTCGTTGCGCAGCAGGCGAGAGACCCGGGCCAACGCCCGTAAGTGATCGGCCCCATGCTGCTCGGGGGCGAGCAGCACCATCACCAGATCGACCGGCTGGCCGTCGATCGCGTCGAACTCGACGGGCCGCTCCAGCCGGGCGAACAGGCCGTGGACCCGGTCCAACCCGGCCAGTTTGCCGTGCGGAATGGCGATCCCGCGGCCCATGCCGGTCGAGCCGAGCCGCTCCCGCTCCAGCAGGACATCGAAAATGCGCCGGGCCGGCAGCCCTGTCGCCTCCGCCGCCTTGGCGGACAGCTCTTGCAGGGCCTGCTTCTTGCTGCCCACCTTCAGGGAGGGGATGACGGCGTTGGCGTCGAGGATGTCGCTCATCGCGGTGCGGTCCCTGTCTTGTGGCCGACGCGCCGGACCGACCGGCATCGACCGGTCAGCCGATGGCGCCCGTCAGGCGGCGGTCGAGGTGCTCTTCTCGATATCGGCGGGGTCGACCCAGCCGACATTCCCGTCGGACCTGCGGTAGATCATGTTCAGGCCGCCATGGGCTGAATTGCGGAACATCAAGGCCGGAAGATTGGCGAGATCAAGGCGCATCACCGCCTGGCTGACGGTCAGGCTCTCGATCCGGGTGGTCATCTCAGCCACGACGACCGGCTGGGCCGGTTCTTCATGGTCGTCGGGCACGTCCTCGGGCTCGGCCTGCAGGACGTAGGCCGCCGCGGCGATCGCCTCGTCCCGGGCGGCCTTGGTGTGATGGTCGACCAGCCGGCGCTTGTAGCGGCGCAGGCGCTTGGCGGCCTTGTCGATCGCCAGATCGGCCGCGGCGTACGGGTCGTCGGCCTCGGCGGCGGCTTCCATCTGGATGTTGCTGGCCGCATGGACCGAAATATCGGCCTTGAACAGATGCCGGTCCTTGGTCAGCACGACCGTCGATTCGATCGCGTTGACGAAGTACTTCTCAATCGCGGGCGGGAGCCGTTCTTCGATATGGGTCCTCAGGGCGTCGCCCACATCCAGCTGCTTGCCCTTGACGACGACTTTCATGCTCAAGACGGTAGCCTCATTCACTATCGCGGTACAGGCCGGACACGACCGGGACGGCCGCCCCGTAACGGGCGTACTTGCCGATCGCCGTGTCAGACCCGGTGTTTAGACTGCGGTGGGGTGCCTTTTCATCGCGGCTGCGCCAGGGCGCGCCCGCTAGAACGCTATGTCCGCATTGGGTTGATCCTGCCACCCGGCCGCTCGGTCCCGGTCGCATCAGACCGCGGACGATAGGGATGGCGTGTCCAGCCGTCAACGCGACGGTCGTTCAACACGGCCATCAAATCGTCGAGGATCGACCGGCCCGCCGAAGCACCGGCGCAAGGCCGGCGGCCGCAGCCGGTCCGGCTGGATCGACCTGGGTTCGGATGGCCTCGTCCGAACCCAGGTCGGTCGACTTCAAAGAGGGAGAACCTCTTATCTGTGTCCGGTCGGACGCAAGGATGCTCTAGCCGGCCGATCGCATCGCCTTTTCCCGCCGGCGCTGGACCGAAGACGGGATCCGCATCCCCTCCCGGTACTTGGCCACCGTGCGGCGGGCGATATCGACCCCTTCCCGCTTGAGCTGGGCCACGATCGCGTCGTCCGACAGCACCGCGGCCGGGGCCTCGGCGTCGATCATGGCCTTGATCCGGAAGCGGACGGCCTCCGCCGAATGGGCGTCCTGGCCGTTGGTCCCGCCGACCGCGGCGGTGAAGAAGTATTTCAGCTCGAACACGCCGCGCGGGGTGGCGATGTATTTGTTGGAGGTGACACGGCTGACCGTGCTTTCGTGCATGCCGATCGCCTCGGCCACATCGCGCAGGATCAACGGCCGCAGATGCGACACACCATGGACGAAGAACGCGTCCTGCTGTCGGACGATCTCACCGGCGACCTTGATGATGGTGGTCGCCCGCTGGTGCAGGGACTTCACCAGCCAGTTGGCGCTCTGAAAGGCCTCGCCGATGAACTCCTTGTCCTGCTTGCGTGTGGCGATGGCGCTGATCTCCGCGTAATAGCTCTGGTTGATCAGCACCTTGGGCAGGGTTTCGCTGTTCAGCTCGACGATCCAGCCGCCCGCCGGATTGGCGCGCAGCAGCACGTCGGGCACCAGCGTCTGCGCCACCGGCGTTTCGAAGTCGAGGCCGGGTTTCGGGTTGAGCGCTCGGATCTCGGCGACCATGTCCGCGATGTCGTCGAGGTCGACGCCGCAGCGTTTGGACAGGGCCTGGTAGTTTCGGGACGCGAGCAGGTCGAGATTGTCGAGGAAAGCCCGCATCGCCGGGTCCAGGCGATCGCGCTCCCGTAACTGCAGCGCCAGACACTCCGCCAGCGATCGAGCGAACACACCCGGCGGGTCGAACCGCTGCAACCGGCCGACGACATCCTGCACGGCGTCGGCCGGGCAGCCGAGGTGCTCGGCCGCCGCCTCCACCGTGCTGGCGAGATAGCCCGAAGCGTCGAGGCTGTCGACGAGATAGGCGGCGATCAGCCGCTCGGCCGGGCTCGCGATCTCCACGGCGACCTGTTCGAGCAGGTGATCCCGCAAGCTCGACGCCTGGGACAAGGTCTCCAGGGCGGAGGGGAGGTCGTCGTCGAAGCCGCGACCGCCGTTGCCGACGGACTGCCAGGCCGACTGATCGAGCCCGCCGGCCCCACCCAGACCCGCCTCGTCCCCGGCGATGTCGGCCGGGCCGGCATCGGACCAGACGTTCTGATAGTCGGTGTCCAGCGGTTGGTCGGTGGCCACATGGTCGCTCGAGGCCAGCCGATCGGTTCCGGTCACGTCGGATCCGGCGAGGCGCTCGGCGGCCGGTGTGTCCGCGCCCGTGGGGGTATCGGTCGATCCCGCGCGCTCGGCCAGCGCGGCGCGGTTGTCGAGCCCGTTGCCGGCCGGTGCCTCGGGATCGCCACGCTCGAGCAGCGGGTTGCGCTCGATCTCCTGATCCACGAACGCCTGCAGATCGAGGTTCGACAGCTGCAGCAGTTTGATCGCCTGCTGCAGCTGCGGCGTCATCACCAGGGACTGCGATTGCCGCAGGTCAAGGCGTGGAACGAGAGCCATGGGCGAACGGTCGAAGATCCAAGTCACGGGATTGATAAGACAGACCGGTATCGCACCTGAAATGCGATCCCGACCCTCGAAATCTCGGCGCAAAGGATAAAGTAAAGACTAAAATGGCTCAGAACCGTTTTGGGCAACCGGACGGTCTTGGTGGCGAAGCAAGCACGCCGACCGCGATCACACCCTGGTTCCAAGCCTCCCATCCTTGGCCGAGATCCGCCGGATCCGCACCCGAATCCTAGAGGCTGAACGCCTCCCCGAGATAGACCCGCCGCACATCGGGGGACGAGACGATCTCATGGGGCGCCCCTTCCATTAATACCCGACCGTCATGCAAAATATAGGCCCGATCCACGATATCCAGGGTTTCCCGCACATTGTGATCGGTGATCAGGACGCCGATGCCTCTGTTGCGCAGTTGGCTCACCAGGCTGCGGATATCTCCCACGGCGATCGGATCGATACCCGCCAAAGGCTCGTCCAGTAGCATGAAGGAAGGGCTTGCCGCCAGCGCCCGGGCGATTTCGGTGCGCCGACGCTCCCCGCCGGACAGGGCCATGGCGGAGGATTTGCGCACCCGGGTCAGCCCGAACTCCTCCAGCAACTCCTCCAGCATGTCCCGGCGGTCCCGGGTGCGGGCGACGGTGACTTCGAGCACCGCCTTGATGTTGTCCTCCACGCTCATGCCGCGGAAGATCGAGGCTTCCTGCGGCAGATAGCCGATACCCAGCCGGGCGCGCCGGTACATCGGCAGCCGCGTGATGGCATGTCCGTCCAGCAGCACCTGGCCGGCATTGGCCCGGATCAGCCCGGTCATGATGTAGAAACAGGTCGTCTTGCCGGCGCCGTTGGGGCCGAGCAGGCCCACCGCCTCTCCGCGGTGCACCCGGATCGACACGTCCTTGAGCACGATCCGCCGCTTGTATCGCTTGGACAGGCCGAGGGCGACCAGCCCTTCGTCCGCCTCCGCCCGCGGGGCCGAAAGCGCGCTCCGATGCGCCGCCACCGCTGCGTCGACGGGCGAGGGGCCTTCAGGGCTCATGGCGGGGTTCCTCGTTGGCCAAGATCCATGCCGGCCTGCCCGGACGGTGCCTCTTGGCGGCGACGGTGCCCGGCACAGTACCGGGTTTTGACGGTTGCCGCGACCGGACAGGGCCACGCAGCCTCTGCCAAGGCCGGCGACGGGCTTGCGGACGCGGCATCGTCGCGGACCCGCGCTGCCGCCGATCGGGGCGGCGCGTGCGCAGGCGAAACGCCGGGTCGCCTTAAGCGGAATGGCGTCCGATGCGATCGCACGTGACGTCCGAACCCTGCCCTGACTTTCACCTTCGAGAGCGGCCCGCACCGGGAACGGCGCGGACAAGTCACTCTAACTTCTTGGAATTCTTCTTGGAATCGATCACGCTTGGGTGTCTTGAGCGGCTCGCTCAAAACACCGGACGATCTAGGGCAGGCCAGGGTCTCCGTCAATAAGGGGGGCCCCGGCGGCTACCGGATCAGCGCCCGAACCGGGGCCCCGTCCTGCCGGTTGAGCAGGCGGCTGACCCCGGTGGTCAGGTTGAACTCCCCAATATCGCCGCGGAACTGATTGCCGGCATTGACGATCGCCACATTGCCGACCAGCGTCGCCAGGCCCGTCGCCAAATCGTAAACCGCCTCATCCGCGCTTGCCCGGTCGTCGCCCTGGATCACCAGGACCGAGCCGACGGCGTCGAGCCGCACGACCTCGTTGGAGCCGTCGGGCCGGGGTTCGAACCGGGCGGCGATCTCGTCGGCCCGGACTTCCTGGCCGTCGGCACCGCGGTAGACCGCCTCGCCGCGGGCGATCGCAAGGCCGGTTGCGTCATAGTATTCGATACTGTCGCGTGCGGTGACCGTGAATTCGGGGGATTCGTAGCGGAGATCCGTACCGGTCAGGATGGCCGTCCGGCTGTCGGCGTCGTACACTAGCCGGTCGCCACGGGCGCGGTCGTCACCGCTGACCACCTCGACGGCACCTTCGGCGACGACGCTGTAGATCTCCGTGGCCCCGTCCGCTCCGGTGCGGTAGCGTGCGACCAATTGATCGGCCCGCAACCGATCGTCGCCCTGGCGGACCAGCGCATCGCCGCGCGCGATGTAGAGCCGCTCGGCCTCCCGCCATTCGAGGCTCTCGCTGGCATCCACCTGCACCGGTCCGCCCCCGCCCGTCCCGAAGATGGCCAGTTGGGCGACGCCCGGTGCCGCCGCCCCGACCCAGGCCCAAACCCAGGCGACGAGCCCGAGCAGGGCCCGCCGCCGGGCGGGCTTGCGGCCGGCGAACGCGCGCGACGGCGGACGGCGAGATACGGGCGAGGTCATCGGGGACGGTCCACGGCGATGGGGGCGCTGTCGAGGCGTAGCACGAGCGAGGTGCGGCCGACGAACACGATCGTCTCCCCGGCGTTATCCACGCGGAAGCCTTGGGCGACGACCTCCAGGCCGGGGGCCAGCACCCGGATCGGCTGGTCGCCCCAGGCCTCCTCGGCCTCGAGATCGACCACCACCTCGTCGGTCTCCACCAGCGTGCCGTCGTCGCGGAAGATCTCCACATTGTCGCTCAAGGTGAGCATCTGTGCCGCCTGCTCCAGGCGCCCATGTCCGGCACGGACGGCCAGCCAGGTGCCGTCCTCCAACGTGATCTCCCCATCGGGATCGTCCATCTCGACCGTGTCCGAGGTGTCGAGCGCGCCATCCCCGCGGGCCGCCGCGCCGAACAGGCTGAACGGCCGGTCGGCCGCGTCGGTGCCGATGTAGCGCGGGGCCCGCACCGTGGTGTCCGGCTCGGTCGTGATGGCGATCGGCGGCCGCTCCGGCAGCGGGTTGAACCGTTCCTGGATCTCCGCCCAGCCGAACACCACCACGACCAGGCCGATGACCGCCAACGGCACCATCCATCGCAGGACCCAGACCCAGGCGGTGTACAGGCGGCTCGCCCGGCGCCGGCGCCGGCGCAGGGGCGCGAACCGGGCAAGCCGCTCGGAGCTCGGACGGACGGCCGGAGAAGCGTGTAAAGGGGCGGCGGGGGCGGTCATGCGGGGCCGGCGGCCTGGCGGTGCAGCAACGGATGGATCGATCCTTGCTACACCGTCCGGGTACGGGGCGCTACGGGTGAGCCTGGGGCAAAGTCGGGGCGAATCGGGCCGAACCACGGCCGCCGCCGCCGCGCGGCCCGGTCGTCAGGAATGGGCGAAGATGTCGATCGCCTCCCAGCCGCCGAGATCCAGTGCCGCGCGGGTGGGCAGGAAGGCGAAGCAGCGGGCGGCGAGTTCGGTCCGCCCTTCCCGGGCCAGCATGGCGTCCAGCCGGTCCCTGAGCCGGTGCAGGTAGAGCACGTCCGACGCCGCGTAGGCGATCTGCTCGCTGTCCAGCGGGTCGGCCCCCCAATCCGAGGATTGCTGCTGCTTGGACAGATCGACGTTCAGCAGCTCCCGGGTCAGGTCCTTCAGGCCATGCCGGTCGGTGTAGGTACGCACCAGCTTCGAGGCGATCTTGGTGCAGTAGACGGGGGCCGTGTCGACCCCGAGATAGGCCTTCAGCACCGCCACGTCGAACCGGGCGAAATGCAACAGCTTGAGCACGGCCGGGTCGGCCAGGAGGCCCGTCAGGTTGGGCGCCCGACGGGTTCCCTTGGGCAGCCGGACCAGATGGGCCGT
This sequence comes from Alphaproteobacteria bacterium, assembly GCA_028281265.1. Classification (GTDB taxonomy): domain Bacteria; phylum Pseudomonadota; class Alphaproteobacteria; order DSM-16000; family Inquilinaceae; genus JANQKE01. The sequence continues at coordinate 30,682 of JANQKE010000060.1, read as the reverse complement.
GCCGTCGCCGCTGCTGAGTTGCACCACGCACAGCCGGTCGCGGACCGGGTTCAGGCCCATCGTCTCGGTATCCACCGCGACGACCGGGCCGAGATCGAGGCCGTCCGGCAGGTCGCCGACATGGACGGTGGCGGTCTTGCTCATCGGGTCGGTTCCCGTCGGTGGTGGCTTCACGTGACGGTCGCATGGGGGCGAGGGGGCGCAGCAAAAAACCCCGTCGGCGGGCCGGCGGGGTCGCTGCTGCCATCGCAACCGGCGCGAGACCGGCGTGGATGGTGCCCAGGAGAAGACTCGAACTTCCACGGCCGTTAGGCCACAGGTACCTGAAACCTGCGCGTCTACCAATTCCGCCACCTGGGCAGGTGAGGACGCGGTGTGTACGGTCTGCCGAGGGGGCTGTCAACGGCACCGGGTTGCAGCGGCCGAGACGCAGCCGCGCTTGTCCGGACCGGTTCGCCCGCCCGATGCGACCCGCGGCCGGACGAGACGATCGGCGCGCTGGTCAACCGGCGGCGCCCGGCCTATATGGGCGAGCGTCGTGCCGGGGCGACAGGGTGTGACCGCATCCCGGCCGTTGAGCCCGCCCGATGCTTTCGCCGCTGGATGCGACCCCTTCCATGACCCTGGCTTCCCCCGACTCCAAGACGGCCACGATCTTCGGTGGGGCGGGCTTCATCGGCCGCTATATCGTGCGCGACCTGGCTCAGCGCGGCTGGCGGGTGCGCGTCGTCGGCCGGGATCCCAACAGGGCGCTGTTCCTGAAGACCGCCGGGGTGGTCGGCCAGGTGGTGCCGATGTTCGGCAACGTCCGGGACGACGACAGCGTCGCCCGTGCGGTCGCCGGGGCGGATGTGGTGGTGAACCTGGTGGGCCTGCTGTACGAGAGCGGCAAGAACACCTTCGAGACCGTGCACGCCGCAGGGGCGGCCCGCATCGCCAAAGCCGCCGTGACCGCCGGGGCGGAGCGGATGGTGCAGATCTCCGCCATCGGCGCGTCCGCCGAGTCCGACAGCCAGTACGCGCGGACCAAGGCCGCCGCCGAGCGGGCCGTCCTGGCCGCCTTCCCCGATGCGACCATCCTGCGCCCGTCGATCGTGTTCGGGCCCGAGGACGGGTTCTTCAATCTGTTCGCGAGCCTGGCGGTGAACTCCCCGGTCCTGCCGCTGATGGGGGGCGGCCACACCCGCTTTCAGCCCGTCTATGTCGGCGATGTCGCCGACGCGGTGATGGCCTGCCTGGACGATCCGGGGACCAAGGGCCAGACCTTCGAGCTCGGCGGCCCGCAGGTGCTGACCTTCAAGGAGCTGATGGACCTCACCCTGCAGTACAGCCGACGCAAACGCTGGTTGCTGCCGATCCCCTGGTCGATCGCCGGGATCCAGGCGGCGCTGCTGGGTCTCCTGCCCAAGCCGCTGCTGACCCCGGACCAGCTCAAGCAGCTCAAGGTCGACAACGTCGTTTCCCCCAAAGCCAAGACGCTGGCCGATCTGGGCATCGATCCCACCGCGCTGGAGGTGATCCTGCCGGGCTATCTCAACCGGTTCTGGCCCGGCGGACGGTTCGGCACCCATTCCAGGACCGACGACGACGGGTAGCGGCTGGGCTCACCCATCCCCGGCCGTGCGGCGGTGGCGCAGGAAGCGCGGTTCCCCCTGCACATGGGCCGGGGCCGGCTCGGTCGGCCCACCCGCCCGTACCGGCCGCGGGGCGTGCCGGCCCAGGCTGATCATCCGGTCGTAGAGCACCAGGCCGCCGCACAATGCCAGGTTGAGGGAGAACCGGGTCGGGATCTTCACCGTGAAATCGCAGCGGGCCAGCACGGCGTCGGACAGCCCGCCCCGTTCCGGTCCCAGCACGTAGACGGCCCGGTGCGGGTGGCGGAAGCTGGGCAGATCGATCGAGCCGTCCAGAAGCTCGATGCCGACCATCCGGCAGCCTTGCGGCAGCACGATCTCCTGGGGTCGGGCATAGGTGTAGAACGGCATGCCTTGGACGGCAGCCGACGTGTCGGCCTCCCGAAACGCGTGAACATCGGCCACCGGGGCGATGGCGAAGGCGAAGCTGGCCCCGAAGGCATGGGCCGTGCGAAGCAGGGCGCCCACATTGCCTTCCTTGCTGATCCCCTCGACCCCGATCCCGAAATAGCCGCGCATCGGTCAGAGCGTATCCTTATCGTAAGAACCGACAGCCCCCGTCGCCCGAAAGGCCGTTCCATGCCCCCCGACCCGTCGCTCCCCTCCGATGCCGAGCTGGCCGCGGCCCGTCCGGCGCCGATCGCCGGCTCCGCCGCCCTGGTGGACGTCACCAGGGGCGAGATGATCGAAAGCCGGCACACCGGCGTGGCCGTGATCGCCGACCCGCGGGGGCGTGTACTCGACCATTGGGGCGATGTGGAGCGGCGGGTGTACCCGAGGTCGGCGATCAAGTCGATCCAGGCGCTGGCGATCGTGGAGACCGGGGCGGCGGACACGTTCGGCGTCACCGATGAGGAGCTGGCGCTGGCCTGTGCGTCCCATTCCGGAGAGCCGGGGCATGTCGACCGCGTCGCCGCCTGGCTGGCGCGGATCGGCTGTACGGTCGGCGATCTGGAGTGCGGCGCGCACCGGCCCTACGCGGAAGCGGCCGACGACGCGCTGGTGCGCTCCGGCGGCGCGCCCACCGCGCTGCTGAACAACTGTTCGGGCAAGCATACCGGCTTCCTGACCCATATCCGCCGCCAAGGGGAGCCGATCGAAGGCTACCGCCACTTCCACCACCCGGCCCAGCAGCGGGTCCTGGGGATCCTGGAGACCTTGATGGTGCAGGATCTGCGCGGGGCGCCGCGCGGCATCGACGGGTGCTCGATCCCGACCTATGGCGTCTCGGTCGGGGCGCTGGCGGTGGCGATGGCGCGGATGGCCGATCCGGCGGGCCATCTGCCCGACCGGCGCGTGGCGGCGATCGAGCGGGTCCGGACCGCCTGGGGCCGGTACCCCTGGCTGGTCGCCGGCACCGGCCGGTTCGACACCCGGGTGATGCAGGCGATGGGCGGCCGCGCCATGGTGAAGGGCGGGGCGGAGGCGGTGTGCTGCGCGGCCCTTCCCGAGCAGGGCATCGGCATCGCGCTGAAGATCGACGATGGCGGCAAGCGCGCCGCGGAGGTGGCGATGGCAACCCTGCTCGCCCATGTCGGCGCTCTCGACCCGGACGCCCCGGAAGCACCGGCGCTGCTGACCCCGGCCCTGACCAATTGGAACGGCGTCGCCGTCGGTCAGGTCCGGCCTGCCGCCGGCTTTCCGGTCTGATGCCGGACCGGAACGCCCGATCACCTCGGGTCCGCTCCGCCCCCGGTCGGCCCGAGGCCCAAAGCCCGGTCCAGGGCGTCGCTGTAGACCGTGCAGACCGCCTCGAAGGACAGGTCGCCGGCCCCGACCGCACTCTCGAACATCGCACCGTTGTTCATCTCCAGCACCTGCCAGCGGCCGTCATGCTCGACCACATCGACCGCGACCAGGCGGGCGCCCACGGCGCGGGCGGCGGCCTGCGCCAGCGCGGCAAGCTGCGGCTGCGCGTCCGGATGCAGACGGGTCAGCCGGCTGCCCAGGCCGAGATTGTGCTTCCAGGTCAGCGCCACCGTTTCCCCGGCCGCCGGCACATAGGCGGGATCGACGGTGCGGAGGCCGGCCGCCAGGGCGGCCCGCACGCCCGGCTCATCCGCCTGCGCCAGACAGAGCTGGGCGACCGTCCGGCCGCCATCGCCCACGACCGAGGGCCGGTCCTTCCGGTACATCAGGACGGGGTGCCCGGATGCGACGTAGACCCGGACCTCGGCCGAGATGTCGAGGAAAGGGGCGATCGCCACGTTCTGGCCGCGGGCGAAGACCGCGTGGACCGCGGCCTCCAGCGCGTCGAGGCTGCGCACCCGGTGGACGTCGACACCGCTGGTGCCCTCGTTGGCCTTGACCACGCTGTCGCCGTCATGGGCGGCATGGCAGTCGAGGATCCGCTGCCAGGTCCCGTCTTCGCCGATGAACGGCTGGCGATGGGGATCCAGGAACAGCCGATGCGCCACCGCCGGCACGTCATGCGCCGTCAGCACCTCGGCGGTCGCGGCCTTGTCGGTGATCAGCCGGGCGGTGGTGGCGCTGTTGACCCCCAGATCGTAGCCCCAGACGAAATGCGGGCCCGCCGGCGTGGTCAGCTCGACGATCCAGTCGTGGGAGTGGGTGCGGATCGCCAGGCCGCGGATCTCGGCATAGCGCCGCAGCGCCCGCAGCAGCACCCGGTCGTCGTTGCGGGTCACGGGCTCGGCGTCCCCATCGCGGTGATCAGCCGTCGATAGAGACCCCGCAGCCGATCGCGGCCGATCACCCGACCCGCATGGCTCAGTCCCGGGGCGGCGTTGAGCTCCAGGATCGTGCAGCCGGGATCGAACCGCTCGACGGTGGCGCACAGCAGATCGACCCCGGCGAAGCGCAGCCCGATCGCCGCGGCGGCATCCGCACAGAGCCGACGATAGTCGGGATGCAGCCGGTCGGTCCGCTCGACCATCTCCCCTCCTTTCGAGAGGTTGGCCGTCGGCAGCAGGTCCGCCCGCTCCCCCGCGCGGGGGACGCTGTCGAGGTCCCTGCCGCATTGGGCCAGATGGTAGCGAACGGACGGGTCGTCGGCCATGGATGCCGTCCGATGGCCCGCCTGACGCCGGTCACCGTCCAGCCGTTCGATCAGCGCGGCGATGGTCCGGCGGCCGTCGCCGACGACGCTGGGCCGCCGGCGCTCGCAGGCGAACAGCGTTTCGCCGTCGAGCACGACCACCCGCAGATCGTGGCCCGGCAGCCAGGGCTGCAGCAAGACCCGGTCATGCCGGACGAACAGGTCGTCGATCCGGCTCGCCGCATCGCCGGGGCTGGTCACCAGCGACACATCCGTCCCTTCCGTTCCATCGATCGGTTTGACGACGGCCGGCAGGCCGATGGCGGCCACCGCCGCCCCCACATCCGAGTAGGCATCCCCTGTCGCCGGGCCGAGCGATCCATGCGTGCGGAGCCTGGCGGCCAGATGCGGGGCGAGCAGCACCCGGCTGTCCGGGGCGTTCAGACCCGCCCGGCGCAGCGCCCGGGCGCAATAGTCCTTGTCCCGGGCAATCTGGGCGGCCCCGAGCGCATTGATGTCGAACGCCGTGCCCTTGAAGTGGGAACGCCGGCCATCGGGGTAGGTGATCCGGCCCACCCGGCCGTGCCGGTCGAAGACCTCGAACCCCAAACCGAGTGTTGCGCAGACCGCGGCAATATCTCGTGTCAGCCCGGTCCAGCTCTCGGCGGAACCCGGGGCCGGTTGGTTGCTCGGCATTCGACCCCCCGCCCCCCAACCACCCCGTCGATCCGAGCATGGCACGCGCCGATACGCCTGACCACATGCCGAGACGGTGCCGTCCGGCACCATCGATACCGGTTTCGCGCCGAGGTGACCTGATCTCAAACCGTCCTCGCCTCCAGGTGCCACGCGCGGCGTGCTTCGCACAAGAGCATCCTTAGCGGACGCCGGTGTCCCGGACGGCCGGTGGCAACCTGCTGGCCGATCGCTGTCGGGGCGGAGCCGGCGTCGGCCGGGCGCCGGCGGATGTTACGGTTTGTTACACGTAAACCGAGTTTTGCCATTGGCGGTTTACAGCCTGCCGGTAAAGCCGATCACCGGCAGGAGGAGTATCGGCACCCCGGTGAGCGTGTCGCTGTGCCGGGCAGCGGCTGCCGCTCTTCGGATCCACGCTGTTCGGCGACAGATCGGCAAGCAACCCAGTGATGACGACAGGCTCACCCGCGCCCGACGGAGGCACCGCAGGCGCGTCGCACCGGCGGACCCCGTTGCGTTCGCGCCGGGGCCAGGTGGCCGTGCTGTTGATTCTGTCGGCGGCGTTCCTCGGACTGGCGGCCTTGCTCAGCTACCGGCTCGCCAACGAAAAGCAGCATTGGGTCGACAACTACCAGTCAGGATCGTGGATCGGCGCTCAGATCCAGAAGGAATATCTTCAGCTCGAGCGGTACTATTACGTCTACCTTTACCGAAACACGGCGGCTGACCGTGACAGCTTGTTGATGCAGTTCGATATCTTCTGGTCTCGGGTGCCGCTGATCTTCGAGTCCCATGAGGGCCACGATCTGCGGGAGGATCAGGAGCTCATGGTCGCCGCCCGGCTGGTATCCGACAGCCTGGTCGAGCTCGAGCGGCTGATCGTGGACCTCGATCCGGCCGTTCCGGCAAGCCTGGAGGCGTTCGAAGCGGTGCTGGAGAGCATCCGGGCGCCCGTCCAGCAGATCGCGCAGAAGAGCCTGCTGATGGGCCCGCATCTGGTGGAGCTGCGCGCCTTCGTCGAGTCGCTCAGCTTCTATGTTTCCCTGGTGATCGGCATCGCCTCGGTCGGTGTGCTGATCGTGGTCTTCGCCTGGCTGCAGGCGATGGATTCCCGACGTCTGGCCAGGGCGGCCAGCGTCGTCGAGCGGGAGGCCCAGGACGCCCGGCGCCAGCTTCTCGCCTCGATCGACGCTGCCTTGGACGGGTTCCTGATCGCCGATGTCGGCGGCGCGGTCCGTCTGACCAACCGCCGGTTCCGTGAGGATTACCCCGAACTGGGCGAGCTGATCGCTGTGGGTGAGGACCTCACCGCCGTTCTGGGGGCGGTGGTGGCCAGGGGCGGCGCCCGCGACGCGGCGGCGGCCGTGGCCAGGCGGGTCAACTGCACCGCGGACTATGCCCGGTGGGAGGAAACGCTGGCCGATGGCCGCGTGTTGCTGGTGACCCAGCGCCTGACCGAACGGATGGACCGGGTCTGCGTGATCACCGACATCACCGAACACAAGCGGGTGGAAGCGCAGTTGCGCGACCAGCTGGTGGCGATCGAGGGCGCCTCGGACGGGATCTCGATCACGGATCCCGAAGGGCGCTTCACCTATATGAACGCCGCCTGTCTCAAGCTGTTCGGCATCGACCGCCCGGGATCCATCATCGGCCAGCCCTGGCAGTCACTCTACAGCCCGGCGACGGCTGCCGAAGTGGAGCGGATTGCGACCCCGGATCTCGAAAAGCACGGCCGCTGGCGTGGCGAGATCACCGCGTTGCGCGCCGACGGCACCCAGTTCGTGCAGGAGGTCGGCATCACCCGGCTGGCCGATGGCGGCGTGGTCGGCATCAACCGGGACGTCACCGAACAGCGGACGGCGGTGGCCGAGCGTCAGGCGCTGCGCGAGCAGTTGTTCGAGTCCCAGAAGATGGAGGCGATCGGCCGGCTCGCCGGCGGGATCGCCCATGATTTCAACAACATTCTCGCCTCCATCATCGGCTACGCGACGTTCCTGACCGAGGATCTGGACGAAGGATCCGAAACCCAGGGCTTCGCCCAGAGCATCCTCCGATCGTCCGAGCGGGCCAAGGACCTCGTCCAGCAGATCCTGGCGTTCAGCCGCAGGGCCGATGTCCGGCGGTCCGAGCAGGATCTGGTCGATCTGCTGACCACGGCGGTGGAGACGATCGGTCCCCTGATGCCGCCGCACGTCACATTCGAGGTCGATATCCTGGCCGATGCCGTGTTGTCGCCGGTCAATGTAAGCCAGTTCAACCAGGTGATCACCAATCTGGCGGTCAATGCCCGGGACAGTCTGGGGTCCGAGCCCGGGAGCGTGGCCTTGAGCCTGTCGCTGCGACGGATCGATGGGGTCCGGCGGGATGATCTGATCCGCAACGCCGATCGGGGAGCCGCCGGCGATCCGGTGCGGATCGAAACCGAGCCCGACGGCACCAGCCGGATGTGGATCGGGGCGGTGGCCGATCGTGGCCTGTACGCTCAGGTGCAGGTCCGGGATACCGGTGCCGGCATCACCCGCGAGGTGCTGGAGCGGGTGTTCGAGCCGTTCTTCACCACCAAGCCGATGGGGGAAGGCACCGGCCTCGGCCTGTCGGCGGTCAAGGGCATCGTCGCCAGCCATGGCGGGGCGATGAAGGTGGACACCACACCGGGGTCCGGGACGACCGTCACGGTGCTGCTGCCCCTGTCGTCCCGTGGCCGTCGGGACCCCCGGTCCGAGGATCGCGACCGCGCCACCGTGCCGCCACCGGCCGCCATGGGGAGCGATGGCGACCGTCCCACCGGCGCGGCCGGCGACCCGCTACCGGACGGTCCGGACCGGCGGGATGACCGGTCCCGGGGCGGGATGCCGACATCCGCGGCCGAGGCGCCGGTCATCCTGGTGCTCGACGACGAACCGCAGGTCGGCATGATGATCCAGCGGATGCTGCGCCGGCTCGGCCACAACGCCGCCCACAGCCTGACCGCCGGGGACGCCCTGGCGCTGATCGACCGCGATCCCCGGATCGGGCTGCTGATCACCGACCAGCAGATGCCGGACATGAAGGGGGATGAGGTGATCGCCGACCTTAAGCGGCGCCGGCCGACGTTTCCGGTGCTGCTGTGCACCGGCTTCTCGCAGAAGTTCAACCGGCAGCAGGCCCTGGCGGCGGGCGCGGTCGGCTTCCTGGAGAAGCCGATCACCGCCGGCCAACTGAAGGCCGCGGTCGAGGCGGCGCTGCCGCCGCATACCCCGGTAGGCTGAAGCCGCTTCCGATCGCCCGGATGCCGATGCTCCGGAGACCCTGCAGGGGCGGAGTGTCATTGTCCCTATGGGCACAATGGGATACTCTGCACACGCGACGACAGGCCGACGAGGCATTCCGCTCCGACGGCACCCAGGGAGGCGAACGCACCGCATGTCCGAAGAGACCCAAGCCGCCGACACCCCGGCCCCGGAAATCCAGGTGCCGCCCCACAGGCATCCGGTAACGCCGGAGCAGTTCGAACCGCTGGTCGGCAAGACCGTCGTGCTCGAGAACGAAGCCGGTACCCGGCAATACGCCACCTTGCGGGCGGTGGTCCGCGGCAAGGCCGACGACCGGCCCGAAGGCTTCCAGCAGCCCTTCAGCCTGGAGATCGACGCCGGTCCGGCCGCGATCCAGGAGAGCGGCGTCTTCAACGTCAAGTCGAAGACCGGCGAGGGTGAGAAGGTCAAGGCCAACGGCGTCTACGTCCAGTGTCTCGCCGAAGTCCCGTTCCCGGGGGGCCAGACCGAAAGCCGGACGACCTATGTCGTGAATTTCGGCTGAGCCGGTCTCCGTCCGATCGCCCCGGGCTTCGTATCAGGGGCCCGTCGCCGGGCCCTGTCTTCACGCTAGATCACCCTGCGTTCAGATGGACTCATCTGAACGCAGATAAGGTGATCTAGTTTAAAGAGTTAGAGCCTCTCATCTGCGTCCGTTCGGACGCAGATGAGAGGCTCTAGCGCCAGCGCGGTGGTCTGGAGTTCCCGCCACCGGTCGACCAGGCGGTCGTGCTCGGCCTCCAATGCGGCGATGGCGGTGTGGGCGGCAGCGGCGGCGTCTGCGTCTTCCGCCCGGGCCGCGGCCAGCTCCGCGTCCCCTTTGCGGTGGTCCAGCAGGGCCGTTTCGAGATCGAGCGCCCGTGCTGACTCGATCAGCCCGTCCAGGTCCCCGTTGGCCCGGCCGGTGGTCCGCAGTTGCGCCAGCAGATCCAGGAAACGGTTGCGGGCATTGGTGTGGCCGCAGGCGAGATGGGTGTCGCGCCGGGCGGCCGGGCAGAGCGGTCGGCGGGCATAGCCGCTGTCGGACGCGGGATGACGTATCGGCGCTCCGGTGGCGCGGTCGCGGGCCACCTGCTCATGCATCATCCGGCAGCGGGGGGCGGTGAACCGTGCCAGTTCGGCCCGCAGGTCCGCGCCCTTCCTTGCCATCAGTTGAAGATCACCTCGTAGGTCGGCGCACCGGGGTTGTCCGGGTTGATCACCGGGGTGACCAGAAGGTCGCCGATCGTGCCCAGCTTGGCGTGGCTGAAACTGTAGACGTTGGATGGGATGGCGGTCCCGGACGGGACGTCGAACCACAGCTTGAACGGATCGCGCTTCATCCAGCGTGCCGGGCGATCCCCGCTGTCGACGACCTCGCTGAGCACGATCTCCACCGTGTTGCCTGCCCCGTCGGTCAGGGTGAAGGGGGTGCCGGTCTGCGCTTCGAACGGCGTGCGGGTGATCTCGTCGAGCGGGCCGAGGGGCATGACCGTGTCCGGGTTTTCGGATGCCAGGTCCGAGGTGCGGTGTCGAAGAGCCGGCGGCACCGATCCGGATACGGCCGGCAGGTGAAACCGACACCCGCCGATCGGACCGGTCCAGCCGGACCCGATCGGCGGGTGGACCGATCGCTTCTCGGTCAGTTCCGCGGCGGGAAGAGGCCTTGCAGGCAGAAGATGAACTGGATCGCCTGCAACGGCTGCACGATCGAGAAGGGCTGGCTGCCGCCGGTGTTGCCGACGATGACCGAACCGCCGATCGCGGTCCCCGCGAGGCTGCCGTCGGCGCTGGCGAGCGGCGCATAGGTCTGTACCGTCTGCTTCGACAAGCCGGACCCGAAATTGCTTGCAGCCGGAATATGGCCGTTCGGGTCATCTTCGGTGCCGTCGCTCGACGAGGTCGCGACCTGGATGACGAGGTTCTGCAGGTTCGCCGTGTGGTTGTGGACCGGCATTTCCAGGACGGTGAGCGTGTTCGTATCGCTGCCGATCAGCGCCCCTTGCGGGATGTACTGGGTCCCCGGCGACTGCCCCGCGGCCACCGGCACCCGGGCGCGCAGATCGGGCATGCGGAACGTGGTCCGGCCGTCGCCGCCGTAGGTCGTGCCGACCAGCGAGAACACGGCCGTGAACTGGCTGATCGCCAGCAACTGGCCGGCGCACAGCGTCCAGTTTCTCGGCGACCAGGCCGGCCCCCATCCCATGATCGAAGCGAGATACATATCCATACTGCCCAAGCCTCCCCTTTGCAGCGTGATCGGGGCGTTTCGTTGACGCTCCGATGAACAGAGTATGCCTAACAGGTGTATCATTGTCCATAACGCAAGTATGTCATTGTCGGGATACGCACGACCCTCTCTTTCCCGCGGTTCGCCTTCGTCCGTGACCGCCGGGGCGTTCGGACATCGGTCGGCCGGAGTTTGATGAGAATTGAATATAATTTTCCTGTAATTTTGATCTGCATAGCCGATAACGAGGCCTATCCCTTTGATGGAAAGGGCTTAAGCGAAGACAAGCATCAAAATATCGCCAAAGACGTTGCGGGCAGCGCGGGAATTCGGTAATCGAACATCACGCGGACATAGGTATGGTTTCGGAAGCCTCTAGGGAGGCGATGGCAACGTATCCTCTCATCCTCGGCTTGCCCCGGCCCGGGTCGGCACGACCCGTCGCCCTGTGGCGGCCGAACCCGACCATGTCCGCATGGATGACCGGCCCGGCCGGTTCGGTCGTCCATGCCGTGCGCCCCGCCTCGGGGACGGCCGATACGATATCGGTCTCCACGACCGGTGCGTGCCGCTCGCGGGGTCTGCACCCGATCGTCGATGCGGGTCGTGCCGGTCCGCAAGGCAGCCTGGTTGTCGACGGGTCGGCCGTGCAGGCGGCGGTCCATCGGGCGCATGTCGACAGCCTGCCCCCCGACGCCTGCGACCGTCTCGCTGCCCTCCTCGGTGAGGGTGCCGGGCGGTGTCTCCGCCTTTGTCGGGGTGGAGTGGTTCGCTCGCTGTCCCGAAACGGTGTCGTCCGACGCTCCCGGATTCGATCAACGGATCGGTGCGGACGGCCCGCAAGGGGCGTGGTCCACGCGCCGCCCCCCCGTTCCTTTCGCCCGATCCGTTCCGGCGCCCGGATGTCCTGTCCTTCCGGCAAGATCCGGCGGACGGTCGCCCCCCACCATCACGACCCGCCCGGCCGGCTGGCCGGCGGCAGCGTGACCTCCGGTTGAGGACCCTCACCATGGCCCCATCGCCACGCCCCCGCGGACGCCTGTCTAAGGCCGACCAGCGTGCCCTGCAGGACCGGTCGTTCAGCGCGCTGGCCCATGCCCTGGAACAGCGGTTCATGTTCGACGCCGCCGGGGCGGCGACGGCTGCCGATGTGGCCATCGACCCGCCGGATCCGGTGTCGGCGGACAAGGCGGCGGCGGATGCGGACGATCTCGCCTGGGCGCTGGCCGACAGCCAGCGGCAGTCGGGGGAGCTGGTGGTCGCGCCGACAGCCGCCCAGCGGCCCGGTGACGCGCGGACGGAGATCGTCTTCATCGACCCGGCCGTCCAGGGATACGAGGTGCTGCTGGCCGGCGTGCCGGACACAGCGGAAATCGTCGTGCTGGACCCGGCCGCCGACGGGCTGCGGCAGATCGCCGATCACCTCGCCGGGCGCAGTGGCGTCGATGCGGTGCATATCATCAGTCACGGCAGCGAAGCCGCGCTGCATCTCGGCGACGGCGTGATCGATGCGGGCACCGTCACCGACTACGCCGCCGCGTGGGAGGTGATCGGCCGGTCCCTGTCGGACGGTGCCGATCTGCTGCTGTACGGCTGCTACGTCGGCGACAGCGCAGCGGGAGCGGGGTTCATCGATCGGATCGCCGAGTTGACCGGCGCGGACGTCGCCGCGTCGGACGATCTGACCGGCTCGTCCTGGCTCGGCGGCGACTGGGATCTGGAGCGCAGCACCGGGGCGGTCGAGGTGGGCGTCATCATCGGGCTCCAGGCTCAAGCGGCGTTCGATGGCGTCCTCGTAGCCTTGACCCCCTCGCCGGGAACGATGGAGTTCGGTTCTTCGACGTCTGTGTTGGTGAGCAAGACCAACGACCCGTCGGCCGATGCCTCCGCCGACACATTGCTGAACGGCTTCGACGTTTCCGGTGAGACAGTTGATACGAGTGGCGTGATCCTGGCCCTGGCGACAAGCGGGAACGGGGCGGGGACCGATGCTCTGGGCGGGCCGTCGGATGCCGTATTGGCATGGGTCGGACAGAGTGACGGCGCGCTGATAGCCGGGACCCTGGCGAGCGACGATGGCAGCGAGTTCGGTCTCACCTCCCTGCAGTTCATCTATGAACAAACGGCTGCCGGAAGCCCGGCCCGGGATGTGACGTTCACAGGGTCGCGGAATGGCACTGCGGTCGGGAGCCTGACCCTCAGCCCGACCCACAACACGGTTACCGACGTCGATTTCACCACCCCGGACTCCGGTTCGTTCGGCAATATCGACACCCTCGAGATCAGACTGTCGCAACACCTTCTCGGCGGTTTCTCCATCGATACGATGGTGGTGACCGCCGCTGCGACCGGCCCGGCGAACGTCGCCCCGGTGATCGCCAATCTGGACGGCGACATCGTGACGTCGGCTGGTGCGATGCAGTCCAACACGTTGCTCGACGCCGGCGGCAACGCCTCCATCACGGACAGTGACTCCGCGAATTTCGACGGCGGTACGCTGACGGTGTCCCTCGTCGCCGGGGCCAAGACCAACGATTTCGTCGGCCTCATCGAGGACGGCAACGGCGTTACCACGCCGGGCGGCTTCCAGGCCGGTGACCCCATCCACGTCGACGGCACCCACATCGCCAGTTTTGCGACGAACGGGGCGTTTGGCACCAGCAAGACGTTCAATCTGAACGCCAATGCCACCCCGGAACTGGTGGCCCGGCTTGTCAGCGCCTTGGGCTATACGACCTTTAATTTCCCCAACGCGCTGGACGGGGACCGCACGGTCCGGATCGTGCTGACCGACGGCGATGGCGGAACCTCCGCCGACAACGACGTCACCGTCCGCATCGGCGCCACCAACAACGCGCCGACGGTGTCGGACACGGTCGCCGGGCAGAGCGTCGACGACAACGCCACCGTCTCTCCGTTCAACACCGTGATCATCGGTGACGCCGATAACGACAGTGTGACCGTCACCGTATCGCTCGATGACGCGGCCAAGGGCGTGTTCACCTCGGCCTCGCTGACGGCCAGCGGTTTCGTCGACAGCGGCGGGGGCACCTACACCCTGCTGCCGAGCCAGTCCAGCGGCGTATCGACGAGCATCGCCACAAGCGCCCTCCGCGCGCTGGTGTTCGACCCCACCGACAACCGGGTGGCCGCGGGATCGACCGAGACGACGACCTTCACCATCGCCATCAATGACGGCACCGACACGACCAACGATACGACCACCACCGTCGTCTCCACCTCGATCAACGACGCGCCGGAGCTGGGCCCGTCACCCTTTTTAGGAGAGCCGTATACCGAAGGCGGCTCGGCCGCGACGGTGTTCTCGTCCGTCACCATCACCGATCCGGACACGACGACCTTCGCCGGGGCCACGGTGACGATCGCCAGCGGTGTCGACGGCGATACGCTGGCGGCGGGCACGCCGGGTCCGTTCTCGGTGAACTACGACGCCGCCACCTTCACGCTGACGCTGTCGGGAGGCGGGACGCTCGCCCAGCTCCAGACCGCGCTGCGGTCGGTGACCTTCTCCTCGTCCTCCGACGATCCGACCGCCGGCGGCACCCGGGAGACCCGATCGATCAGCTTCCAGGTGACCGAGGCGGGCGCGGGGGGAGTATCGTCCAACACCGCGTCACCGGGGATCACCGTCATCGGCTTGAACGACCCGCCGGTGACGACGGGGATCGACGGTGACAGCAGCAGCGAGGTCGTCGTCGGTGCGGGGCCGCAGGACGTTACGGGGCTGAACGACGCCACGCTCAGCAACCCGGATTCGCCGAACTATGACGGTGGCAATCTGCAGATCGCCCAGACCTCCGGGACCGAGAACGGATCCTGGGGCGTGGACGGCACCACCGTGACCGCCGGCGGCGGCGCTGCGATCGCGGCGAGCGACTCCATCGCCGTCGGCGGGGTCGCCATCGGCACCGTCACCACCCATGACGGTCAAGCCGGCAACAATCTCGTCATCACCTTCAATGCCGACGCCACCAACGCCCGCATCCAGACGTTTCTGCGGTCGCTGACCTATGACGCGCCGAGCGGGGACGGCGCCCGGCCGTTCACCCTGACCCTCAGAGACGGCGGTGGCAGCGGGGCCGGAGAGAGCCACCAGGTCGTCAATACGTTCACGATCAACGCCCTCGCCAACGATCCGCCCGGCTTCGCTACCCTCAACGGCGGCAACACGTTCACCGAAGGGGGCGGCGCGGTCGTCATCGACGCCGATGTCGCGGTCTCCGATACCCAGCTCGACGCCCTCAACGGCGGCGCGGGCGACTATGCCGGGGCCCGCCTGACCATCGCCCGCACCGGCGGGGCCAACACGGATGACGGCTTCGGGTTCGACCAGACCGGGGCGTCGTTCACGGTGTCCGAGGCCCAGTCGGCCCTGCTGGCCGGTGGCCAGGTCTTTGCCACCTTCACCGACAGCGCCGGCACGCTGACGATCGACTTCACCTCGACCGGCACGACGGCGACCACCGCACTGGTCAACGACGTCCTGCAGCGGATCACCTACGCCAACGCCTCCGACGCGCCGCAGGGCTCGGTGACGTTGGATTGGACCTTCAACGACGGCATCGCGGACTCCACCGGCACCAACCAGGCGACCGTCAGCATCACGGCCGAGAACGACGCACCGGTCCTGGCGGATCAGTCGCCGACCCTGACCGCCATCCCCGAGGATGCCGGCGACGACGCCACCAACAACCCCGGCACCAGCATCGCCGCCATCGTGGTCGACGGCTCGATCACCGATCCCGACGGCAGTGCCGTCGAGGCGATCGCGGTCACGGCCGTCGATAACACCAACGGGGTCTGGCAGTACTCGACCGACAACGGGGCCAACTGGACCGGTTTCTCCGGCACCGCCGGCAGTCCGGCCGATCTGGGCACCGCCGCGCGCCTGCTCGACGGCACGCTGACCGGCGCCCAGACGCAGCTTATCCGGTTCGTCCCCAACGCCGACTACAACGGCACGGCGACCATCACCTTCAGGGCGTGGGACAAGACCAGCGGCACCGCCGGCGGCACCGCCGACACCACGGCCAATGGCGGCATCACGGCCTTCTCCGCCGCCACCGACACCGCCTCGGTCACGGTGACGCCGGTCAACGACGATCCGGTGATCACCGGTCTCGACGGTGACAGCGTGGCCTGGCCCGGGGTCGGCGGCAGCGCGCGCCTGGACACCGGCGGTGCCCTGGCCGTCAGCGACGTGGACCTCGGCACCGACTTCACCGGCGCCTCCCTGACGGTGCAGCGCCAGGGCACGGCGTGGAGCCGGGACGTCTTCGGGTTCGACACCGTGGACGCCGGCTTCACGGTCAGCGGATCGGCGCTGCAGTCGGGCAACCAGACCTTCGCCACCTTCACCAACACCGGCGGTGTGCTGACGATCACCTTCGGCAGCGACCAGACCACCGCCACCGATGCCCTGGTGCAGGCGGTGATGCAGCGCATCACCTATGGCAACGACACCCCGGCCGGGGACGCCACCCTCCGCTTCACCCTGAACGACGGGGCCAGCGGGTCGGCGACGGCGGACGTGACCGTGACCTCCGATCAGGTCTACGTCACCAGCACGTCGGACGACGCCAACGGGGTGACCGGCGACATCTCCTTCCGTGAAGCGGTCGGCATCGCCGCCGGGCAGACCGGGACCCAGACGTTGGTCCTGGACGCGGCGCTGGCCGGGCAGACCGTGACCCTCGGCAGCGGGCTGACGATCGGCGAGGCGCTGACGATCGACGCCGGCGCGGCCAGCGGGCTGACCATCGCCGGCAGCGACATCACGCTGAACGCCGCGCTGACCGTCACCAACGACAGCGGCGACAGCATCGGGTTCGGCACCAGCATCGTCGGGACCGGCAGCATCGACAAGAACGGGGCCGGCACCCTGACCCTGAACGGGTCGAACAGCAGCTACGCCGGCACCACGACGGTCAATGCCGGTACGCTCGGCGTCGGCAATGGCGGCGTGGGGGCGGGGGCGATCACCCTGGCGGACGGCACCACGCTGGACTTCGCCAGCGCGGCCACGGTCTCGAACGCCATCGCCCTGACCGGGGATGTCACGATCGCGACCGGCAGCGGGGCCGGCACCCTGACCGGCGACATCAGCGGTGCGTTCGCCCTGACCAAGACCGGAACGGACACCCTGACCCTCGGTGGGACGGCCCAGGGCTTCACCACCCTGGACGTCCAGGCCGGCACCGTGGCGGTGGCCGCCGACGGTAATCTGGGCAGCGGTGCCGTCACCCTGGCCGGCGGCACGACGCTGGCCGTGACCGGCGCCACCACGATCGACAACGCCATCACCCTGACCGGCGGCGCCACCATCGCGGTCGACGCGGCGACGACGCTGAGCGGGCTGATCAGCGCCGGCGGCAACCTCCTCACCAAGACCGGTACGGGGAACTTGACGCTCGCGAATACCGGCAACGAAGCGGCGTCGACCGGCGGCATCACGGTGGCGGCCGGCACGCTGACGGTCGCCGCCGACGATGCCCTGGTCGGCGGAACCGTCACCCTGGCCGGCGGCACGACGCTGGCCGTGACCGGCGCCACCACGATCGACAACGCCGTCACCCTGACCGGTGGCGCCACCATCGAGGTCAACGCGGTGGTGACGGTGAGCGGGCTGGTCAGCGCCGGCGCCAACCTCCTCACCACGACCGGTACGGGGAGCCTGACGCTCGCGAATGCCGGCAACGAAGCGGCGTCGACCGGCGGCATCACGGTGGCGGCCAATGGCGCGCTGTTGGTTGCCACCGACGATGCGCTGCCAGCCGGGACGGTGACCCTGGGTCAGGGCGCGACCCTCGGCGCGACCGCCTCGATCACCATCGACAACGCCGTGGCCTTCGAGGGTACCGCGACCGTCATGGCCAATGGGAACGTGCTGACGCTGTCGGGGCAGATCACGGGGGTCGGGGCCCTGGCCGGTTCGGGCACGGGCACGGTCGTTCTGTCGGGGAACAACAGCGCATCGTGGTCGGGCGGCGTGACCTTGAGTTCCAGCGCCGCCCTGAGCGTGGCGTCGGACGCCAATCTCGGAACCGGCCCGATCACCCTGTTCGGAGGGGCGGCCTTCCGGGTCACGGGGGCGACCACCATCGACAACGCCATCTCGACGATCGCAGGCGGCACGGTGGGGATCCAGACCGATGCCGACGTGACGTTCAGCGGCCTGATCCAGGGTAGCTCCGGTTTCCTGAAGACCGGGGCGGGGACCCTGACGCTCAGCAATACCGGCAACGAGGCCGAGCACACAACGCGGACGATCACCGTCAACGAAGGGGCGCTGGCGGCTGCGAACGACGATGCCCTGTTCGCCGGAACCATCACCCTGGCCGCCGGCACGACGCTCGACATCACCGGGGACGGTGTCACGATCGACAACGCCATCGTGCTGGGGGGTGCGGCGACGATCAACGCCGCTGCCGCGGTGACGGCCAGCGGTGTCATCTCCGGCTCCAACAACGGCCTGACCAAGACCGGCGCGGGCCTGCTGACCCTGTCGGCGGTCAACACCTATACCGGCTCGACCGTCCTTAGCGGCGGCACGCTGGTGGTGACCGGCGCCGTCGCCGGCCCGGTGACGGCGGCCGACGGCACGACCCTGGGCGGCACCGGTACCATCGGCGGCGATGTGCTCGTGCAGTCCGGCGGCACCCTCGCCCCCGGGGTCGCCGGCACCGCTGCCGGTCTCGGCACGCTGACCATCGACGGCAATCTGACGCTCGCCAGCGGCGCCGAGCTGGCGGCCCAGATCGGCGGTGCGACGACGGCGGGGACCGATTACGACCAGGTGGTGGTCAATGGCGGCGTCGACATGGGCGGCGGCGCCACGGTGAGCCTGACCGAGGTGAACGCCTTCGACGCCTCGCCGAACGACGGCTTCACGCTGATCGCCAATGACGGGACCGATGCGGTCACCAACCCGAACACGGCCCTGGACGCGGCCACCGCCTCGGTCGCCATCGGCGGCGACGTCGCCCGGATCGACCAGGCCGGCGGCGACGGCAACGACGTGGTCGCCACGGTCAACAGCGCGCCGACCGTCAGCGCCGACCCGACCATCGACGGCACCGAGGACCGGGTCCTGATCATCGGCGTGGCGGACCTGAACTACGCCGACGCGCAAACCGATCCGATCCAGTCGATCACGATCACGGCCCTGCCGAACCCCGCCGGGGGCACGCTGTTCCTGGACGCCAACGACAACGGCGTTCTCGACGCGGGCGAGGCGATCACGGTCGGCCAGACGATCGCCGTCTCCGACATCACCGCTAACCGCCTGGGGTTCGCGCCCGCCGCGGACGTGAACAGCCCGACCGCGGCGACGTTCCAGTACACCATGAACGACGGGCTGGCCGCCTCCTCCCCCGCCGCCACGGCGACGATCGCGCTCGCCTCCGCTCCGGACGTGACCTCGCTGTCCGTGGCCGACGGCACCTTCGGCATCGGTGACACGATCACGGTGACGGTGGGCTTCGACGAGGCCGTCACCGTGACCGGCACCCCGTCCGTCGGGATCGATGTCGGCGGCACGCTGCGCCAGGCGACCTATGTCTCGGGCAGCAACTCGACCACGTTGACCTTCGAGTACACGATCGTCGAGGCGGATGGCGACGACACCGACGGCATCGCGATCGCCGCCGATGCGATCGGCCTGAACGGCGGCATCATCCAGGATGGCGACGGCAACGACGCCGATCTGACCCATGGTGCGGTCACCGGCTCCGGCGAGACGGTCGACACCACCCGCCCGACGGTGACCAGCATCGTCCGGCAGTCCCCGACGACCACGCCGACCAACGCCGACACCCTGGTGTGGGACGTCACCTTCAGCGAAACGGTCACCGGCATCGGCACCGGCGACTTCACCGTCAGCGGGACCACGGCCACCATCCAGTCGGTCATCGACCAGGGCGGCAACACCTGGCGGGTGACGCTCGGCGGCGGCGACCTCGCCGACCTCGACGGCGACGTCACCCTGTCCTTCGCCGGCGGCCAGGATATCGCGGATGGGGCCGGCAACGCGCTGACCGGCACCGGCCCGACCGGCACCGATCAGCCGACCTACACCCTCGACAACACCACGCCGACGGCACCGACGATCACCGCGCCGATCGAAGGTGACGACGTCGTCAACGCGGCGGAGGCCGCCGATGTGCTGATCGCCGGCAGCGGGGCGGAAGCGAACGCGACGGTGGACGTGTCGATCGACGACGGTGCGAACCTGCCGGTGACCGCGCAGGTGGTGGCCGATGGGACGGGGGCATGGACGCTCACGGGGGCGGAGCTGGATATCAGTGGGCTGAACAACGGGCGGCTGACGGTGTCGGTGACCCAGACCGATGCCGCCGGCAACCGGTCCACGGCGGCGACGGATACCATCACCCTCGACACCTTGGGGCCGACCATCGATGCGGCGGGGTCCACGCCGGCGGGCGGCTCGGCCGGGCATGTGCCCGCCGGCAACATCGGGCTGGCGTTCAGCGAGACGGTCCTGGCCGGTGCGTCGGGGACCATCACGCTGGTCGACGTCACCAATGGCGGATCGGTGGTCGAGACGTTCGACGTCGCCACGCTCAACGGCGACAAGGGCGGGTCGATCAGCATCGGCGGGTCGACCATGACGGTCGATCCCGGCGCCGACCTGGCCGGGGCGACCCGCTATGCGATCCAGATCTCGGCCGGCGCTCTGGAGGACACCAACGGCAATCCGATCGGCGCGATCGCCGATACGACGACCTACAGCTTCGTCTCGGGCCTGGCGGACACGACCGCGCCGAGCCTGCTGGCGATCGAGCGCTCCACCCCGGCCGCGGAGGACACCAACGCCGACACGCTGGCGTTCACCGTGACGTTCAGCGAGGAGGTCACCGGCGTTTCGGCCGGGGATTTCGAGCTGACCAGGACCGGTACCGCGATCGCGAATCCAGTGCTGTCGGTCACCGGCAGCGGGGCGCAGTACACGGTCACCGTGTCCAGCGTCACCGGCACCGGGACGCTGGGGATCGACCTGGCCGCGGGCCAGGACATCACCGACCCGACCGGCAACGCCCTGCCGACCGCCGAGCCTACGGACGACCAGACCTATCGGGTCGACCGCGACGCGCCGACCCTGATGTCGTTCGTCCGCCTGGGCACCGACGAGACGACCACGGCCGACAGCGTGCAGTTCCTGGCCGTGTTCAGCGAGGCCGTGGACGGTGCGGATGCCGCGGATTTCGATCTCGCCACGACCGGCACGGCGACGGGGACCATCGCCACCGTCACCGGCGGCGGCACGGCGGCCCTGATCGTCACCGTCACCGGCGTGTCCGGCGACGGCACCCTGGGCCTCGATCTCGCCACCGGCGCCACCCTGACCGATTCGATCGGCAACCGCCTGACCCCGGCCGCGCCCACGACCGCCGACGAGGTCTACACGATCGACGACGGCGCCCCTGCCGCCGTGGCCATCCTGCGTACCGGCGATGCCGACACCAACGTCGCCACCCTGACCTTCGACGTGGTGTTCGACGAGGCGGTGGAGAACGTCGACACCGCCGATTTCACCCTCGCCACCACGGGCACCGCGACCGGTACGATCGGCTCTGTCAGTACGGCCAGCGGCACCCTGATCACCGTGACCGTCATCGATGTCGCCGGCGACGGCACGCTGGGGCTCGACTTCGCCGGCGGCCAGGACATCACCGACCTGTCGGGGACGGCCTTCGGCGGCACCGACCCCGCGGCCGACGAAGCCTACACCGTCGACACCACGCTGCCGACGGTCACCGCGATCACCCGGGCGCTGGTCGACCAGCAGACCGGCAGCGACAGCGATCTGGTCTTCCGGGTGACGTTCGACGAACCGGTCAGCGGCCTGGACGCGAGCGACTTCGACACCACGGTCACCGGCGGGGCCACCACCGGGGCGATCAGCCTGAGTGCCACCGGCGGCACCGTCATCGACGTCACCGTGGCCGATGTGAACGGCAGCGTAGGCGCGACCGTGCGGCTCGACTTCATCGGCTCGGCGACGGATGCCGCCGGCAACGCCAGCACCGCGACCGTCACCTCGGGCCAGGTCTACACCCTGGGCGGGGTGCTGCTGGACCAGGGGGCGGTGGACGAGGCGACGCTCGCCACCCTGGATGGCGTCAACCGGGACGGCACCCAGAAGCTGGTCGAGGCCGAAGGCACGCCGGCGGAGGTCGTGATCATCGACAGCCGCGTGCCCGGCATCGCCACCCTGCTCGACGGGCTGGGCCCGGATGTCGATGTCTGGCTGCTCGATGCGGGCTCCAGCGCCATCGGGCAGATCTCGACGATTCTGGATGGCTACGCGGATCTCGGTGCGGTCCACCTGATCTCCCATGGCGGGGTCGGGGCGCTCCATCTCGGGGCGGAGACGCTGACCGCCGGGACCTTGGCCGACCATGCCGACGCCGTGACCGGCTGGGGGGCCGCGCTGTCCGCCGGCGGCGACCTGCTGCTCTATGGCTGCGAGGTGGCCGAAGACCGGACCGGCGTCGCCTTCATCGAGCAGATCGCGGCACTGACCGGCGCGGACGTCGCCGCGTCGGACGACCTGACCGGCTCGTCCTGGCTCGGCGGTGACTGGGTGCTGGAGGCGACGGTCGGGACCGTGGAGGCGGGCGTCGTCGTCAGTCCTCAGGCCCAAGCCGCGTTCGCCGGGGTGTTGGCGCCGACGACGCTGACCTGGGCGGGGAACAACGCCAATTTGGGAGCGCAGGCAACCGATGGCGAGGCGGGCAGTACCGACATTCCCGGGCTGACGATAGAAGTCCTGATCGCCAACGGCACGGCCAATCCCACCGGCGAAAATGTGTTCATCACCAGTAGTGGAACCCAAGCCTACAATGATTCCCTGACCAGCAGCGATCCGGCCGCGATCGGGGTCTTCACCTGGATCATCCGGTCCTCGGACGGGACGGATTTCGACCTGACCTCGCTGGAGCTCAATACCGGCACCCAGAACCAGACCCTGACGATCGAAGGGTTCGAGAACGGCGTCTCCCAAGGCAGCGACCAGGTCACCATCGTTGCCAATACGCGGTCGACGGTGAACACCGGGGACGAGCTGACGGCCACCAATTTCCAGGCCGTCGACGAAGTCCGCATCACCTCGAAAGATTTCCCCGCCGCCATCCCAACCTTCATCGGCTTGAACGATATCGTCGTCGAGGCCGCCGGCCCGGCGAACGTCGCCCCGGTGATCGCCGATCTGGACGGCGACATCGTGACGTCGGATGGTGCGGCCTCGTCCAACACGCTGCTCGACGCCGGCGGCAACGTCTCCATCACGGATAGCGATTCCGCGAATTTCGACGGCGGTACGCTGACGGTGTCCCTCGTCGCCGGGGCCCAGACCCGTGAAGGCGTCGGTCTGGTTACGCCGAACAACGGCGTCACCTTTCCGGATGGCACCCAGGCCGGAAACCGCGTCCTGGTCGCCGGCACCCATATCGCGAATTTCGACACCGACGGAGCGGTGGCCACCAGCAAGACGTTCAATCTGAACGCCAACGCCACCCCGGAGCTGGTCGCCCAGCTCATCGGGGCCTTGGGTCATACGGTCCTCGATCCCTCCGGGGCGCCGGACGGGGACCGCACGGTCCGGATCGTGCTGACCGATGGCGATGGCGGAACCTCCGCCGACAACGACGTCACCGTCCGCATCGGCGCCGCGGCCAGTTCGGTCAATCTGGCGCAGAACGACATCGTCGTGGTCCGGTACAACGCCGACGGAGCCGAAGACTTCTCCCTGATGACCACCGTCGACATCCCGGCGAACAGTACGATCTTCGTGACCGACCGCGGGTGGCTGACCAACGGCAACGGTTTTATGAACTCCCGCTTTGATGGCACGATCACCTGGACGACGCCCGGGACGGTGATCCCGGCGGGGACCATCCTGCACTTCGACGACCTCAGCGACAGCGGTTCCGGCGCCACCATCACCCGCGAGGGCGGCGGCGATGCCGGCACCGTGTCCGGTGATTTCGGTCAGAGCCCCCTGAGTTTTAGTGGCGATCAGATCATCATCTACCAGACCTCGGATGCCGTCGCCGCCAGCACCCCGACACTGATCTACGGCTTCAACGCCGACGGCCCGTGGGAGGAGTCGCTCACAAAATCGAACGACGCAGATCTGTCCGGTCTTCCCGGCGACAGCGGCGGAGCCACCAACATCCTGACCGCGGTGCAGACCAGCGGCGGCGCGGGCTCGGCCTTCGGTCTGCTGCCGGAGCGGGACAACAACGCCTACCAGGGTTCGCTGGACGTCACCGACCGCGCGGCGTTCCTGGCGAGTCTGCATACGCTCACGAACTGGGTGCAGAGCCAAAACACGACCTACTCAGAAGGCGATATCGGGCCTCCCCCCAACAACGCGCCGACGGCGTCGGGCGTGCCTGGGTCCATCACCTTCCTTGAGGATATGGAAGGCACGTTCAACATCTCCACCGTCACCATCGCCGATGCCGACGACGATCCGGTCACGGTGACCGTCACGGTGTCGTCGGGGACCTTTTCGCAGGTTTCGGACGGCTCCGGCGTCGGCACTGGGGTGACGGCGAGCGGACAGGGTACGGACACCCTGACGCTGCAAGGGTCGGTCACGGATGTGAACGCCTATTTCGACGGCCTGGCGAACCTGCGCTACACCGGCGCTCAGGACGTCAGCGGCAACAATGCCGCGACGTTCACCCTCTTCGTCAATGACGGGACGGTGAATGAGCAGGTCGGCAGCGGCGCCATCAATATCAACGCGATCAACGACCTGCCGCAACTGAGCCCGACATCCGGGTCCGGCGACCCGTATACCGAAGGCGGCTCGGCCGCGACGGTGTTCTCGTCCGTCACCATCACCGACCCGGACACGACGACCTTCGCCGGGGCCACGGTGACGATCGCCAGCGGTGTCGCCGGCGACACGCTGGCGGCCGGCACGCCGGGTCCGTTCTCGGTGAACTACGACGCCGCCACCTTCACGCTGACGCTGTCGGGAAGCGGGACGCTCGCCGAGCTCCAGACCGCGTTGCGGTCGGTGACCTTCTCCTCGTCCTCCGCCGATCCGACCGCCGGCGGCACCCGGGAGACCCGGTCGATCAGCTTCCAGGTGACCGAGGAGGGGCCGTTCGGAGAATCCTCCGACCCCGTGACACGGGGGATCACCGTCACCGAGCTCACATCCGCCACCACCGCCGGCGCCGGGTTCGACACCACCACCGGCGCCAATCTGACCCCCGGGATCGTCTTCGGGGCCGGGG
Source organism: Alphaproteobacteria bacterium (assembly GCA_028281265.1). Lineage (GTDB taxonomy): Bacteria > Pseudomonadota > Alphaproteobacteria > DSM-16000 > Inquilinaceae > JANQKE01. The sequence goes on along the minus strand of JANQKE010000060.1, from coordinate 5,555 downwards.
ACGATACGCTGACGATCGCGAACGCCGCCCATGTCGCGGGCTCGACGATCGACGGCGGCGGCGGCACGGACACCCTGGTGCTGACCGACGGCGTCAGCCTCGACGGCGCGACGGTCACGGCGTTCGAGCAGCTCGAGGTCGGTGCCGGTGCCTCGGTCACGATGAGCGAGGCGCAGCACGACGCCTTCACCGGGATCGCCGGCACCGGCACCAACCAGATCACGATCTCGGCGGCGACCGACGGGTTCACCGGCGACGCCGATATCGAGACCTATGTGCTCGGGGTGGCCAACAGCATCACCCTCGGCGCCGACGCCCAGAACGTCACCGGCAGCAGCGGTGACGACACGGTCGATGTCGGCGGGCGCACCGTGACCGGGACGCTGAGCGGCGGGGCCGGCAGCGGCGACACGCTGGTGCTGGCCAACGGGGCGAACATCTCCGGCGCCACGGTCAGCGGGTTCGAGAACCTGACCCTGGCCGCGGACGCGAGCGTCACCATCTCGGCCAGCCAGCTCGCCCAGTTCACCGGCACCATCACCGCCACCGGCAGCGAGACCATCACGGTCGTCGGCGACGGCGATTTCAGCACCCTCGCCCATGTCGAGAGCTTCCTCGTCGAGGATGACAGCACCAACACAAGGACGATCACGGTCACCCAGGCCGATGTCAACGTCACCGTGACCTCAGGCACCACCACCGATGCCGTCACCTTCGATCTCGGCACGCTGACCTATACCGGCACGCTGACCGGGCAGGGGGCCGTCGCCGACACGGTCCTGCTCGGCAACGGGGCGAATATCGACGGCGCGACCCTGACCGAAATTGAGATCCTGGCGGTCGCCGCCGATGCCTCGGTCACCTTGGGCGGCGGCAACCTGTCCGGTGTGACGACGCTGCAGACCACGGTTGGGGGCAGCGAGACCGTCACCCTGACGGCCGCCGCTGCGACCAGTAAGACGCTGACCGCCGCCGATCCTGCCAGTGACGGGTTCTCGATCACCGGCTCGGCCGGTTTTCAGTTCGTGACCGGCTCGGCCGGCGCGGACACCATACGGGGCGGTGCGGATCCGGACTGGTTGTCGGGGGAGGGGGCCGACGACATCCTGGACGGCGGTGACGGTGACGACCTGCTAGCCGGCGATGCGGGCACCGACACCCTGACCGGTGGCGCCGGCAACGACGCCTTCGTCTATAATGGCAGCATCGCCGATGCCGACACGATCACCGATCTGGAGGCCGGCGACGTGATCCTCATCCGCGATCTGGTCGGGCGGTCGGAGGCCAATGGCAGTTTCTCCAGCGACGGCGGTACCTTCTTCTTCGACATGTTCGGTGCGCCGAACGATGCCGAGCTGACCCTGACCCTGACGGGCAATCCGGGCACCGCTCTGGACTTCACCGTGACCGATGACGGCGGCGACACCACCATCACCTTCGCCGCCGTCGTGCCGGACGTGGTCAGCGTAACGCGCGCCGGCGGCAATCCGACCAACGCCGACAGCCTCGATTTCACCGTCACCTTCAGTGAGGCGGTCACCGGTGTTACGGCCGACGACTTCTCCGTCACCGGCAGCACCGCCACGGTCACCGACGTTCAGACCACCGACAACATCACCTATACGGTGACCGTGTCGGGCGGAGATCTCGGATCGCTGGACGGCGCGGTCGGTCTGGACGTCGTCGACAACGACAGCATCATCAGTTCCGGCACCGGGATCGCCCTGGGCGGGGCCGGGACCACCGGCGCCGGCGATGGCGGCTTTACCGGTGGAGAGCAGTACACCCTCGACAATACCGCCCCCGTCGCCCCGGCCGCCCCCGACCTGGTCGACGGCTCGGATACCGGGGGGTCGACCGGCGACGACCTGACCAACGCCACCGCGCCGACCTTCCGGGTGTCCCTGTCCGGGACCGGTGCCCTGGCCGGCGATACGGTCGAGCTGCTGCTGGGTGGGGCGAGCCTCACCACACCGGTGACGGGGGTCCTGACCGGCACCGACATCACCAACGGGTTCGTCGACCTGGCGGTCACCGACGGTGATCTCGGCAGTGACGGCGACAAGGCGATCAGTGCCCGGATCACCGACGCGGTGGGCAATGCCGGCACCGAGTCGTCAGCCCTGACCGTGACCCTCGACACCACGGCCGCGTCGGTCGACGGTGCGGGCTCGCAGCCGGCCGACGGGGCGACCGGGGTGGCTACCAACAGCGACCTGCAGATCGCCTTCGACGAGGCGATAGCGGCCGGCACCGGCTCGGTGACGCTGATCGACGTCACCGCCGGCGGCACGGTGGTGGAGACGTTCAATATCGCCACCGGCATCGGCGACGGCACGCCGCCGGGAAGCATCAGCGTCAGCGGCTCGACCGTGACCGTCAATCCCGGTTCCGACCTGGCCGCGACCAACCGGTACGCGGTGCAGTTCGACGCCGGCTCGGTGGTCGATGCGGCCGGCAACCCCATCGCGGCGGTGTCCGACACCACCACCTACAACTTCATCACCGGCCAGCTGGACACCACCGCGCCGACGGTCTCCCTCTCTCCCGTCACCGACCCGACCAACACCAATGCCGGCATCGTGACCGTCACCTTCAGCGAGGCGGTGCAGAACGTCGATATCGGTGACTTCACCCTGACCAGGGACGGCAACGGCGTCGCGCTGACCGGCCTGACCGTGTCGGGGTCGGGCGACACCTATACCTTGGATCTGTCGGGCGTGACGACGGGTGAGGGCGACTATGTCCTGACCCTGCTCGCGTCGACGGACATTGCCGATCTCGCCGGCAACGACCTGACCGAGACGGCGACGGAAAGCTTCACCGTCGACACCACGGCGCCGACCGCCACCGCGCTGGTGCGGGCCGAAAGCTCCCCGACCAATGACGGCACGCTCAGCTTCACCCTGGTCTTCGACGAGGCGGTGAGTGGCGTCGACGCCGCCGATTTCACCCTGACCGGCAGCCTGGCCGCCGGGGCGAGCATCGGCACGGTCACACCTGTGTCCGACAGCGTCTATGCCGTCACCGTGACGGGGGTCGGCGGCAACGGCACGCTGGGGATCGACCTCGACGCGAGCGGCACCGGGATCACCGATGCCGCCGGCAACGCGCTCGCCGGTGGGGTGACGGGGCAGCAGTTCACCGTCGACACCACGGCACCTGCGGTGACGGCGATCACCCGCACCGGGGATGCCGTGACGGATGCCGGCAGCCTGTCCTTCACCGTGACCTTCAGCGAGGACGTGACGGGGGTTGACGCCGCGGACTTCACCCTGGATGCGGCCGGCGTGACCACCGCCAACGGCGATGCCGATATCAGCGTCACCGGCTCCGGCTCGGTCTACACGGTCACCGTCGCCAATGCCTCCGGCGACGGGACGGTGAGCGTCGATCTCAAGGCCGGCGGCACGGGCATCACCGATGCCGCCGGCAACGCCGTCGCGGCGGGCTTCACCGGTGGTCAGGCCTATACCGTCGACACCACCGATCCGGTCGTGAACCCGGGCCAGACCCTGACCTTCCCGGAGAACGCCGCCGCCGACACGGTGATCGGCCAGGTGCAGGTGACCGAGGCCAATGCGGTCACCGGCTATCAGATCACCGCCGGCAATGCCTCGGGCTTCTTCGCCATCGACGGCAACGGGGTGATCACCCTGACCGCCGCCGGGGCGGCCGGAGCCGCGAACGACGCCGATATCGCGCCCACCAGCTTCACGCTGACGGTCCAGGTGACCGACGCGACCGGCCGCACCGGATCGGCCGCCGTCACCGTTTCCGCCCTGAATGAGCAGGAGGCGCCGAGCTTCTCCGGTCTCGACGGCACGCCGAGCTTCACCGAAGGCGATCCCGCCGTGGTGCTGGACGGTGATGTGACCGTCGCCGATCCGGAACTCGACGCCGCCGACACCTATGACGGCGCCAGCGTCACCCTTGCCCGTACCGGCGGGGCGGATGCCGAGGATCTGTTCTCGGGCTCCGGTCTGCTCGGGACGCTGACCGAGGGTCAGGGCTTCACCTATGACGGCACCACGGTCGGCACGGTAACCACCAACTCGGGCGGCACCCTGGTGCTGACCTTCAACGGCAACGCCACCGCGGCGATCGTCGACGGCGTGCTGCAGGCGATCGCCTACGCTAACGGTTCGGACGCTCCGCCGTCCGATGTGACCCTGGACTGGACCTTCTCCGACGGCACCCTGGAGACCGGCGGCACCAACCAGACCGTGGTCTCGATCACCCCGACCAACGATGCGCCGGTGCTCGATACCAGTACCGATCCGACGCTGACGGGGATCGCCGAGGACGCGACCGACCCGTCGGGGACCTTGGTATCGGCGCTGACCGGCGGGCTGGTGAGCGACCCCGATGCCGGGGCGGTCGAGGGGATCGCGGTCACCGCGGTCGATGACGCCAACGGCACCTGGCAGTACTCGACCGATGGCGGGTCGAGCTGGACGGCTTTCGGTACGGTGTCCGACAGCGCGGCGGTGCTGTTGACCGACACGGCCGATGACCTGGTCCGGTTCGTCCCCGATGCCGACTATAACGGCACCGCGACGATCACCTTCCGCGCCTGGGACCGGACCGACAGCAACGTGACCGGCACCACGGGCGTCGATGTCGGGACCAACGGCGGCACCACGGCCTATTCCACGGCGAGTGAGAGTGCGACCGTCACGGTCGACAGCGTGCCGGACGTCACGGGCGTGTCGGTCGTCGACGGGACCTTCGGGATCGGCGATACGGTGTCGGTCGAGGTGACGTTCGACGAGGCGGTGACGGTCGATACCGCCGGCGGCACGCCGTCGATCGGGATCGATGTCGGCGGCACGGTGCGGCAGGCGGTGTTCGCGTCGGGCAGCGGGACGACGACGCTGACCTTCGCATACACGATCGCCGAGACGGACAGCGACGATGCCGACGGCATCGCGGTGACCGCCGACGCCATCGGCCTCAACGGCGCTACCATCCAGGATGCGGACGGCAACGACGCCGATCTGACCCATGGCGCGGTCAGCGGCGCCGGCGAGACCGTGGACACGTTGCGGCCGACGGTGTCGGTGAGCCTGACCGATACGGCTCTCTTGGCCGGTGAGACGGCGACGGTGACGTTCATGTTCAGCGAGGACGTGACCGGTTTCACGGTGGACGACGTGACGGTGGGCAGCGGGACGCTGGCCGCGTTCTCGGGCTCGGGATCGACCTATACGGTGGTGTTCATGCCGACCGCGGACACCGAGGAAGCGACCAACCTGGTGACGGTGGGGACGGGCTGGACCGACCTGGCCGGCAATGCGCCGGCCGCGGCGACGGATTCGGAGAACTACACCGTCGAGACGTTGCGGCCGACGGTGTCGGTGAGCCTGGACGACACGGCTCTGGCGGCTGGGGAGACGGCGACGGTCACCTTCACCTTCTCCGAGGACGTGACCGGGTTCACGGTGGACGACGTAACGGTGGGCAGCGGGACGCTGTCGGCGTTCTCGGGCTCGGGATCGACCTACACGGCGGTGCTCACGCCGCCAGTGGGCATCGAGGACGCGACCAACCTG
>JANQKE010000050.1 GCA_028281265.1 Alphaproteobacteria bacterium | reverse complement strand
CTAGAGCATCCTGCGTCCTAACGGACGCAGATAAGATGCTCTAAATCTTTGAAATAGATCAACTTATCTGCGTTCAGATGAGTCCATCTGAACGCAGATTGATCTAGAGCGGGATCCAGACGCTACGCCCGATCGCAAGAGCGATCGCACCGAACGCCATCCCGCTCTAAACGACCGCCGCCTTCCGCGTGGACACCCCTGCCCCAGGCCCCCGATGACCCGTCCGATCTTCTATCCGCTGTTCCTTGGCGTCGACGGCGGCGCGACACGCTCTCGCGGTCGGCTGGAGGATGCGAAGGGAGCCGTTCTCGCCACCGCCATGGCCGGTCCGGCCAACGTCCATCGCGACAGGGACGGTGCCTGCCGATCGATCGAGGCGCTGGCGCATGACTGCCTGCAAAGCGCCGGCCTGCGACGGTCGGCGATCACGGAGACCTATGCCGGGCTGGGTCTGGCAGGCCTGGGACAGCAGCGCGATCGCGAGCGGATGGCACAATGGCAGCATCCGTTCCTCGGGGTCTCGTTGACGACGGACGCCCATGTGGCCTGTCTCGGAGCTTTCGGCGGCCGCAAGGGAACGGCACTGGTCGTCGGCACCGGCTCCTGCGCGGTCGCCCTGGTCGGGGCGCGAACGCGCCGGGTCGGAGGGTGGGGCTTTCCGATCTCCGACGGCGGCAGCGGTGCGTGGCTGGGATTGCGGGCGATCCAGCATGCTCTTGCCGTGCACGATGGGGTCGTCACCGCCGAGGATCCGCTCAGCGAGACCGTGCTGGACCGGTTCGAGAACGATCCCGAAGAGATCGTCGCCTGGGCCCGCACGGCCCGGCCATCCGCGTTCGCCGAACTGGCGCCGCTTGTCGTCGACGCCGCCGGAGCCGGGGTGGGGTCGGCCGATGCGATCCTGAGCGAAGGCGGCCGGCTCCTGTCGGATCTGGCCCGTGCCGCCCTGATCGAGGGATCGGAAGGGCTGGCCGTGCTGGGCGGACTGAGCGCGACGATGACGCCCTATCTCGATCCGGGTCTCCGGGCCCGGATCATCCAGCCCAAAGACACCGCCGAGGCGGGCGCGGTCCTGCTCGCCAAGGAGCATATCGGCTACGACCGGGCCCCTCCCGGATCGCCCGGCGAGATGCTGCGGGACGGCGGCTGAACGGCGGTTGGCCGGATCGACCGTCACCGGGCCGTCAGCCCCGATGGTACCGGGTACTCCGATGCACCCCATGCCCGCCATGGGCCTCCAGCACGGCGCGGGCCCGGTCGGCCGCCTGCTCCGATTCGCCGATCCGGACCCAGAGCAGGGCGTGGCCCTCCTCCAGGGCCTGGGCGAACGACTGCGCCCTGTCCTTGACCATCAGGTCCTCGAGCAGTTCCTCCAGCGCCAGGCCGGCGACGCCGGCCCCGACCAGACCGGCGATGGCGATGCCGACCGGGCCGGTGGCGATCGCGATGAAGCCGGCCGCTGCCAGGGGGCCGATATACTTGACCTCCCCGGCGGTTGCAGCGAGCCGCGCCTGCCAGGTCGGCCCTTGCGCTTCCGCAGCGGCCAGCGGATCGTGGCTGTCCAGCACGGACAGGTCGCCGCGGGCGAAGCCTGCGGCCAGAAGCGCCTGTACGGCCGCCAGAAACCGGTCGCGGTCGGCGAAGCTGGCGACCAACTCGACCTCGGATCGTTCGGGGACAGTCGACATGCGAGAGAATCCGGTTACGAAACATCAGACGGTCGGGGCGCCCGGGCCGGCGGCCGATGCACACCCTCCTTGCGGCGATGCTGGCAGGCGCCGGGGCCGATCACATAGCGACACGGCAGACGCGCGCCAAGCATGGGGAGAGTAGCGCCATGACCGAACCATCGGCTTTGATCCAGACCGCCCTGGCAGCGCGCGTGTTGACGGTGACGCTCGACCGCCCGGACAAACGCAACGCCCTGACCGTGGAGATGTACAGCACCCTCTCCACCATCCTGGCCGACGCCGCCGCCGATCCGGAGGTCCGCTGCCTCGTCATCACCGGCACCGGCACCGGCTTTTGTGCCGGCAACGACATGCAGGACTTCCTCACGCGGCCGCCGACGACGGCCGACCACCCGGTGCTCGCCTTCATGGGCGCCCTGGCGCGGCTCCCCAAGCCGCTGGTTGCCGCGGTCCACGGTGCCGCGGTCGGGGTGGGGGCGACGATGCTGTTGCATTGCGACCTGGTCTACGCTGCCCGGGACACCCGGCTGCAGACGCCGTTCGTCAATCTGGGTCTGGTGCCCGAGGCCGGATCGAGCCTGCTGCTACCGGCCATGCTGGGCCAGCGCAGGGCTGCGGAGCTGCTGTTGCTGGGCGAGCCCATCGATGCCGACACGGCGTTGGCGCTGGGCCTGATCAATGCGGTCACGGACGACGCCGAAGCCGCCCGGGCAAAGGCCCGGGAAACCGCGATCGCGCTCGCGACCAAGCCGCCGGCGGCGGTGGCGCGGACCAAGGCCCTCATGCGGGACGATGGCGGGGCGCTCCAACGCCGCATCCGGGACGAGGCCGGCCAGTTCGCCGAATGCCTGGCCTCCCCGGAACTCAAGGAAGCGGTCTCCGCCTTTCTGGAGAAGCGCCCGCCGGATTTCTCCCGCTTCTGAACGCGAGGCGGCTGCGGCCGCCCCGGTTCATCCTGGAGCCGTCGCGGTCTGGGAGGCCCGCTCGATCCGCGGTTCCCGTTGCAGGGCCTTGGCCAGGGACGCCATCCGGCGATCGACCGCATCGCCGAGCAGTTCTTCGGCTTCTGCGGCGACATGCAAGACCACCTGCCGGTCCGTCAGGGTGAGCCGGCACTGAGACAGCAGGTCACCGGCCCCGCCGGTGATCGTGTGGGCCAGGCGAAGTCCCAGACCCAACACGGAGGACCAGTGCAGCCCCTCCGAGCCCAGCATGTCCACCACCTGGGCACATTCACCGCCCCCCGCCTTGCCGCCGTAGCGGACGTAGAGGGCGGTGGCGATCATGGCACGCTCGACATGGCTGGCACCGGCCAACTGCAATCGCAGGGACCGGGTGAAGGCATGCGGGGCGCGGTAGTCCGGATGCTCGTGCCAGCACAGGTCGCTCAGGAAGCCGGTGGCCCGGCGCAGCCGGGCGGCGTTGGCGTTCTCTCCAGGAAACAGCGGGGCCACCCAGCCCGCGATCGCCCCCATCTCCCCGAAACGCTGCTGGGCGCGGGCGACTTCCATGGACGCGTGCAGCAGCGGGTCGAGCGCCTGCTCGTCCGGGGCGAGGAGGTCGAACAGATGACCTTCCCGCAGTCCGAAGGCGGAAAACAGGACGGTCGCCGGCTCCAGCGTTCGGATGATCTCTTCAAGCACCAGGGCTGCGTGCGGCAATGTCTCCACCCGCCGGCGCGAGACGCCCAACTCCTCGATCTGCTCGGGACGCATCTTGCCCAGGCTGGCGCACAACGCGCCGATCTCCCGGGCCGGCACCGTATGATGCTGGATCACATGCACCGGATGACGCGTCAGGCCCAGATGCGCCTTGGCGATGCTCCGCCAGGCCCCGCCGACGGCATAGAAGCCGCGTCCGCGATACCCCGTCAGCCAAGGATGCCGGGCGAGGTGCTCCTGGATCAGCGCCCGGGCGTCGGACCGGGTCTTGCCGGCCTCGGCGATCCGCAGCGCGCCAAGCGGCAACGTGACCTGCTGGACGAAGCCGCCGCGCTCGAGGCCGACCAACTCCAGCGATCCGCCGCCGAGATCGCCCATCACGCCGTCGGCACCGGGGATCCCCGCCAGCACGCCGGATGCGGCAAGGCGCGCCTCTTCCGCCCCGCTGATGACCGCGACGTCGAACCCGGTCTGCCGCTTGACCTCGCCCACGAAGGCGGCGCCGTCGGCCGCATCGCGGACCGCGGCGGTCGCCAGCACGTCGACCCGGCTGACCCGCATGCCGTCGAGCAGCCATCTGAACCGGCGCAGATTGACCAGCGCCTTGGCCCAGCCATCGGGGTTCAGGGTGCCGGACCGCGCAAGCCCCCGGCCCAGACCGCAGATGACCTTCTCGTTGAAGATCGGCAACGGCATGCGGCGCAGCCGATCGAACACCACCAGCCGGATCGAGTTCGATCCGATATCGACCACCGCCACAGGGCCACGACGGTCAGCCCGATCGCGGGCGGCGCGAGAAGGGGAAGGAGCCATCGGACCGGGCGTGTGTCGATCGGAATGCGGGGTGGAGGCCAACCGGGGTCACGGGCCTTGAGTTCCGGAAGCCCGAGGATCGGTCAACCCCGGTCTTGGCTGCGGCCGCCGCGGGCCTTGGACCGACGCGCCTGCGCCTGGATGGCGGAGCCGCGGCCCGACAGGCTCGGGTTGGTCATGAAATACGTGTGCGCGCTGAAGGAGTCGGCATCCGCGGGCAGCCGTCGGTAGCTGCCGTCCGGTTGCAGGATCCAGCTGCTGGTCTCGTCCTTGAGATTGGCCACCATGATCTGTTCCATCACCTGACGGCGGACGGTCGTGTTCTCCAGGGGCACCAGCGATTCGATCCGGCTGTAGAGGTTCCGCTGCATCCAGTCCGCCGAAGAGATGTAGATCTTCGCCTGGTCGGACGGCAGCTCGGCCCCGTTGCCGAAACACACGATCCGGGAGTGCTCGAGAAACCGGCCGACGATCGACCGGACCCGAATGCTCTCCGACAATCCCGGAAGACCCGGCCGCAGGCAGCAGATCCCGCGGATCACCGCGTCGATCTCGACCCCGGCCTGGCTCGCCTGGTAGAGCTTGTCGATCACGCTCTCATCGACCAGGGAGTTCATCTTGACCCAGATCCGGCCCGGCCGGCCGGCCCGGGCATGGGCGATTTCGGCATCGATCTCGGCGAGGATGGTCTCCCGGAGGCGCTGCGGGGCGATCACCAGCTTCTCCAGCTGCGCCGGCATCGCATAGCCGGTCATGTAGTTGAACACCGCAGCCGCGTCCCGGCCCAGTACCGGATCGCAGGTGAAGAAGCTGAGATCGGTATAGATCTTGGCGGTGATCGGATGATAGTTGCCGGTGCCGAAATGCACGTAGGTGCGCAGCCCGGACTGCTCCCGCCGGACGACCATCGACACCTTGGCATGGGTCTTGAGCTGGATGAAGCCGTAGACGACCTGGACACCGGCGCGCTCCATGTCCTGAGCCCAGCGGAGGTTCGCTTCCTCGTCGAAGCGTGCCTTGATCTCCACCATCGCGGTGACCGACTTGCCGGCTTCGGCCGCCTCGATCAGGGCCCGCACGATCGGGGAGTTGCTGGATGTGCGGTACAGGGTCTGCTTGATCGCCACCACATCGGGGTCCCGGGCCGCCTGCTGCAGGAACTGCACGACGACGTCGAAGCTTTCGTAGGGATGGTGGACGATGATGTCCTTGTGCCGGATCGCCGCCAGGCAATCCCCGCCATAGTCGCGGATCCTGTCCGGAAACCGGGCGTTGAACGGGGCGAACTGAAGGTCCCGGCGATCGTCGATGATGACCTGCTTGACCGCGCCCAATCCGATCAGCCCGTCGAACGAGAACACGTCCTCGGGCTCGATCTTGAGCTCCTTGCTGACGAAGTCCAGCAACGGATCCGGCATGGCGCTGTCCACGGCCAGGCGGATGACATGACCGCGGCGGCGGCGGCGCAATGCGCTCTCGAACGTCTTGACGAGGTCCTCGGCCTCCTCGTCGATTTCCATTTCACTATCGCGGATGACCCGGAACACGCCATGGCCGGCGACGGTGAAGCCGGGGAACAGCCGGTCCAGGAAGGACAGGACCAGGTCTTCGAGCAGGACGATGCGGACGCGGCCCCCGGGCAGCCGGATGAACCGCGCCAACTGGGCGGGCAGCGGCACCAGGGCCGACAGATCGTCCTCGCCATCCCGCCCCAGGATCAAGGCGAGACCGAAGCCTAGGTTGGGAATGAACGGAAACGGGTGCGCCGGATCGATCGCCAACGGCGTCAGCACGGGGTAGATGTCCTCGAGAAAGCGGGCCCCGAGCCAGTCGCGCTCCTCCCGGGTCGTTTCGGACATGCCGATCACCGCGATCCCGTCGGCCCGCAGCAGCTCCCGCAGCTCCAGCCAGGCGGCCTGCTGGCGGGCGGCGATCGCCTTGGCCCGCTCGCTGATCGCGATCACCTGCTTGGCCGGGGTCATGCCGTCCTGACTGCGCCCCTGGACCCCCAGAGCCACCTGAGCCTTCAGGCCGGCGACCCGGACCATGTAGAACTCATCCATGTTGCTGGCGGAGATCGACAGGAACCGGACCCGTTCGAGAAGCGGATGGCGCGGGTTGGCCGCCTCCTCCAGGACACGCTCGTTGAATGCGAGCCATGACAGCTCGCGATTGAAGAAGCGATCCGGAGAGGCGGGGTCGACCGCGGCGATGGTCGGACCCCTCGCGGTCGCCGGCACCACGGAAGAGGAGTCCGCGATCCGGTCGGACGCGGCGATGCTTTCGGTCGTCATGGGCCGGCTGGCCTCCTCCTAGAGCGGGATGGCGTTAGGTGCGATCGCTTTCGCGATCGCGCGTGACGTCTGAATCCCGCTCTGATTCTCATCTTGCTCAAGGGATCGTGCGCGCGGCGACGGGCGTTTGAACACCGCCCCATCGCGCCTTCGAACGATCGCCTTTATACGGAGTGGGCGACGACACACCAACCGCCGGACCATGACGCGTGAGTGATGGTCGGACCGGACCGGCCAGCCGGGTGTCGATCCCCACCGCCCACCGCCCTTGCGTTCATATGCGAGACCTCATGAGCAAGCTGATCCTGCTGCGGCACGCGAAGTCGGATTGGGGCGACAGCGACCAGCCCGACCATGACCGACCCCTGTCCCCCCGGGGCGAGCGGTCGGCCCTGGTCATGGGGCGCTATATGCGTCAGGCGGGGTATCAGCCCGATATCGTGGTCTGCTCGACGGCCGAGCGGACACGGCAGACCCTGTCCCTGGTCGAAACCCAGATCCCGCTTCCGCAGGCCACGTTCAGCCGGGATCTCTATCTGTGCGGGCCGCGCGACGTGATCCGCTTTCTCAACGCGTTGGCGGGGCCGCACGGCGATGTTCTGGTGGTCGGACACAACCCCGACCTGGAACTCGCCGTCCAGCTTCTGGCCAACCCCGGCAGCAATCCGGACCTGCACCGGGCCATCCAGCAGAAATACCCCACGGCCGGCCTCGTCGTCATGGAGGTGGCGGGCGGCGCGGACTATCCCGGAACGCCGGGCACCGCGGAACTCATCGATTTCCAGACACCGAAATCCCTGGTCTGATCGAGGCGCCGCGGTGGCGGCGGACGCGGGCGGCCGCTATCCTGGCTCACCCTCTTGGCTCAGCCTCCAAGGCGGCCAGCACATCGCGGGCGATCGGCCGGCTCGCCCGTGCCTTTCGGGCCAGCATCTCCGCATCCATGCGGTCGACGATCGCCTGGGCCGCGGCGAAGGTCCGGGTCATGCGCGGGACCAGGTAGCCGATCAGGTCATCCTCGACCTCGATCTGGCGATCCGAGAACAGCTTGCGCAGAATCGCCGCCAACAGCGCGTCGTCCGGTTCCTTCAGCCTGACCATATAGGCCGTGGTCAGGCGCGAGAGCAGGTCTGGCAGGCCCAGACCCCAGCGGGTCGGCGGATCACGGTCGGCCAGCAGCAGCCGGCCGTCGACCGCTCTGAGGCTGTTGTAGAGGTGGAACAGTGCGCGCTCCCGCTCCGGCCGGCCGGCCACGGCGGAGGCGCCGTCGACCGCCACGAAGGGGAAGTCACGGGCGATCTGTTCGGGATCGACGTCCGGCAGGGCTGCGGGCGTGAAGGCGTAGGCATCCCCTACCCGCGACGACCAGAGCCGAGCCAGATGCGTCTTGCCCGACTGGGGGGGACCATACAGGCATGTTGCGATCGCGTGCCATTTGGGCCACTGCGACAACCATTCCACCGCGTCCCGGTTGCAGGCCGCCTCCAGAAACGCCTCGGGGGCATAGGACGTCCGCGCCGGCAGTGCCAACGGCAACTGTCGGGACAGCGCCATCGTCAGTTCACCGGCTCGGATGCCGTGGACGGATCCTCGCGTTCGCCGCCGGCCGGCGCAGCCGGTTCGGTCCGGCCGCGGGCGGGGTCGACCTCGTCGGACGCGGCATCGAGGTCCCCCCACCGGTCCAGCAGCCCGCCGTGGAAATAGTGGCTGTCGCGGTAGCGCTCGATGGCGAAGCGGATCAGCACACCCATCACCGCCGCCGCCGGCACCGCGATCAGGACGCCCGTGAAGCCCAGCAGACTGCCCCCGGCCAACAGGGCGAACATCACCCATACCGGATGCAGACCGACCGAATCACCCAACAGCTTGGGCGTCAGGAAGTTACCCTCCAGAACCTGGCCGGCGACGAAGATCCCGGCGATCACCAGCCACATCACCCAGTTGTCGAACTGGAGCAGCGCCAGGACCATGGACACCACGAAGCCGGCCAAGGTGCCGATGAAGGGGATGAAGGAGATCAGTCCGGCACCGATGCCGACCAGGATCCCGAACTCGAGCCCCGCCAGGCCGAGGCTGACCGCATAGACCGAGCCCAGCACCACGCAGACCAGGAGTTGCCCCCGGATGAACCGGCCCAAGGTGGAATCGGCCTGCCCCGCCAGGGAGCGGATCGTCGCCGCGTAGGGCCGGGGCAGCAGCCGATCGACGGCGGCAATCATCCGGTCCCAATCCTTGAGCAGGTAAAACGCCACCACCGGCGTGATCACCAGGAACGACAGGATATCGATCACCGCCATCCCGCCGCGCCAGACGCCGCCCAGGAGCGAGCCCAGCCAGTTGATCGCCCGCTCGGCCACCGAGGCGAGCTGGCCGGTGATCCGTTCGAACTCCTGGGGTCCGATCTGGTCCTGGATCTGCCCCAGGAGCGGATTGACCAACGCCTCGAACTGATCCCGATAACGGGGGAACGCCTCCACCAGGCCCGCGACCTGATCCTGGATGATCGGCCACAGCCAGGCGACCGTACCGATCATCGCGGCCACGGCGAGCAGCAGCGCCAGCAGGGTGCCCAGCCAGCGAGGCAGCTTCAACCGCTCGAACCGGTCGACCAGCGGATCAAGCAGATAGGCCAGCGCCAGGCCCACCAGGAACGGTGCGAGAACGCCGCTGAGCAGCCAGACGGCACCGGCGAACAGGGCCAGCGCGATCAGCCAGAACCGCAAGTGTTGAGCGGCCGTCATCGGTGCGGAACCGGTGCCCGGGGCGCGGGAAGGAACATCGGTCTGGCGCCTTCACGGATAGCGTGACATCGGGGCGTTCGAAAAAAGGGGCGGAAGCGCACCCCCCCCTTCCCAACGGATATGTAGGAGAGCCGGTCGCTACCGGACAGCCCCGGCGAGCCCGGGCTCAGCCGGGATTGCGGGGAAAACCCGTCAGAAGCCGTGCGCCCGGTCCGTCCGTACCAGCCTCGGCGCCGGAACCCCCGCTTCGAGCCCGAGCTGGACTTGCGCCAGAGCGGTTGCCAAACGCGCGGTGCTGCCGCGGTGACGGAAGCGAACGACCGCCTCCTCCAGCCGCAGGCTGACGACATCCACGCGGTCGATCAGGGCGGCGCGATCCAAACGGTTGCGCACGGTGAACCAATCGTCCCGCTGTTCGATCCGGACCAGGACGGTCACCTCGCCGCCCTCGCCGGGGGCGACGATCGTCTGCCCGAGCCACTCGGCCGCCACGGCCGTGGCCGTTCGGGCGACCGCCCCGGCAAGAGGGTCGACAGCCGCCGGCACGCCGCCCAGCAAGGCCTCCGCCTGAGCCACCGGATCGTCCCGGAGCAGACCCGTCAGCGGCACTTGTCGGGCGGTCCCGACCACCCCGGCCCTTACCGGGAAGGCGGTCAGGGCGACATCGACCCCCTCGCCCACCGGCCGGCCGATGGCGATCAGAACCTCGCCCGCGTCGAGCCGGGTCGCGATGGCGGACAGGGCTCCCGCATCACCGCGCAGGGCCAGCGTGACATCGATGTCCGCGATGTCCTGCAGGTCCCCGAACGGCACGACCATCGGCACCAGACCGTCCACCGGCAAGGCGTCCAGCCAGGCCTCGTGCCAGGGGTTGGGGCTATCCCAAAGCCGGGGGCCGAACTCGGACTGCCAGATCGGCACCACGACCACCGGTCGTTTCACCACTTCACCGAACGCGATCCCGCGCTCGGTCAGGAAGCCCTGCACGGCCACCGGATCGAACACCACGTCCAGCACGGCGATGTAGCGGCCGGGCCCGGTCTGCTCCTGATCGACGCGCAGGCCAACCACCATGGCCTCCATCCGTTCCGCCGGCACCTCCGTGACGTCGACGAACGCGTCGCGCCCCGCCACATGCCCGATCAGCCGGACCAGACCGATCCGCCGTGCCTGGTCGAAGGCCCGATCGCGGGCGACCGCAACGCTCTGTGCGGTCACGTCCACGGATACGGCCGTCACCCGATAAGGATCGTGCGCCGGCTGCGCGTGCGCATGAGGGGCAATCGATACCGCGACGGCCAGCGCCAGCGCCACCACCAGCACCGCTCGGTACACGCCGGATCGGTCACCGGGGCTCGCGTGGGGAAGGGGCATCGAAAGCTCCAGGGTCGTCGTGTGACCGGGGTTCGGCGATCCGCGGCCAGCGCGTGGATCGCATCCCTTATAGCGCGCCGTGCGCTTGGGGCGAAGGACGCATCCGCAGACCGCGCCGGATCGTAATCGACTTGCAAATCGCCTGCCCCCGCCCTAGACGAAGGCCGCGTCACAACACCGCTTTCATGTGTGACTACAAGGACCAAGAACTGTGATGGCTGCCGAACAAGACCCCAACCTGCCGGAAGACGAACTGATGGCACCCCGCCGGGGTCTATACGCACAGTTCCTGAAATTCAGCACATACGGCATCGTCGGTGTGGCCCTGATCCTGATCGGCATGGCGGTGTTCCTGCTCTGAGCCCGTGTCGGCCGGACCGGCGCGATCGACCAGAGGGGGCAGCCCACGCCTCTTGCCGCCACGCGGCTCGGCCCCCAGCTTGTTCAGCAGATGCTGATGCGGTCCTTGACGGACCGCCACTGCTCACGTTGGGATAGCCCTCCCCCCTGAAGGGAGCGATGCCGTCATGGTACCGATGAGCCCCCTGCCCGCGGCGACCGAGTCCTCGGTGGTCCCGTTCCACCCGGCATGGGCCAGCTTGAAGACGTCGGGCCAGGCCTGGGCCGCGGCCGAACCGGCCTTGGCCGGCTGGCTGGCTGACTCCGTCCTGGCGCCCCGCAGCTTCGAAGACGCGCTTGCCACCCTGCTGATCTCGAAGATCGCCGATTCCGTCCTGTCGGAGCAGAAACTCAAGCCGCTGCTACTGGAGGCGATGGCGGCCGACCCGGGCATCGCCGAATCCGCCCTGGAGGATCTCGAAGCGCATCGCAGCCGCAACCCGGCCTGCCCCGACCATCTGACGGCATTCCTGTTCTTCAAGGGCTACCAGGCCGCCCAGAACCATCGGGTGGCGCACTGGTTCTGGGGCCAGGACCGGAAGGTCCTGGCCTACTATCTGCAATCCCGCGGGTCGGAGGTGTTTCAGGTCGACATCCACCCGGCGGCACCGCTGGGCCGCCGCGTCTTCATCGACCATGCCACCGGCATCGTCATCGGAGAGACCGCGGTGATCGAGGACGATGTCTCGATCCTGCAGAACGTCACCCTGGGCGGAACCGGCAAGGACATCGGCAAACGCCACCCCACGATCCGCTCCGGAGTGCTGATCTCGACCGGCGCCAAGGTGCTCGGGGACATCGAGATCGGCCGAGGGGCGAAGATCGGCGCCGGCTCGGTGGTGCTGGACGACGTGCCCGAGCACACCACGGTGGTCGGCGTACCGGCCCGCGCCGTCGGCCGCGCGGTCGAGGAATCGCCGGCCCTGGCCATGGATCAGCATCTGTGCTGCCAGGACGACGCAACCGGCTAGAGCATCCTTGCGTCCGTTCGGACGAAGGATGCTCTAACTCTTTGAAGGAGATCAGCTTACCCGCGTTCAGATGAGGCCATTTGAACGTAAGGTTGATCTAGAAGGTCAGTGCCTTGGCCCCTTGCACGCTCGGCAGCCGGCACACCTGGGCGACCAGGTCTCCCGGGGCCGGCTGATCCATGGCGACCAGGGCGATGGCATCGCGGCCCTGTTCCTTGCGGCCGAGATGGAAGGTCGCGATGTTGATGCCGGCATCGCCCAACGCGCTGCCGAGATGGCCGATCAGGCCCGGCTTGTCGTCGTTGCGGACGAACAGCATGTGCTCGGCCACCTCCGCCTCCAGCGGCACCCCTTCGACCTCCGTCAGCCGGGGCTTGCCGGCCCCGAACAGGGATCCGGCGACCGTCCGCGTCCGCCGCTCCGTCGTCACCGTCAGGCGGATCAGCGTGTGATAGTCGGGGGTCTTCTCCCGCAAGGTCTCGCTGACATCGATATCGCGGTCGCGGGCGATGATCGGGGCCGACACGCCGTTGACCGTCTGCACGAACGGTCGCAACAGCCCCGTCAGGATCGCCGCGGTCAACGGCTTGACGTTGAGCTGGCTGACCTCGCCGGCGAACTCGATGTTGATGGCTTCGATGCCGCTCTCGGTGATCTGACCCGCAAAGCTGCCGATCTGATCGGCCAAGGTCAGATAGGGCCTGAGCCTGGGGGCTTCCTCGGCCGTCACCGACGCCATGTTGAGCGCGTTGGTGACCGCGCCGTCGACCAGATAATCGGCCATCTGCCGGGCGATCTGCAGGGCCACGTTCTCCTGCGCCTCCTTGGTCGAGGCGCCGAGATGCGGCGTGCAGACGATGTTCGGCGCGGTGAACAGCTTGTTCTCCTTGGCCGGTTCCTCGGCGAACACGTCGAGCGCGGCCCCGGCCACATGGCCGTCGACCAGGGCGTCGTACAGCGCCTGTTCGTCAATCAGGCCGCCGCGTGCGCAATTGACGATCCGCACGCCCCTTTTGGTCCGGGCCAGCGCCTCCCGGCCGAGGATGTTGCGGGTCTGATCAGTCAGCGGCGTGTGCAGGGTGATCAGGTCGGCATGGGCCAGCACCTCGTCGAGCTCGACCTTGCGGACCCCCAGCTCAATCGCCCGCTCGGGCGACAGGAACGGATCATAGGCCAGCACCCGCATCTTCAGGCCCAGCGCCCGGTCGGCGACGATGCTGCCGATATTGCCGCAGCCGATCAGACCCAAGGTCTTGGCGAACAGCTCGACCCCCATGAAGCGGCTCTTCTCCCATTTGGAGGCGCGGGTGGAAACGTCGGCTTCGGGGATCTGCCGGGCGAGTGCGAACATCATCGCGATCGCGTGCTCGGCCGTGGTGATGGAGTTGCCGAACGGCGTGTTCATCACCACCACGCCTTTCGCGGTGGCCGCGCGGACATCGACGTTGTCGACGCCGATCCCGGCCCGGCCGATCACCTTGAGCGTGCTCGCGGCCTCCAGCAGCTTCGGCGTCACCTTGGTGGCCGAGCGGATGGCGAGGCCGTCATAATCGCCGATGATGGCGTGGAGTTCATCCTTGTCGAGGCCGGGCTTGAAGTCGACCTCGACACCGCGTTCTCGAAAGATCTCGACGGCGGCGGGGCTCAGCTTGTCGGAAATCAGGACCTTGGGCATGGTTCAGCGTCTCCGCACCGGGAAGGGTGCCGATCGGATTGGAAAGGAAGCCCGATCGGCGATGCCGATCGGATTGCAAAGGAGGAGGTGCCGGGCGGGCGGATCAGGCGGCCTGGGGCAGGATGTCGGCCTTGACGGTGGCGAACGCCCAGTCGAGCCAGGGCAACAGCGCCTCGATGTCGGCGGTCTCCACCGTGGCCCCGCCCCAGATCCGCAAGCCCGGCGGGGCGTCGCGGTAGCCGTTGATGTCGTAGGCGACCCCTTCGGCCTCGAGCAGGCCGGCGATCCTCTTCGGCACCGCGGCTTGCCGATCGGCCGGCAGGGCTGCGATCGCCGGGTCGACGATCCTCAGGCAGATCGACGTGCAGGACCGCGTGGCCGGGTCTTCGGCCAGGAAGCCGATCCAATCGGTGCGGTCGACCCAGGCGGCGACGGCCGCGAGGTTGGCCTCGGACCGGGCGATCAAGCCGTCCCGGCCACCGGCACCGTCCGCCCACCGGAGGGCGTCGAGCGCGTCCTCCACCGCCAGCATCGAGGGGGTGTTGATGGTCTCCCCCTTGAAGATCCCGGCGTTGACCTTGCCGGCCTTGGTCAGGCGGAAGATCTTCGGCAGCGGCCAGGGCGGGGTGTAGCTTTCCAGCCGTTCGACCGCCCGCGGGCCGAGCGCCAGCATCCCGTGTGCCGCTTCGCCGCCCAGCACCTTCTGCCAGGACCAGGTGACGACATCGAGCTTGGTGAAGTCGAGCGGCATGGCGAAGGCGGCCGACGTGGCATCGCACAGGACCAGCCCGTCGCGGTCGGCCGCGATCCAATCGGCGTTGGGGACCCGGACGCCGGAGGTCGTCCCGTTCCAGGTGAACACCACGTCCCGGGCGGGATCGACGGCCGCGAGATCCGGCAACCGGCCATAGGGCGCTTCGAGCGTGCGGACATCGGCGAGCTTGAGCTGCCTGACCACATCGGTGACCCAGGCCGACCCGAAGCTTTCCCAGGCCAGCATGTCGACCCCACGGTCGCCGAGCAGCGACCACATCGCCATTTCGATCGCACCGGTGTCCGACGCCGGCACGATGCCGAGCAGCCAGTCCTCCGGCAGGTCCAGCAAGGCGCGGGAGCGGTCGATCACCTCGGCCAGCTTCGCCTTGCCGACCGCGGCGCGGTGCGAGCGCCCCAGAGATGCGTCGGTCAGACCGTCGAGGGTGTAGCCGGGGCGCTTGGCGCAGGGGCCGGACGAGAATTCGGGTCGGGCCGGCCGCGTCTCGGGCCGCCCGGCGGGCGCAAGGCTCATCTGATTGGTCTCCATTCCTTCCAGAATGGGCGCGTCCCGTTGGGGGGACGTGGCCCGGCGCCGACCATAGGCCTTGCGCCGCCGGGGTCAACGGCCGATGTCCACCGGCATCGAAAGGTGCGACGACGGCGCCGATGATGCAGGCCCTCACCCCTTGCGCGATCGCCACCCGCGTTTTGGTCCATCTGGAGGCCCTGCGGCCGCCGGCAGGACGTCGCCTGATCGGCCTGTGCGGCCCGCCGGCCGCGGGCAAGTCGACGGTGGCCGCGGCCCTGGCGGAGAGGCTGGGCGCACGCATCGGCGCCGGCTCCGTCGTGGTCGTCCCCATGGACGGCTTCCATTTGCCTGATCCGGTCTTGGCTGACCGCGGCCTGCTCGATCTCAAGGGGGCGCCGGAAACCTTTGCTGCGGAGGCTTTTTGCGACCGGCTGCGAGATCTCGTCGAAACCCCCGACAGGATCCATCACCTGCCGCTGTTCGATCGCGCAGGCGCCGGCCGTATCGACGACGCGCTGGCGGTTACCCCGGCCCATCGGCTGGTGATTGTGGAAGGCAACTACCTCCACTTACCGGAGCCGCCGTGGCAGCGGGTACGGAGGCTGTACACCCCGCTTGTCTATCTCGATGTGCCCCGCGCGTTGGCCGAGGCCCGGCTGAGGCACCGGTTCCGCGATCTGGGCTGGTCACCGGCGGCGGTCGACCGCAAGGTCGCCCTGTCGGACATGCCGAACCATGATCTATGCAGCGCGACGAAATCTTATGCAGATCATGTTATTATAACATATTCTTGAGGTTCTGATGCAGCAGCGGGAGAACGTTTCGTTTCGTCCGCCGGCCTGATAGGGTGCCGCAGCGGCGCTGCCGTCCGTGCACAATCACATAATCATGACCATGGCGCGGCTCTCACGCGCCGGCACCCCGGGGAGGGACCGATCACCATGACCCGACACCTGCTGACCGCGTGTGCCGCGGCCGCCCTGGCCATCGGACTCGCCACCCCGGCTGCGGCCGGCCATCACGACGGCTGCGAGGCGCTGGAAGACCTGCGCCTGGCCAATGTGAACATCCTGTCCGCAGCGATGGTCCCGGCCGGCGACGCGTTGCCGGAACACTGCTCCCTGGTCGGCTATGTCCGTCCCGCCATCAATTTCGAGATCCGCCTGCCGGTCGCCGAGGGCTGGAACGGCGGGTTCTACATGGCCGGCTGCGGCGGTTTCTGCGGCCAGTTGCTGAGCGATGCCGGCGGTTTCATCAACGCGATGAACCCCGGCCTCGCCCGCGGCTACGCGGTCGCCACCATGGATGGCGGCCATTGGGGGACCGGCTCCACCGATGCCCGCTGGGCGCTCGACAACCGGGTCGCCGAGGTCGACTGGGGTGACCGCGCGGTGCGGGAGACCGCGATCACCGCCCAGGCCGTGATCGCCGCCTATTACGGGGCCGTGGCGGAGCCGTCGATCTTCCAGGGCTGCTCGACCGGCGGACGGCAGGCCAACATGCTCGCCGTGCGCGACCCCGAACTGTTCGACGGCATCATCAGCGGGGCACCCGCCCTCGACTACACCGGTCTGGTCGCGACCTACATGGCTTCGGTCGTGCAGCAGAACACGGCACCGGACGGCACCAGCATCATCACCCCCGACGTGGTGCCGCTGATCCGGGACACCGTCTACGGCCAGTGCGACGGCGCCGACGGGCTGGAAGACGGGCTGATCAGCGATCCGCGCCGCTGCGCCGTCGATTGGTCGACGGCCGCCTGTACGGCCGAGGCGGCCGGCGAGGCCTGCCTGTCGGACGACCAGCTTGCCGCCCTCGACGGCTGGTACGAGACCGGCGCCGTCACCAGCGCGGGCGAACGGCTCTACCCCTCGACCATCCCCTACGGCTCCGAGCCCTACTGGTGGCTATGGCTGACCGGCAATGCCGGCGGCGCGGGCAAGCTGGTGCCGGTGTTCAACAGGAATTTCATGCAGTTCATGGCCTTTCCCGAGGATCCGGGTGAAGGCTATACGGCAGCCGATTTCGACCTCGATACCGACCCGGCGCGCCTCGCCCTGATGGCCGGGATCTACAATTCCGACGATCCGGACCTGTCGGCGTTCCGCGACGCCGGCGGAGTGATGATCACCTGGCACGGCTGGGCCGACGCCATCGTACCCCCGGGCAAGACGGTCGACTATTACGAGCAGGTCGCCGCCACCCTGGGCGGGCTCGATGCGGTCGATGACTTCAACCGTCTGTTCATGCTCCCCGGTGTCGACCATTGCGGCATCCTGTCGGGCCCCGGTATCAACCAGGGCGGCATCGACTTGCTGACGGCGATGGAAGACTGGCTGGCGACCGGCGAGGCTCCCGACAGCCTGCCGACCACCCATCGGGACGGCGACGGCACCGTCAATTGGACCCGGCCCGTCTGCGCCTATCCGGCCGAAGCCACCTATACCGGCTCCGGCGACTGGCGCGATGCCGCCAGTTTCACCTGTGAGGTGCGGGCGGATTGATCCGCCTCCGCCTCCCTTCCCGATGGAGCGGCGGCTCGGGTTGCCGTGCCCGGGCCGCCGGTCCGTCCTGTCCGCAGAACCGCCGGAGGCCCCTCACCCCCCCGCAACGGCCGCAGGTTTATGGGCCGCCGACACGCGGGGTGTCGGGCCCACGGACCGCGGTCCGGCCGTCTTGAGCTTGCGCATGACCCCCCTGCCCCGCTTCCACTCCCCGGCCGATTATGTCGCCCGCTTGGGCGATCCGGGGACCTGGCACCCGATCGTGGCGGCGGTCCTGGCCCGCCACGGGCTCGAAGAGGCGGCGGGCGAGATCACGCCCGGGACCAACCCGACCTACCCGACCTTCATGGTGGGGACGGTGGTGGTGAAGCTGTTCGGTGGTTTCCCCGGCTGGCGGGAAAGCGCGCGCGCCGAACGGGCGGCCCTGGACCAGGTCCGGGGCGAACCGAGGATCGGGGCACCGGACCTGCTCGCCCATGGTGTCGTCACACCCGGCAGCGACGAGCCTTGGCCCTATCTCATCCTGCGCCGCCTGGATGGGACGACGGTCCGAGACGCCGGCCTGAGCCCGGACCAATGGCGCCGTCTCGCCGCCGATCTGGGCGACCGGATCAAGCGGCTGCACCGCTTACCGCCCCCGGCGCGAGAGCTTACGGGCTGGCAACCGGTGCCGATGGCGCAGGCCGCGGCCCGAACCTCCCTACCCGCCCATCTGGCGGCTCAGGCGGCCGCGTTCGTGGCCCGCTATCCCCCGGACCACCCGGTCTTCGTCCATCAGGACATCGTGGCGAACCATCTGTTCGTCACCGAGGGCCGGTTGAGCGGGATCATCGATTGGGGCGATGCCATGGTCGCCGACCGCCACACCGAACTGATCCAGATCCATCGCGACGTCTTCGGCTGCGACAAGGACCTGCTGCGGGTGTTCCTTCTGGCCAGCGACTGGCCGGTCACGCCGGACTTCGCCCGACGTGCCCTGGCCTTCGGGTTGCGCCGGCAGGCCGTCGGCCTCGCCCAGCATCACAGCATCGACGTGTTCCAACCGATCGCCGCGACCTACCCGCTGGACCGGATCGATACGCTGGACGCCCTGGCGGACCTCGTCTTCGGGCTGTGACACCGGTCGGGGCCGGTGCCGAGCCGTGATCGGCGGCCCGCGGCCCGCGGCCCGCCTCAATCGGCTGAAGGGGGCCGATCCCCCATCACCCAGCGGGGGCCGGCGCCGAAACCGGCGGCCCGGTCCCCCGGATTGTAGAGCGCGCATGTCTTCAGCGACAGGCAACCGCAGCCGATGCAGCCGTCGAGCTTGTCCCGCGTCCGTTCGAGCGCGGCGATCCGCGCGTCCAGCACCGTGCGGATGTCCCGGCTGATCCGGCCCCAATCCTCGGCCGTCGGCGTTCGGCCCTGCGGCAGGCCGGCGAGGATCTCGGCGATCCCCTCGATCGACAGGCCGAGCCCCTGGGCGATCCGGACGAACGATAGCCGCCGGATGTCCGACCGGCGGAACCGCCGCTGGCCGCCGGCGCTGCGCAAGCCGGTGAGCAGCCCGCGCTCCTCATAGTACCGGATCGCCGACACGCTGAGACCGGTGCGGCGGGCCAAGGTCCCGATCGGCAGAACATCATCGGCATGCATGGGCGGGTTCGTTTTCTCTTGACCTCAAGTCAGCTTGAGATTGTAGGGCAGACGGATCGCCTTCTCAACCGACCCACAAAGGAGATCATCATGGCAAAGGCGGTCATCGAGCATGTGAACCTGACCGTGTCCGATCCGGACCGGACGGCGGACATGCTGAACACGCTGTTCGGCTGGCGCATCCGATGGCGGGGCCCGGCCATGAACGGCGGCCACACCATCCATGTCGGCACCGACACCCACTACATCGCGGTGTACAGGACCGCCGATGCGACGGGCCGGCCGCTCCACCATGCCAAGGGCCTGCCGCTCAATCATGTCGGCATCGAGGTCGACGATCTCGACGGCGTCGAACGGCGGGTCCTGGATTACGGGCTGAAGACCTTCAGCCATGACGACTACGAGCCCGGGCGGCGCTTCTACTTCATGGACCCGGACAATATCGAATACGAGATCGTCTCCTACACCGACACGGCGCACGGGAGCGAGTAGTCGTAGCCTTTCAACAGGTGGTCGGCCAAAGCGACGGCCCGAGCGGACAGGTCTGATAACGCGTCGACCAAGAGCAGGCTGGGGAGAGCGTGAGCGAAACCCAGCTTGATACAGGCCCCGTGCTGGGTTGCGCTCACGCTCTCCCCAGCTTGCTTGCCGCTCTTGGGGGCCTGCGCACATGGACGATAAATGGCTCGATCGAGCGACGAGGCTTCTTACGACTTATGAACGACAAGCGCGACGGTCGAGGGCGAGAGGCCTCCTGCCGGCGAGACGGCGGTCGAAGAGGCCATAGGTCTGCTTCAGTGCAACGTTGTGCTTCTGCGGTGCCGGCTCCTGGCAGCCTGTCGCGCTCTCGCCTCCGCCGATCTCCGTTGACGGCGGTTCTCTTGCGGATCGCGGCCAGGTAGGATCTCGCTGGATGGCGCATCACTTCTGAAGGCCATGGGCTCGTTGCGCCGCAACAGTTCAAGCTTGCTGTCGGCAAGCGGCTGTACGGGCCTGCCTTCGACGTCTCGCGGCGGCGGCATCGCCGGGCGCACCGCCTCCCACTGGCCGGCGGTGTAGATGTCCTGCAACGACGTGCCCGATCTGGCGAGCACGAAGTCTTCCGGGTTGGGCAGGGAGTCCGAGAGCACCCATGCAAACGGCATCGTGTGGCCGGTTTGCTGCCAGCGGGCATAGCCCCTGTACGGGCCGTCCCGGAGGATCTCCACACCGAGATGTTCCATGAAGTCGCGCATGGAGAAGTGATGGCCGTTCGGCATCATCCAGCGGGTGCCGAAGCGCAGCTTGGTCTTTGCCTGAACGCGTTCGTTGCCCTGATCGTCCGTGTAGAGCTTGAAGGCCCAGAACTCCTCGTCGTCGGGCGAGCCGACGTCGCACCCGGTTGCGGCACGGATCAGCCTACCGTCCTGGTGCTGGATCACACCATCATCGCGCAGGATGTCGATGAGTGGCGCGTATCTGCCGGCAAACCTGCCGCCCGCGCACCAGTACACATGGCCGGGGGTGACGAACGTGCCGTGGAAGTCCAGGATGATCTTCACGTCGTTGGTCATCGTCCGAGTGACGTGACCGGGGACAAGCTTGCCCAGCGTGTCGAACGAAACGACGGTGTCCGTGGCCCGGACCTCTTCAATGGGCTTGCGCCAAATCCCGGCCCGCACCGCCTTCTGGTCATAGTGCCCATCGGCGCCCGGTTTGAGGGTCGGGTCGAGTGGCCACATGTCGATCATCGTTCCGGCGGCGAAGCAATGAGGTACTCCTTGAATGTCTACACCGGCTTCCGACAACGTGAAGGACTGATGGGGACCGACAGCGCCAACGGGAACGTCGTTCTGATAGATCATAAGGGATGTCTGTCCGGGTTGGCCAGTACCGACCACTCGCAGACTGAACTCCAAACCATCGTCACTCTCCAGAATATATGTCAGCCCCGGCGCCACGAAGCCGAAAGGCACAGGACCATCTAATGTCTCTAGATAATACTCTTGATATGGAACATAACCCTCAAGAGCGAGAACCGTCTCGACATACTTATCATAAGAAATGAGGCCATTGATTAGGAGTGAAGACAAGCCTCCTATAGAATCATTTCGAATAACTTCTTCAGGGATATTCGATTCCCAATCCCATCTATTATCACTACTTATGATGTGATTTATATCCGATGAATATGCATCATCTTGTACGGCCATGGCAATAGTGAATTCTCCATTGTCATCTCCTGGAGGCAAATCGAATCGTGCATCCACGAAAACCTCCGATCGAATTCCAATCCAGCCGTAAAACAGATTTGACTCAGAGTAGCCCAATTGCCTGCCTACTTCTTCCTCAACCGTCCGGGTGATTACAACCGTTCCGCCATCAGGAAGGATATTGTCCAACAAGCTGATACCGCCGCTTCTACTTGCAGATTGAACCAAGAAGACAAGAAAGTTTGCATCGAGAAACACATTAACATCTGACATCTTATCAAGTCCCGTCATTCAACGATTGGATGAGAGAAATTTTGATATTAACTCCAAAAGTATTTTTCCGTAATATGGTTGAGGAGAGCCCTTGACAGATGAGATCGCATCGCGCAACGCCTCTCGAAAGTTAATGCTATCAAGCTTAGTATCCGGATCCTTCTTCACAGATTCTGCTAGCTTTAGGAATTCCGCGTACTCTAGGCTAGCTTGGAAAACTGCTTCGATTTTTCTTAGCTCAGATCTGGTAAGAACGAACCTAACTAGATCTCCAGTTTTGGGATTTGGGTAACGCCTTTCTAGATCGAAAATTATTTCTTCATCTCTAAATTCATCTTCTGTTGTACGGTGCTCGCTCATTTCCTGCCTCCTCCACAAATTGGACATTATCGTTGGCAGTTCATATACTTTTTTAGTCTTGTGTCAACGTGGTACCGTGATCCGCAAACGGCAGTTCGGAGCATGATGCAGTTGCCAACCAAGCCGCTCAGAAGCCATCCGAGAAGTGTTGAGTGGCCGGAAGCGAATGTGATTCCAGAAGGTTGCGACACCTGATCTGGAACTTCTCCTGTGGATCCCGACCACTCGGCGGCAGCATAGCCGCAAATCTCCGCGATACGAAACCGATACGACGGACGATGAACGGGCGATCCTTTCCCCACTGATGCCGCCTCCGTCACAGCGCGGCCGCCCGTTGAAATGGGAGATGCGGGAGATCATGGATGCGATCTTCTATGTCCTTCGTGGCGGCATTCCGTGGAACCTGCTGCCCCGCGAGTTCCCGCCGAAAGCACGTCATCAGACGCCTCGTAAAAACAACATGACTTCTCGGATCGACTCTAACGCTTGGGAGAGGCAACGAAATCCGATATGAGTTCCAGAATAACTGCTGGATAGTAAGGTCCTGAATCTCCTTTTACGGATGAAATCGCGATGTTGAGAGATTTCCAGAATTTATGACTATCAAGTTTTGTATTTGGATCTCTTCTAACATCTTCTGCCAGTTTGAGGAATTCTATATATTCAGGGTTATTTCTAAAAATAATCTCGATTTCTCTTAACTCGGATCTGCTAAGGGTAAATCTTATTAGGTTTCCGTTTTTCGGACCTGGGTACCATATTTCTTGATCAAATATCATTTCATCGTTTATTGTGTGATCCTGATTCATCTCACACCTCCTTCAGAAAAATAGTATATGTTGCCACCATTAGTACAACTAGCTTAATCATTGTGTCAACGCCATCCCAATGTCGCTCAATCGGCAGTCTATGGCATGCTGCGGTTGCCAGCCAAGCCTTTAACTCGAAACTCATGTCGAGCGGGCCAAGCGTCGGGTGAACAGGATGATGGAAGCGGCGTAGAGGAACGCGACGGCGGAATGAGTGCCGGCCTCGGGGGCCTTGGCGAGGTGCTGGTTACGGTTCGACCGGGCGAAGATACCCTCGACAACCCGGCGTCTGGGGAGGACCTGGAAGCCGACCTGGTTGGCGATCTTATTGACGACTTCAAGGGCGATCGGGGGGACGTTTGCAACGCGGTTGGTAGTGTAGACCCCCTCGGCGCGGCAACGGCGCGATGAGCACCCACTCGGCGTCGGTCAGGTCACTTCCGTACCGCAGAGGATCACCGCTATGCCGGCGACGGCTGGTCGGCGTCCCCATGCGAAGCTCCAAACGGGCTTCGATAACCATTTGAAATCACATCTGTACCTGGCCATATCTCAAGATGGCTTCTAACAATTCGATGTTTCTACTTTTACTTTTAAATTGAACTTAAATAAAGACAAAATTTGCATCTTCAACACATCAAAACTTGAAATTTCATTTGTTCCTATTACTCAGCGGTCGAGTGAGAAAGAAAATCCGATATCAACTCCAAAAGTACTTTATGATAATATGGTTGAGGAAAGCCTTTGACAGATGAAATAGCATCACGCAGCGCTTCTCGAAACTTGGTGCTATCAAGTTTAGTATTCGAATTCTCTTTCACAGATTTTGCTAACCTTAGGAACTCCACGTACTCCGGGCTCGTTCGGAAAATTGATTCGATTTCTTTTAGTTCTGATCTGGTGAGAACAGCCCTAACCCAATCCCCTGTTTTAGGGCTTGGGTAACGTATTTCCCGATCGAAAATTATTTCTTCATCTCTCAATCCATCTTCTGTTGTACGATGCTCGCTCATTCCCTGCCTCCTCCACAAATTGGACATTATCATTGGCAGTTCATATACTCTTTTAGTCTTGTGTCAACGCGGTGCCGGCGACCCGCAAACGGCAGTTCGGAGCATGATGCAGTTGCCAACCAAGCCGTTGAGGTATCATCTCTCAGAATCCTTCAGCCAGACGCTGGCCTGTTCTACCAGATTACCGATTGACTTAAGAACAGGCGGAGTAAGCGCTCACTCAGGAGACCTGGCCGATCCAGCGTAGGCCTTGCCATGCGTCCGGAATGAGCCGGGCCTACTCAGAAGTCCCGTCATCGTTCAACGGCAACCCCCGGCCCGACAGGACCTATCCCCAGTGCTTGCCGGGCGACCCGCCCTTCATCGCCCCAGCGGCAATGCGAACGGACCAGATCTTCTCAAGGCAAGGCCGACGGGCGGATCGCGCCGGCTCGGATGGAGGGGCCCGGCATGGCCGGTCGGGGGTGCCGTCGGCTGGCGATGATCAGTCGACCAGGGTCCAGAATGACCGCTTGCGCCCGTGCGCCGCTCGCAGGTTTTCCAGATACGCATCATGGGTCGGGAGCGGCCCGTAGTCCTCGATGGCCGAGGCCAGGCCCGCACAATCCGCCAGATGGCGCGCTGCATGGCCGTAGCGGCTGGACCGGCCGCGGGCGAGGGTAAAGTCGATCATCGCCCGCAGCAGGGTCGTGGCCGCCAGCGGGTGCTGCGCGGCCAGGGCGTCGGCGGCCGGTGACAGGATATAGTACGCGTTCCCGTCCAGGGTGTCCGCATGGGTGCTGGCCAGGTGAGCGGCCCGGCCCAGATCGGGCCACTCGATAAGAAAGCCCAGCGCTCGCAGCCTGTCAGGCCGGGCAGCGACCCAATCGAGCGCCTGCTGCTCGGCATCGATATCGTCGAAGTCGGGCAGCCGGCGCAGATAGTCCCTCAGATGGCGGGCCGACAGCGCGTGCCGGAAGGCGCTCCATCGATCCGCCTGTGCCTCCTCGGCGCGATCGAGGCTTTCCAGGACGGCGGTCCGCATATCGACCCACTCCAGGTCGGCAGTGCGTATCCGTGGGAGGTCGGCGGTATCGACCCAGTCCAGGCCGGTCGCGCCGAACACCTCCTCCCGGTCGACCGCATCGAGCGCCTGCAGGGCTTCCGCACTACGCCCCGCCGCGAGCAGACGTTGGGCGATGTCCGCTGCGATCGCGGGGCGGCGCCGGGCCTTCTCGTCGAACTGGTCGATGAAGGCGTCGACGTCGCCCAGGGCGTCGGCAATCTCGATCAGGCTTCGCCGGACCACCATCGCCCGGCCCGTGGCCTCCAGCTCATCGGCGTAGATCGGCCCGTGCGGACCATAGCCGACCATCCGCCGCTCACCGGGCGGCGGCTTGGGCAGCGGCTGCCGTTCGAGGTCGAGCATCCGGTCTCTGACCCGCTCCAGGCCTTCGCGCCCCAACGCCGTCCCGGCCGACTCGATCAGCCCGTCGAACTGGCCGAACGGGTTGGCGACCAATGCGTCGAACACCCGGTCCGCCAGCGTCCCGGGTGCCATCTGCGCCGCTGCGGCCAGGGATCCGATAGGCTCGACGGCCTCGTGGAACACCGCGATCAACTCGCCATTGGAATCGTCGCACCACTCGAACAGCGATGTGGCCAGATCCATGAAGCGCCACAGCAGATCGACGGCCGTCGCCGGGTCGGTCTTGCCGACGACATCGACGATCGCCCGGCGCTGATTGGCGAGGTCCGACACCAGAGGCCCCAGTTTTCGCCAGTCGACGAACGAACGGGACTTCTTGATCACGGCGAGGCGCTTGCGGACCGCTTGCGCGACCTGGTCAGGCCCGGCAGTCTCGGCCACGGCGAGCCGCAGGCGCCGCTGGGCGGCCGCATCGCCGGCGGTCACCTCGATCAGCAGTTCGGCAAGACGGTCGGCCCCCAAGGCCGCCAGGTTCTTCGCTGTGAGACTGAGCTTCGCAGGCATGGTGCTTGGCGTCGACTCCCCCGGTTTGACGGGGATGAGATGCCACGCCGTGGCCCCGCTGGCCACTCTGCTGTGCAGGGGGGCATGGCCCTGGCATACTCGTCATGGTGCCGAAAGGCGCGATCGGTCCTGGCAAGGATGGGCTCCGCCCCGAGGGGCACGAACGGTGCGGACTACTGAATATGCGCATATATTCATGATTGGCGACACAGGCATATGAACGCATGTCCGCTTATACAATCGAGCCGGTCACGCGCCACCGGAGCCTGCCTCCGGCGCAATGCGGGAACAGCGGCCGCCCGGCAGCGGGTTCGGGCTCTCCGATCGCGGGGCGGCCGGCGTGACCGCAGCCGACGCGCCTGTGCCGGCCTCCTACTTCCTGGCCGCCGCCTGCTGCGTCGTCTTCGATCTGGACCGCCATCCCGTTCACCGGGGCCGTCGCCGCGGCGGAGGCCGGCTGGACCGGCTTGGTCTCGGCCGGCGTGCTCATCGGGATTCCCTTGGCGGCACTGGCTTATCTGTGGGTCGACGGTGCATGCGATGTCGGGCCGCCCCCCGGAGCCGGGAGGCGGAAGCATGACCGCCCCGCTCACCCGGCCCGGGGAAGAAGCCCCGTCCCCGCAAGCGCCGCACCGCTCATGACGGTCTTGAGCCCAACTCACGTATTCTTAGGGGGCACCTAGATCATCCTGCGTTCAGATGGACTCATCTGAACGCAGGATGATCTAGTTTAAAGAGTTAGAGCATCTTATCTGCGTCCGTTCGGACGCAGGATGCT